>REAG01000250.1 GCA_004294265.1 Cytophagales bacterium | reverse complement strand
ACTGACATCTTTTTTGAAAATTAAATGTTTATTTTTTTCTATAAAATTATAAATTACAATAGGTTTCCCTACTTGATTTATTTCATTATAGGATAAAAGTACTAAATTATTTTTATTTACAAATATTTCATTAAAATTTTTAATTTCAAAAACTGAAAATTCTATCATTAATATTTGATGTGTAAGAATATGCTTTACATTCTCTGAAAAAAGAAATATTTTTTTATCACAAATATCCAAATTATCATTATTTAAAGTAGTATCATAAAAATCAAATAGACCTTCCCAAATATCGCCTTTTTCTCTTTTGTGCATAAAAACTTGATTTTCATATATATATAAGTGAAAATTAATATTTCGCACTTTTGATTTTACTTTTTTGGATTTAAAAGGCAATTCTTTTATTTTTTTTTGAATAAATGCTTCACAATGATATGACAAATCGCAAATATTGCAATTTGGATTTTGAGGTACACATTGCAAAGCTCCAAACTCCATGATTGCTTGATTGTGGATATTAGCTTTTAACTTTGGTAATATTTGTGTAGCAATCGATTGTAATTTAATTTTAGTTGATTCCTTATTTATATCTTCTTCAATTGCAAAAAGACGAGAAATAACTCTCATTACATTACCATCAAGAACCGCCACATTTTCATTAAAGGCAAAAGAAGCCACTGCCGAAGCCGTATATTTACCTATTCCTTTGTATAAAATTAAAGATTTATAAGTATTTGGAAAAACGCCTTTTTGATTTTCTACAATATTTTTTGCTGCTGTGTGCATATTTCTTGCTCTGGAATAATACCCTAAACCTTGCCAAAGTCTCAAAATTTCGTCTTCAGGAGCGGCAGCTAATTCAAAAATAGTAGGATAATTTTCAATAAATTTCAGATAATATGGCGTTCCTTGCACAACCCGAGTTTGCTGTAAAATAACTTCCGAAAGCCAAATGAAATACGGATTATTGGTATTTCGCCAAGGCAAGTCTCTTTTGTTTTTAATAAACCAATTTTGAAGTAAACCTGAAATCATAATTATTTTAAGAAAAAATTTAACTTTAATTAGAACGAAATTGAAAATTTAACGTATTTAATTTCAAAAACAAAAGATTATCAAGCAATTACTTCTTTTTAAATCGTTTTGTAAATATATTTGGCAAAAATATAATAAAGAATTTTATCATTAAAAATTTAAAGTCGTGACGAAAGCACAATTAGTATCCAAAATAGCAAACCAAACGGGAATCAATAAATCCGATGTTTTAATAACGCTCGAAAGTTTTTCTAATATTGTTAAATCAACTTTAGAAAATGGAGAAGAGGTTTTTATAAGAGGTTTTGGTTCGTTTGTAGTCAAAAAACGAGGAAGAAAAGTAGCACGAAATATTTCCAAAAACACGGCTATTGTTATTGAAGAGCATTATCTGCCTTCATTCAGACCATCGAAAGAATTTTTAGATTCTATTAGAGATAATAAAAATATAAAACTTTAAAGGTAATATTATTCATAATAAACACAAATTATAGATTTGATAATTTATTACTAAAATTTTATTACTTTTAAAAAAATATTTATTTTTTAAGGTTCAATATTTACTTAACCTATATTTTTCAAAATAAATATTCATTTATTTTGAAAAATATTCATATTTGCATTAAATTTTTTTATAAACAAAATGCCCAAAGTTCTCATACTTGCTGGCGGATTAGGAACCCGTCTGAGCGAAGAAACCACAATAAAACCCAAGCCAATGGTCGAAATTGGTGGAAAACCCATTCTTTGGCATATCATGAAAATGTATAGCCATTATGGTTTTAATGATTTTGTAATTCTGTGTGGTTACAAAGGTCATGTAATAAAAGAATATTTTTCTAATTATTTTTTACATCAAAACGACCTTACTATTGATTTAAAAAATAATAAAATAGATTATTTTAATAATGAATCTGAAAATTGGAAAATAACCATGATAGATACTGGCGAACTTTCCATGACTGGCGGAAGAATAAAACGAGCATTACCTTACATAAATAATGAAACATTCTTACTTACCTATGGAGATGGCGTTTCAGACACAGACATAAGAAAAACCTATAATTTCCATAAAAATAATAAAAATTTATTAACTGTAACTGCTGTGCAACCCGAAGCTAGATATGGCATTTTGGATATTAAAAATAACATGGATGTTGAGGGATTTTTAGAAAAACCTAAAGATGAATCGGGTTGGATTAACGGTGGCTTTTTTGTTTGTGAACCTTCTATTTTAGATTATATTTCGGATGATTCAACCATTTTTGAGCGTGAACCCATGCAAAAATTAGCTCAAAACGGTGAAATGAAAGCATGGAAACATGATGGATTTTGGCAATGTATGGATACTGTTAGAGATAAAACTAAATTGCAGGAACTTTGGGAAAGTGGAAGTCCGCCTTGGAAAAATTGGTAATAAAATGATAAATCCTGGCTCAAAATTTAGATTTTTGCATCAAAAAGGTGGAGGCATAGTTTATGCCTTAAATAAAAACGGAACTTACCATGTAGAATTAGATGAAGGTTTTTTTGCAGATGTTAAATCAAATGAAATTGTAGAAATAAAAACGGATTTCCAAACCATTGGTGAAGTCAAAAATAAAGATAACAAAATAACTCAAAATGGCAATAAAAGTGATTTAAAAAATAACTTAAAATTACCAACTATTGATTTACATTTAAAATCCAAAGCTGAAAATAACCAAAATTTACATCCGCTAGAAGTTCAAATTGCAAATTTCAAAACTTGGCTTTTTGAACAAATTACTAAAAATCAAACGGCAGGTGTTGTCATTCATGGAGATGGTAAAGGTATTTTGAGAAACGAAATTTTACAGATTTTAAAAAGCAATAAAAACGTCAAAGAATCTAAGCAAGCCAATCCTTTTGAACACGGAACAGGGGCAACTCATATTATTTTTAAATATAATTTATGATTTTTTTTAATTGAATCTGAAAATTTTCAAACTTTATAATACTGAACAAAACTGCATTTTACAAAATTGATTTTAATTCTATTAAATAAAGCTTAACAAATATTTTCAAAACCTTTCTTTTTTTTCTCATTGGTAAAAAAAAGAAAGGTTTTTGTAGATATTTAATTGTAAATATGTATTAAACAAAAATAAAAATAGATTAAAAATTTCCGTCTTTCATTTTTTCTGCATTATCAGCAATTCGTAAGTTATCTATAAATTCAGAAATTTCTCCGTCCATTACAGTTGGCAAATTATAGACAGTAAAACTTATTCTATGGTCTGTAACTCGGCTTTGAGGATAGTTGTAAGTCCGAATTTTATCAGACCTATCGCCACTTCCTATTAAAGACCTACGTTGCCCTGCAATTTCGTCATTGTGTTTTTGCAATTCCATTTCATAAATCCGAGAACGCAACACACCCAAAGCCCTATCAAAGTTTTTGATTTGAGAACGCTCATCTTGACATTGAACTACAATTCCTGTAGGAATATGTGTTAATCTTACTGCCGAATAGGTTGTATTAACTGACTGTCCACCCGCACCTGATGAGCAAAAAAGGTCTTTACGAACATCATTCATATTAATATTTACCTCCACGTCATCTACTTCTGGTAGAGCAGCTACTGTTGCAGCCGAAGTATGAATACGACCTTGAGCTTCAGTTGCTGGCACTCGTTGCACTCTATGAACACCCGATTCGTATTTTAATTTACCATACGCATCTTCGCCAGTTACATTAGCAATAATTTCCTTATAGCCGCCTGATGAACCAGCCGAAATATCAATAAGTGATAATTTTAAACTGTTTTTTTCGCAATAGCGTTGATACATTCTAAATAAATCGCCAGCAAAAATGGAGGCTTCATCGCCACCTGTTCCAGCTCTTATTTCTAAAATTACGTTTTTACTGTCATTTGGGTCTTTAGGAATCATTAATTCTTTCAAATCAATTTCCATTTTTTCATGTTTTAAACCCAACTCTTCTAATTCTACTTTGGCTAATTCTCTAAAATCTTCGTCTTTTTCGGTAGCCAAAACTTCTTTAGCAGAATCTATATCAGATAATAATTTTTGATATTCTCTGTAAGCAATTACCACTTTTTCCAAATCCTTATATTCCTTGCTTAGCATTGAGAACTTTTTCATATCCTTCATGGCATCTGGCAGCACAATTAGGTCCGAAACCTCTTCAAATCTATTCTTTATTGCTTCTAGTTTATCTAACATATTTTTTTATTTCAACACAAAATTAACATATTTTTTCTGAAACTTAATTTTTGAATTACTTTTGCATATAAAACTTTCAAAAAAATTCCTAATCGCTTTATTTTTCTAATATTTTTTGGATTGATTTTGAATATAAAATCAACTTTTTTAAATGCTCAAACCTTACCATCCAAGTTTGATTCAGTAAGAGTTTCCACAAAAAACAGTTTTATAATTGCTCCTTTGATTACAACAGGTAAAGAAACAAGTTTGGCTTTCGGTTTGGCAAGTGCTTATATTTTCCGAACCGATAAAAAAGATTCTACTTTGAGGGCTTCCACAATTCCGATGGGAATTTTATATACGCTTAATAACCAAATAATTGCAGGATTGGGAGCAAATATCTTCTTGCCAAAAGAAAAATACATCATTCGATTTGAAAGTTCTTTTAGTAAGTTTCCTGATAAGTTTTGGGGATTAGGTAATAATACTGATTCTCGTGAAAAAGATTATGAACAATATACATTTACTCAAATTTTTTTAAATCCACAATTCTATAAACGTATCAAAAAAAATATGTTTATAGGAATAGGTTATAATTTTCAAGGCGTTTTTAGTATAGATACTAATTTGGTCAGAAAATCATTAGATCCACCTTCAAAAAGAGCCAATAGTTATTTTGGACAAGATGATGTGATTGGAATTGACAATAATCCTGACAGTAAATACCATGTTTCTGGAATTGATTTGGTTTATAATTTTGACTCTCGCAACAATGCCTATCAACCCTCTAAAGGTGAATTGATAAGAGTAAGAGTTTCTCAGTTTTATAAATTTACTGGCAGTAATTACAATTTTCAGTTTTTGGAAATAGATTTACGTAAATATTACAAAATTGGCGTTAAATCTACTTTTGCAATGAATACTTTTATGCTTTTTAATTTTGGAGATGTTCCGTTTCGTAATTTGGCATCTTTGGGCGGAAGAAATAATATGCGTGGTTATTTTGATGGAAGATTTAGAGATAAAAAATATATAACTTTTCAAGGCGAATACAGATTTCCGATTTGGTGGCGGTTTGGAGGTGCGGCTTTTTTAGGTTTTGGACAAGTTGCAGGTAATTTTCAAGATTTTAGTTTACAAGGTTTTAAAATCTCTTTTGGCGGAGGGTTACGAATTTCAATTTTACCTAAGGAAAAGTTAAATTTACGCATTGATTATGGTTTTGGAAACGTAGGAAATGGAGCATTATCTATTGTTTTAGCTGAAGCTTTTTAAGTTTTTACGTGGTCTGTTTCAAATATATTGAATCTAATAAATATTTATTAAACTTTATATATTCTCATCTCTAAAACTTATAAAATATGAAGAATTCCGTCATAAGCACCTTCTAATAAACGAATTTTCTAATACTTTCCCGTCTGTATTAATAGTTTTATTAAAAGTAGTACCTTTATATCCTGTTGGGGTTGATTAAGAAGTAATATCTTCGATTGTAAAATCTGAGTACCTTAAAAACGTATATGGGCTATTCTAAAATAAAAAATCAAAACATAGTTTTTAAATGTATTTTTCTAAAAACATAAAATCACCCCTCGGATTGCAGCTTTTTTCTACCTTTTAGCCTTGCTTTTTCATCTTGAATTTCTACAAAGCCAGCACTTAAAATGGCTGCAGGAATAGCTACTAATCCTATACCAATAATCGCCAAAAATGAAGCTACGATTTTTCCACCCACAGTTTTTGGGTAAATATCGCCATAACCAGTAGTAGTAAGCGTTTCTATAGCCCAATAAACGGATTGAAACATATCAGAAAACTTATCTGGCTGAACATCTTTTTCTAAATAAAAAGTAATACAAGCACAAAAAATCACGACTAGCATAATAGCAAACATAGTAGCAATTAAATCGTCTTTCTTACGAGTTATTACTTCTATAATCGTTTGTAAATGTTCTGAATAACGATATAATTTAAAAATTCTAAAAATTTGAAAAAATCGCAACATTTTAGCAAATCTTAAATCAAGCCCTGAAGTTACAGTAAGAAATGCAGGAACTATTGAAATTAAATCTATTATTCCCATCAACGAAAATATATACTTAAGAGGACTTCCTTTGAGGTAAGCTCTGTAAACTCTTAGTAAATATTCTAAAATAAAAATAACAATCGATACGTTTTCAAATAATTCAAAATAAGGAAAATAAAACTTTAAATCTTGAACCGATTCGAGGGCAAAAGCGATTAAATTCAAGAAAATTAGTACATGGATAACCCGTTCAAATTGTTCAAATCTTTTTTCTGTGAGCCATTCAGTCATCCTTTTTTGTGTTTAAGAATATTAAAGGTATTGATAGATTATTAAAATCAAAAGTTTTTTTATTATTTTAGCAAAAAAAAGTTAATTTATGGGAATTTTAGAACCTTTGAACTTAAAAAAGTGGATAGATGAAAACCGACATTTACTTAAACCGCCCGTAGGAAATCAGGTTATTTATAAATTAAACAAAGATTTTATCGTGATGGTGGTGGGTGGACCCAACGCTCGAAAAGATTTTCATTACAACAAAGGCGAAGAAATTTTTTATCAACTAGAAGGAAATATTACATTAAAAATTATTGAAAACAATCATATTAGAAATATTATAATCGAAGAAGGCGATTTATTTTTATTACCTCCTGAAGTACCACATTGTCCAGTTCGTGGTGAAAATACTATAGGTTTAGTTATTGAAAGATACAGAAATGAAAATGAATTAGATGGTTTTTTTTGGTATTGCGAAAATTGCAATCATAAACTACATGAATCTTTTATTTCTGTAAAAAATATTGTTACACAACTCCCTTTGGTTATGGAAAATTTTTATAGTTCAAAAAATCTCTGTACATGCCAAAAGTGTGGAACTTATATGTCTGATCCCAGAAAATAAGCCATGAAAGAAGATATTTTACAATATATTTGGCAGTTTGGTCATTTTGATAGAACAAATTTGCAAACAACCGATGGTTTAGCGGTTCAAATTTATAAATCAGGCTTTAAAAACACCAATCAAGGTCCTGATTTTGCTGAAGCAAAAATTAAAATTGATAATATAGATTGGGCTGGTAATATAGAAATTCATATTCAATCATCAGATTGGAACAAACATGGTCATTCGGAAGACTATGAAAATGTAATCTTGCATGTGGTGTATGAAAATGATGCTTTTATTGAATATAAAAATGGAAAAAAAATACCTACTTTAGAACTAAAAAATATTATAAATAAAAATATACTTACTAATTGTAATTCTTTATTAAATCAAAAAGATGATATTTTATGTGCTTTTGAATGGCATCAAATAAGTAATATTTCTAAAATATCTATGTATGATAGAGTTTTAACTCAGAGGCTTGAACGAAAGGCTGAAATCATCCAAAATGTTTTTAAAGAAACACTTATGGATTGGGAACAAACCAGTTATCAAATATTATTACAAAATATGGGCTTCAAAACCAATGCAGATGCTTTTGGTAGATTAGCTCAATTATTACCTTTTAAAATTATTCAAAAAAACACCGAAAATAGATTATCAATAGAAGCATTGCTGTACGGAGTTGGTGGTTTTCTAAGCTCAAATCCAGTTGATGAATATCAACAAGAATTGAAAAAAGTGTATGATTATCTTAAAATAAAATATAATTTACAACATTCGTTACTACTTTCTGAATGGAAATTTTTTAGGTTACGTCCTTCAAATTTTCCGACTGTAAAGCTAGGACAGTTAGCGGGTATTTTGCAAAATATTTCTTCTGTTCATAGTCAATTTTTGGCGTGTAAATCCTATAAAGACGTCAAGCAAAGTTTTGAAATAAAACCACTTCCTTATTGGCAAAAACATTATAATTTCGGTAAAATATCTAAAAATAAAATTTCAAACATTGGAAGTCAAGCCATTGAAAATGTCATTATTAATACCATTTGTCAAATAAAAGCCGCTTATGGAATTTGGAAAGACGAACACCAATATATTACTGAATCTATTCAATTGTTAGAATCTCTGCCCGCTGAAGATAATTTCATCAACCGCAAATGGGAAACTTTGAGTTTTAAACCAAAAAATGCATACGATTCGCAAGCACAAATTGAATTATACAATAATTTTTGTTTGAAAAAAAAGTGTTTGTCTTGTTCGATAGGAAATGAAATTATAAATAAAAAATAATCTAATAATGGCAACTTGCGGTTATATATGTCCAAAATGTGATGGAAAAGGCTTTTTAGAAGAAAACTTAGCTGATTGTGATTGGTGTAAAAAACCGACTATTGAAGTTGAAAAAGTAGAAGTTGAAATCACGGATGAAGAATGGATTAAAGCCGTGCACGAAAAAAATTGCTGTGCGGATTAATATTAAAAAAAGTCTGTAAATTAAATCTTAATACAAATTTGCACAGTTTAATTAAAAATATAAAAATGAAATGCTTTTAAAGAATATTCTTTGTTTTAAAAGCCCTTTATTTGTATATTAAGTTATAGCTAATTCTTCTTTACTTTTAGTTCCTAAATATTTATCTTTTACCCTTTACTGGTCTTAGCGTCTAGGGAATTCGTATTTAAACTTTTTAAACTATAATCAAGATATTTATTTTTAATTTATTACTAAAAAAAACACTTGCGAAGGAAGTTCCTCCTTTTGTTTGGATTCTGTGTCTTCGTAGCAGAACTTAGATTTAAGGTGGGGTTTTATAAAAATAATTTCTTTAATTAACGACATTCCACTTTTAGTAGGAGGCTTTTTTAATTTTTTGCTTACGCATTTTTCCAATAATTACTAAATTCAATTCAAAAATTAATTCCTTGATTATCAACAACTTACCTTTTGTTTTTAAAAATAAATTAAATAAAATTAGGATTATAAATTATAGTTTTTGTTGTTTGCAAAGTATTTAATAAAAAAATTTATG
>REAG01000249.1 GCA_004294265.1 Cytophagales bacterium | reverse complement strand
GGATTTACTGAAAAGGAATTGACATATATTTATTTGATTGGTGGAATTGCGAGTTTAATTGCAGCTCCGATTTCAGGTAAATTAGCAGATAAATATGGACGAGTAAAAATATTTACAATTTTTTGCTTTATTACTTTAATTCCTATTTATGTAATTACTAATTTACCTCCAGTTCCAATTTTTGTCGCATTAAGTTTTAATGCTTTATTTTTTATTTCCCTCACTGGTCGAACTATACCGGCTTCAACTTTAGTAACTACGGTTGTTTCACCGCAACAAAGAGGTGGTTTTATGAGCATAAATTCGTGTGTTCAGCAATTAGGCTCAGGTTTTGCCTCTTTTTTGGCGGGAAAAATTGTTATAACAAATGTAACAGGACAGCTTGAAAATTTTGAAATTGCTGGCTATATTGCCATTGTTTCAAGTTTGATTTGTATTTATTTAGCTCAAAAAATAAAATCTATTTCACAATAATTTTTTATTTTAATGATTTTTAAATAAATTTAGAGCAAAATAAAAAGTAATAATTAATCAAAATATGAAGTTATCAGTTGTTATTCCTGCATACAATGAAGAAGGTTCCATTGCCGAAACTTTGCAATCTTTGTATGAAACCTTACTAAAATTTAAAATTGAACATGAGATTTTTGTAACAAATGATAATTCAAAAGACAATACTGCACAAGTTTTGTCTGATTTACAAACTAAAATTCCAACTTTAAAATGGGAAACAAACTTGGGTCCAAACGGGTTTGGATATGCGGTTAGGTATGGATTAGAGCGATTTTCGGGAGATTGTGTAGCTGTTATGATGGCGGATTTATCGGATGACCCTTTAGATTTAGTAAGATATTACAATAGAATGATGGAAGATGATGTAGATTGCGTTTTCGGAACTCGTTGGAGCAATGGAGGAAAAGTATATGATTATCCTGTTGTAAAAAAATATATTAATCGAGTTGCAAATTTTATTGTTAAAATTGCTTTGGGAATTAAATATAATGACACCACAAATGCTTTTAAATTATATAAAAAAGAAACAATTTTAGGTATAAAGCCATTTCTTTCGCCTCATTTCAATTTAACTTTGGAATTGCCTGCAAAAGCCATAGTTCGAGGATATTCCTATACTGTAGTTCCAAACTCTTGGAGAAATCGAAAAGCAGGTGAATCTAAATTAAAAATTAAGGAAATGGGAAGCCGTTATTTTTTCATTTTGATGTATTGTTGGCTTGAAAAATATTTTTCAAGAGGTGATTTCAAAAAAAAGCAATAATTATTTTATAATTTAAAATCTTAATATATGACTCTTGAAGATTTAAGAAATTATTGTTTAAGTAAACCTTCAACTTCTGAAAGTTTTCCATTTGATAATGAAATTTTAGTTTTTAAAGTATTGAATAAAATGTTTATTCTTACAAATATTAATGATGAGATATTGAGTTTTAATGCTAAATCAGATCCAGAAAAAGCAATAGAATGGCGTGAAATGTATGATTGGGTTTCGCCTGGTTATCACATGAATAAAAAACACTGGAATACGATTGATTTTAATGGAAATAATACTAAATTATTAAAAGAATTTATTGATCATTCTTATTCAAAGGTAATTGAAAGCATGACAAAAAAAGAAAAAGAATTATTAAATGTTTCAAATTAATAAATAAAACTATGACAATTACAGAAGCTCAATCTGCTGTTGATGAATGGATAAGTAAATACGGAATTCGATATTTTAATGAACTTACCAACACGGCAATATTGATGGAAGAAGTTGGAGAAGTTGCAAGAATTATGGCTCGAAAATACGGTGAACAATCTTTCAAAAATTCTGATAAAGATATAGATTTGGCTGGAGAAATGGCGGATGTTTTGTTTGTTTTGATTTGTTTAGCAAACCAAACTTGTATAGATTTACAATCAGCTTTTGTTAAAAATATGGAAAAAAAAGCCATTCGAGATGCAAATAGGCATAAAGAGAATGAAAAAATTAATGGTTTTGAATAAATAGATTTGTAATAAATATTAAATTAGAATGAAAATTAAAGTTGGAATTTTAGGAAGTGCGGGCTATACAGGTGGCGAATTATTACGTATTTTAATTTATCATCCTGAAGTTGAAATTGTTTTTGCCCATAGCAATAGCAATGCCGAAAATCCTGTTTTTGATGTTCATAATGATTTACTCGGGGATACAAATTTGAAATTTTCTTCTACATTTCATATAGAAATTGATGTTCTTTTTTTATGTGTCGGACATGGAGAATCAAAAAAGTTTTTTGAAGCAAATCCTACTTTCTTAGAAAATAAAAATGTAAGAATAATTGATTTAAGTCAGGATTTTAGACCTGAAACCAATAGCTTTGTGTATGGTTTGCCAGAACTTAAAAAAGAGAGTATTAAAAATGCAAAACGTATTGCAAATCCTGGATGTTTTGCAACTGCTATTCAGTTGGCACTTTTACCTTTAGCAAATTCTTCAGAATTGCAAAATGATATTCACATTAGTGCGACCACAGGAAGCACAGGTGCTGGTCAATCACTTTCGGCAACAAGTCATTTTAGCTGGAGGAATAATAATTTATCAGCTTACAAATCTTTTGAACACCAACATTTAAAGGAAATAAATCAAAGTTTAAATCAATTACAACCAGATTTTAGTAAGGAAATTAGTTTTATTCCTTACAGAGGAGCTTTTACAAGAGGCATTTTAGCATCTGTTTATTTAAAATCAAATCTTACTATAGATAATGCTAAAAATCTATACAAAAATTATTATGAAAACCATCCGTTTACGCATATTTCAGATAAAAATATAGATTTAAAACAAGTAATAAATACCAATAAATGTATTTTATTTATCGAAAAACATAACGATAATTTGTTGATTACAAGCATTATTGATAATTTAATAAAGGGAGCAAGTGGTCAAGCGGTGCAAAACATGAATTTGATGTTTGATTTAGATGAAAAAACTGGTTTAAATTTGAAATCTGTTGGTTTTTAAAAGGATGATTTAAAAATTATTTTAATAATAGATGTTTTAATATAAGCATATAAAGGAACACCTCAAAACCTCAATTCCGTTGAAGCCCTCCCACTTGGATTCTGCGGTTTTGTAGCTGAAATTGGTTTGAGTGGGGGTTTTAAAAATAATATTGGGGTTTTTAGAGGTTCCCATAAATTATATTAATCAATAAAATAATTAATAATTGAAACCAAAATCCTTTTACAATTTGTTCATTTTAAAAATATAATTATGATTGGTTACCGATTTTCAGATTTAGAACCCCAAAAAAATCAAACTCCGTTTGAAAAATTGCTAGATATTTTTATTCAGTTAATGAATATAACTTCTGGAAATGTTAGCGAAACGCTTGATTGGATGAATGATTTAGATAGACAATATAAATTAACCAACGATGATTATGGTATGGGAGATTTTATTCAAGAACTCAAGGATAAAGGCTATATTTCAGAAAATGATGATGTTAATGATATTAAAATGACGCCTAAAACCGAACAGCAAATCCGTAAACGGGCTTTAGATGAGGTTTTTGGAAAAATAAAAAAATCAAAACAAGGTAATCATAATACACCATATACTGGGCAAGGTGATGAGATGAGTGCAGACAGAAGAGCCTATCAATTTGGCGATAGTTTAGATCAAATTTCTTTGACTGAGTCTATCAAAAATGCTCAAATTAACCATGGAATTGGTGAGTTTAGTTTGGCAGAAAGTGACTTAGAAATCATGGAGAAGGAGCAGAAATCTCAAACTTCAACCGTTTTGATGATTGATATTTCACATTCTATGATACTTTACGGTGAGGATAGAATTACGCCAGCAAAAAAGGTTGCTATGGCTTTGGCAGAACTTATCAAAACTAAATATCCAAAAGATACGCTCGACATTATCGTTTTTGGTAATGATTCTTGGCAAGTTTCTGTCAAAGACTTACCTTATTTGCAAGTGGGACCTTATCATACCAATACGGTTGCAGGTTTAGAACTTGCTATGGAACTTTTGAGAAGAAGAAAAAATAAGAATAAACAAATTTTTATGATAACTGATGGCAAACCCACTTGCCTTAAAGAAGGTATAAATTATTACAAAAACAGCAATGGTTTAGATCGTAAAATTGTAAATAAAACACTTACTTATGCCGCTCAATGTCGTAAACTTAAAATCCCAATTACTACTTTTATGATTGCGTCTGACCCATATTTGAAACAATTTATACAGCAATTTACGGAAGTAAACAACGGAAAAGCCTTTTACAGTAATTTGGATGGATTAGGAAGTTTTGTGTTTGAAGATTTTCAAAATAATAGACGTAAGAATGTATAATTATTAATTCTCAATTCTCAACTCTCAATTCTCAATTCTCAACTCTCAATTCTCAACTCTCAATTCTCAATTATTCTTACTATAAAACACCTTTTGTACTTGGAATTTGAGAGTTATTGGCGTCTCTTTTTATTGCCATTTTGATAGATTTTGCAACGGCTTTGAAAATAGCTTCAATTTTATGATGTTCGTTTGAGCCCTCAGCTTTTATATTTAAGTTACATTTAGCAGCATCTGAAAAAGATTTCCAAAAATGATAAAAAAGTTCAGTTGGCATTTCACCAATTTTTTCACGCTTAAAATCTGCCTCCCAAACGAGCCAAGGACGCCCCGAAAAGTCGATGGCAGCTTGAGCCAAACAATCATCCATTGGTAATAAATAGCCATATCTTTCAATTCCTTTTTTATCGCCAACGGCTTTTAAAAATGCTTCTCCAATTGCAATTGCTGTATCTTCGATCGTATGATGTTCGTCAATATGCAAATCTCCTTTAACTTTAATGGTCAAATCTGAGCCAGAATGTTTGCCTAATTGTTCGAGCATGTGATCGTAAAACCCAAGCCCTGTATGAATATCACATTTTCCAGAACCATCTAAATTTAACTCAATAAAAATGTCCGTTTCGTTTGTTTTTCTATGGATTTCTGCTTTTCGGTCTGGGAATTTAAGTGCATCATAAATATCTAACCAACACGTTTTTTCATTTTTAAAATTCAAAATTGAACATTTAAAAGCAGATATATCACCTTTATCGCCAATTAAAATAGCTTTAGAACCCATATTTTCAGCTAATTTGATATCAGTCAATCGATCACCAATAACGTAACTATTTTTTAAATCATAATTATCTGAAAAATATTCTAAAAGCATACCTATATTAGGCTTGCGGGTTGGTAAATTATCGGCTTCAAAACTTCTGTCTATATGAATTTTTTGAAATATAATACCCTCATTTTCAAGGGTTAATAACATTTTATTATGGGCGGGATGAAAAGTATTTTCTGGAAAAGAAAGCGTTCCTAAACCATCTTGATTGGTAACCATTACAAGCTCAAAATCAAAATCTATAACAATCTTTCGGAGTGTAGAAATAGCAAACGGTAAAAAAACTAATTTTTCAAGCGAGTCAATCTGAAAATCAGTTTTTGGCTCTTCTATTATGGTTCCATCTCGGTCGATGAATAATATTTTTTTCTTCAAAATAATAAATTTATCTACAAATGTATAAATCAATTGTATATTAGCATATCAAAATTTAAAAATAAGCAATAAAAATGGATAATCATAGAGAAAAACTAGCAATTTGGGTAGAAAGTGATAAGATTCAAACTTGGATAGTTTCTATTATTATTTTTAACGCTTTTATGCTCGGATTGCAAACTTCGGATTATTTAGAGACTAATTTTGCTGAAATATTTGATTGGCTTGATGTAATAATTCCTGCTATTTTTTTTATTGAAATTATATTAAAAATTTATGCTTTTGATTATAAGTTTTTTAAGTCAGTATGGAATATTTTTGATTTAATAATAGTAATAATTTGTCTTTTACCAGAATCAGGTCCTTTACGAGTTTTACGTACTTTAAGGATTTTAAGAGTTTTAATGTTAGTAAGAAAATTGCCTAGATTACGCATTTTAGTCGAAGCTTTTTTAGAGTCTTTTTTAAGTTCTAACTGGGTAATTATGCTACTTTTAGTTGTTTTTTATATTTATGGACTAATTGGAACTCTTATGTTTGGACCTACTTTCGATATTTGGTTTGGCACTTTAGGAAGAACTTTGTTTAGTCTTTTTCAAATTATGACTTTAGAAAGCTGGAGCGAAGGAATTGCAAGACCTGTAATAAAAGAATTTCCACTTGCTTGTGTTTATTTTATTACTTTTATTCTTATTTCTTTATATACAATTTTAAATATTTTTATTGTTATTATGATTACTATGATGCAAAAAATTGCTTTTTTAACTGAAAAATATAATTTGGAATCAAAATCAAATAATTTTTTAAATATTCCAAAAAATGAACTTGAAATTTTAAATAAAGAAAATGAAATCATACTTTTATTAAAAAATATTCTAGAAAGATTAGATAAGATTGAAAGTAATAAAAGTTGATATTTATTAATTTTTATTACATTTTTTTTTATAAATTTCATGACTTTTTATTCTAATATAAAGTTCTAAAAATTCTAAAAAAATATTTAAATTTGCAAAAAGTAAAAAAATCTTAAAATGGTAATTGCAAATCCGATTTATGATGTAGTTTTTAAACGAATGATGGAAAACGACAAGGTTGCCAAGTTTTTTATTGGTACACTTTTGGATAAAGTCATCGAAACGGTGGAGGTAAAACCGCAAGAATTTACCTATACAGACGAATTTTCTGCACTTGCCGTTTTTAGATTAGATTTTTTGGCAACCATAAAAACTGAAACTGGCGAATTTATCAAAGTTTTGATTGAAATTCAAAAAGCAAAAAATGAAATAGATTTAATGCGTTTCAGAAATTATTTGGCTGAACAATACAAAAAAGAAAATATTATTAAAGAACAAAAAGTAATATTACCGATTACTACGATTTATATTTTAGGTTTTAAATTACCTGAAATAAATACGCCATGTTTAAAAATAGAGCGTCAATATTGGGATTTATCAAATAAAATAGTTATTAAAGAAAAGAGTGAATTTGTAGAAAAACTTACGCATGATTGTTACATTGTTCAAGTAGAACGAATTACAAACCGCTATCAAACGAAGTTAGATAAGCTTTTGAGCGTATTTGAACAAACAAATTTTGTAGATGATAAAAAAACAATAAAAGAATATAGTCATCAAGTTGATTTAGAAGAAGTGAAATTAACGACAGATATTTTACATTATTCAGGAACTAATTTAGAAGAAAAAAAGAAATTAGAAATTGAACAAGAAGCCTGGCGAACAGTTGATGCAATGGCTGAAGGATTACGACAAAAAGTAGCTTTTCAAAGTAAGATTTTGAGTGAAAAGGAGTTAGAAATTAATGAAAAAAATAAATCTTTGAGTGAAAAAGACAAAGAAATTTTAAATTTAAAAAAGCAAATGGAAGAATTTATAAAGCTAATTGAAAGTAAAAAGTAATAACAAGTTTTATTTTAACTTTAAATTAATTTATAAAAATCTAAAAGTTTAGATTAATATAAAGTTTTAATTATTATTTTTGTAAATAGAAAAATTATATACTAATCTTTGAAAGTTATTATTTATATATTTTTATTAGTTTTTTTTTATAATTGTAAATCAAATCAGCAACTTGTTTGCGTTTGGAAAGGCGAAGAATCTTTTATTGATAGTACAATTTCAAATAAAAAATGGGTTTTTAACCGATTTAAAAACGGAGAATATTCTGTAAACTTTAAATATAATTTAAAAGGAAGAAATACAGAACTAACCGAAACGGGCAAATGGAAAACTAAAAAAAATGTTTATTATGTAAATACGAAACAAATGAGAAAATTTGATACTTTTATCTTTGAAATCATAAACGATTCAACGATAAAATTTACAGCTATAAAATTAGATGAATCTACGGATGTTGCAAATAGAGAAAATTATAGTTTCATAGATCATAAAATAAAATAATAAAAATATCAACTTGATATAGTAATAATTATGCAAAACGATAATCATATACAACTCTTGAATGAGTTAGAAAAAGAAACAACAACCATCAATTTGGGTCCTACGCATCCTGCAACGCATGGTATTTTTCAAAATATTTTGGAAATAGATGGGGAAAAAATTGTGGCTTGTGAATCAACCATTGGTTATATTCATCGTGCTTTTGAAAAACTGGCTGAACGCAGACCTTTTTATCAAATCACAACTATAACTGACCGACTTAATTATTGCTCTTCACCTATCAATAATATGGGTTGGCACATGACTGTA
Source organism: Cytophagales bacterium (assembly GCA_004294265.1). GTDB lineage: Bacteria > Bacteroidota > Bacteroidia > Cytophagales > UBA9547 > REAG01. The sequence continues at coordinate 893 of REAG01000249.1, read as the reverse complement.
GAAAAACTTTTGGGTATAGAAACGCCAAAAAGAGTAAATTATATGCGTGTAGTGATTATGGAGCTTTCAAGAATTGCCGACCATTTAATTTGCACCTCTATTTTAGGAGTTGATTGCGGTGCACTGACTGGCTTTTTGTATGTTTTCCAAGAAAGAGAAAAAATTTATGATATTTTTGAAGAAGTATGCGGTGCTCGTTTAACTACTAATATGGGTCGTGTGGGCGGTTTTGAACGTGATTTTAACGAAAATACATTTATAAAAATTAAAGCATTCCTACAGGATTTTGAAAAAAAATACAGAGAATTTGAAGGCATGTTAGCTCGAAACCGAATATTTATGGATAGAACCATTGGTTGTGGACCAATTTCGGGCGAAAGAGCATTAAATTATGGCTTTACAGGTCCAAATTTGCGAGCAGCAGGCGTAGATTACGATGTGCGAGTGATGAACCCTTATTCATCTTATCAAGATTTTGATTTTGATATTCCTGTCGGACAAAATGGAGATGCTTACGACCGTTTTTGTGTTTTGAATGGCGAAATTTATGAATCTTTAAAGATTATTAAACAAGCTATGGAAAAAATAAAATTTGAAAAAAATGGAATTTTTCATGCCGAAGCTCCAGGTATATATTTGCCTAAAAAACAAGATGTTTATACCAAAATGGAAGCTTTAATTTATCATTTCAAAATTGTGATGGGAGAAATTGATGCTCCCGTTGGCGAAGTTTATCATGCTGTGGAGGGTGGAAATGGCGAATTAGGGTTTTATTTAATTTCGGATGGCGGTAGAACTCCTTATCGTTTGCATTTCAGAAGACCATCGTTTATTTATTACCAATCATTCCCTGAACTTTGCAAAGGTTCTGTAATATCTGATGCAATTATTAC
>REAG01000305.1 GCA_004294265.1 Cytophagales bacterium | reverse complement strand
TTTTGTGATTATTTGCATATTTTAAAGATTTATGATGCAATCGTATTAGTATAACTATCTGATTAACTGGTAATTAGTATGTATAAAATCGTATTTTTGCTTATTAAAAAACAGAGATTAATTTTTTTGTATAAAATAAATTATTTTTACCTGAATAGTTACTTTAATTTAAGTCTTATGATAAATAAATTGAGGATTAATGCTTTATTTTTATAGTGAATATATAATACTTGACTATTTTTACATGAAACTAAGTTGAATAAACACCTCGTAAATAATAAACTCAATTTCATATTCTTCAAAAAGAATTAATAAAAAGAGAATTAATAAAAAGAGAATTATCATCCTACTTATTTATGTTATCATGGATAAAATTATTTTCTATTTTTGAAAACTATTATAGGAACTCCTAAAAACCTTAATTTCGTTGAAGTCCTCCCACTTGGATTCTGCGGTTTCGTAGCAGAAATTGGTTTGGGCGGGGTTTTAAAAAATAATATTGGGGTTTTTAGAGATTCTCTTATATTATGTGTGTGATTAAAATTTATAGATTGATTGATTGATTAATAAATCAACTTAAATTTTAAAATATAACTTAACAAAATATTTTAAATATCATAAAATAAAGTAATGCAAAAATTATCTATAAAAGAGAAAATAAAAATTTTAGCTGTTTTTACTTTTATCATAACACTCTATTTTTTCAACAAATCTAGTGCAATAAGTTTTGGCGATTTTTTAGGATTTTATAGTACATCCGAGATGGGTTTTGAGCTTTCTACCAACCCGATGTCTCATTTTCTTTATATAAATTCGCTCAGATTATTTTCTTTGGTTTTATTTTGGAATTCACATCTTGAAAACTGTATTTTCTTTTCCATCATTTTTAGTGTTTTAACCCTATTTTTATTATTTTTTACTATAATTCAACTAACAAGAAGCGTAAATGCAGCTTTATTTTCAGTTTTAATATTAGGAACTTCGTTTACTTTTTGGCGACAAACAGAGATTATTGAAGTCTATACTTTTTTTGCATTTTTTACTCAATGTTTACTTTTTTTGGTGCTTGACAACAAAAATTTTAATAAAAATAAATTTATTTTTACATGGTTATTATGGTCCATATCATTATTGGTGCACATAAAAGCTATTTTATTTCTTCCAATGCTAGTTTTATATACTTATCATCAAAAAGAAATATTAAACTTAAAAAACTTAATTATTATATTTTCTATTGTTTTTTCGTTTTTTATGTTTCTTATTTTAGTTCACGTTTATATTGATAAAGGACCAATTACAGGAATTTTTTATGGAAATACACAATTTTTAAAAAAAGCTACTACTATAGACTTATTTATATATTTCAAAGCATTCTGCAAAAGTTTAGGTTATCTTTTATATAATTTTCACATATTTTTATTACCAATTTTACTTGGTATTATATATATTTATAAAACTAATATACGTTTTTTTTTAATTCTTTTAAGTATAATTTTACCTGTTTATGGATTTTCGATGGTTTATGATGTTCCAGACAACTATGTATTTTTTATTCCTTTATATCAATGTTTGGTTATTTTTGCAGGTATTTATATTTCAACATTTGAAAATAAAATTACTATTCAAAGACTATATTTTTACTTATTTTTAACTATATTATTAAGTCCAACTATTTATTTTATTACTAAAAAAGTATCTTATGAAATACCTTTTTTGAATAAAATAAACTATAAAAAAAAATATAAAGGCGGTTTAAATTACCTTTTATGGCCTGGAATGAAAAATAATAATGATTTATTAAAACTAAGT
>REAG01000248.1 GCA_004294265.1 Cytophagales bacterium | reverse complement strand
ATATTTATTTTAAGAAAAAAAAGTAAGTATTTTTTTATTTATGATACTATAATCTTACTCAAAGTAAGATTTATGAATAAAAGCGATTGACGGCTATGCAATTAGCGGGTTTAATGAAATTGAATATTTTTTCGATCTAGGTTATCTACCTCCTCCTCCTTGCAAAGAAAAAGGTTTTTTTATCAAACCCAATATTGAATACAAATTTGAGGATGTAATGTATTTATATGATGGCCTATATAATAGTAATGTTATTAAATTTAGATTAGGTATTTCCAAAGGATGCAATTATTCTTCAAAATTTAATATAGTTGGTGGAATAAATTATTTTATTTGGTCTGATACTATTACTGTAAAACTTCATCGTCCCTAAACAACTGAGCAGCTGGTGGTTTGATAGGTGGTGGAATTTCTTATTTTAAAGGACAAAATGTGTGGACAGGTGGTTTAAAACTGCCAGGACAAAGTGTTTTTAGTTTTAAAGATTTAACCACAAAATTAAATAGGACATACAGTAATATACCCCACTATCCGTAGTCTTAGCGCAGCGAGACTACGGATTATCAAATAAATTGTAGTTTCCAACTACACCACTATCCTTAGCCCACTATCCGTAGTCCACTATCCGTAGTCTTGTGTGTTGGTATATTGCGTGGCTGACTACGGATTAGCAAATGAAATTGAGTTTTTAACTCAAAAAATAAAAAAAGGATTATTTTTGTTTTATGATTTAGTCAGAGACTAAAAATTATTTATTAATCCGTAGTGCCGCTTTGCGAACACTACGGATAGTGGAGGATTTTACAAATCTATAACTATAACAAGAGTAGTAAAAAGCACAGGTAAAGTATATTCAGCAAATGGTTGGGAATAAATTTTTAACTACTTTATTATTCATTTTTTGCTTGCTTTATGATATAAAAGCCCAAAACTTAGTGCCAAACGCATCTTTTGAAAATCATACAGATTGCCCTAAGTTTTCCGATGAGCTTGAATATTGTAATGACTGGCAGGGTATTGGCTCACCAGACTATTATAATTCCTGTGCCGAAAAGTATAAAAAAATACCAGATTTTTATTGTCTTTCTGTCCCATTAAATTGGGCAGGTTTTCAAGAACCCAAAGACGGTAATGCTTATGTGGGTATCTATTTAATGTCATTTTTAAGACATTCATTAAAATTTTATGGACACAGAGAATATATTCAAACAAAACTAACTAGCCCTTTAGAAAAATCTAAATTATATGAATTCTCAATGTACATAAGCCGTTCAGATTCCAACACACACTTTAGCAAATACATTAGCTTTTCGCTAAGCAAAAAAAAGCCATACCCTATGACAAAATTAAATGAAATTATTTCACAAAAAGATAGAATAAAATTAAAAATTGAAGAGCCTAAAAACAACACCAGTTGGCAAAAATTAACTTATTTATATACTGCAAAAGGAGGAGAACAATTTTTGACTATAGGTTCTTTCTTAGAAGATTTCTCAAAATTAAAATATTTATTAATGGGTGTAACTAATTTTGATTCCCTCAAAAGAATTAGAAACTCCGAAAGAACTTCTTATTATTTAATCGACCATGTAAGTTTGGTAGAATATGGCGAAAAAATAGAGGAAAATAATTTTACAAAGCCTTAGTAAAGTAGGTTAATTGGTGGTGGCTTTCCGCCTTTGTTGGTGTTCTTCACCAACAAAACTTTTCCCCGTGGCAATATTCGTAGATTAGAAAGTTGATGCTTGTTGGTCAAAAAGAAGACCAACAAGGGCAGAAAAGTCTCTAAATCATTGAAGTGGATAACTCAAAAATAAAATAAGAAAATTAGATTTTACTTTTTTTGAGGTAATATCTAATTAACCAAAAAGCGGAAGAAATAAATTTTTCTTAAATTTATTGCTTATGGAGATTATTTGAAGGTTAAATTTCAAAAAAAACAATTTTTAACAGACGCTAAGTTTTAAGCAGACCCAAATTTAATTAGACAATTAAGTAGAAAGGTAAAATATTTTTTTTTAACCAAAAATACATTTTAGTTTTATTAGATTTGTGAAAGTTTGCGAGTTATTGTTTTTATTTTTTTAGTTTAGTATGATTTTTAAATGGTTTAATGATTTTTTTGTATTTTTAAAACAAAAAATTAATATTAATTTTTTGTCAAAATATTACATAGCCAAGCTAATTATATTTTGTTTTTTATTATCGATTTTTTTTGCATTTCCACCTTTTCATGTTATTTATTTTAACTTATACGATGAATATTGGTTGCCAATTCTAAAACAAATTTCAGACCCATTCCATCCTGTTGTTTATGAAGCATCTACCCATGCTGCAAAACGCTGTTTTAGATTAACAGTTCCAGTTTTTGCAAATATATTTGGTTTAAAAACTTGGGGATGTATTTTTATACAATATGTTTTTGGATTTTTGAATATTTGGCTAACTTATAAGTTGTTTATTGAAATTTTTAATGATATTATATCTGCAACATTTCTTACAATAAGCCTTGTTTTTATTTATCTTGGTTTTGGAGCTTTTTATGATTTAAGAGGAATGTTTGATACATTAGCTGTTGGTTTTTTATTACTTTCCATGTATTTTAAAAATCCTATTGCAATTTTCATTTTTATTATAATGTGTGCCTTTACCGATGAAAGAGGTTTAGTTGCAAGTAGTTTTATTTGGGTTTATTATTCTATTTCTTCCAAAGAAAATCAAATATCTTATTCAATTTTCAGTATTAATAAACAAAAAATAGCACTAATTTCTGCTTGGACAATTTATTTTGTTTTAAGAATATTTCTTACTCAATATTTTGGATTTTACACCACTACTAATAATGCTAATTTAGGAATAGTTTTAAAATTAATGAATAACGCACCTTTAGCCATTTGGAGTGCTCTTGAAGGATTTTGGCTATTATTATTTCCTGCTTTTTACTATTTATTTATGTCAAAAAATTACTATTTTTCAACTGCTTTTGCTTTTTCAATACTTATAAGTTTATTGGTAGGAATGAGCGTTTTTGATCTTACAAGAAGCGTTATGTATATTTATCCATCTGTTTTTGTTGCAGGAATGATATTAAATTCTAAAGAATCAATTTTTATGATTCAAAAGCAGGCTTATTTAATTTTAATCTTGTGTTTTTTGTTTCCTTCTTATTATTTTTATGGAATCCTCTCAACTCGTTGGTGCTATCCTTTACCTTTTAGAATTCTTCATATTTTAGAAAATTATTTTAATTGATAGATATATTTTACTATTTGTATTCAATTCTTACAAATTTCAAATCAATTTCATCTTCAATTCCAAAATCATACATAAATCTAAAAGAATTTATCCTTTTTAGATTATTCAAATTTCCTGAGAAAAAACTATTTGCTTCTTTATTATTTGTTACTTTTCTGTTTATCAACACGCCTGTTTCTAAAATTGGAATCACGGATTTAAAAACTTCCTTAGAATTATCATCATAGATAAATTCAATTTTAAGATAGGGTGTTTTTAATAAAAAACGTATCAATTTTCCAAATAAATTAAAACGAACATTAGCAAACATATATAAGTTTAAACTATCAAAAGGGACTTTTATGGAATTATTAATATCGGTTTTAAAGTTTATTATTTCCGTTTTAAATTCAACTTTCGATTGAATGTTTTTTTTAAAAAGTAAATAACAACTATCTTTTTGTGTACTATTTTGAACAATATCATAATTTTGTAAAATGCCTCTTTTGGTTATGCTTTCATCCCAAAAAGGAACTCTATAATCTATAGTTTCATTTAAAAACAATAAAAAATTAGGTGCATTTGAACTTTTTATTTTAACACAATTCAGAGAGTCTAAAACTTTGTTGTAGGCAGAATAAGACTGTAAAATCGGTCTAGGATTATAATTTAATTTATGCTTTAGCATCAAACTTATGTCAGTTGGAAAAACATCTACTGATTTATTTGAAATTAATCGTAACTGTTCGTTTTGAAGCGAAACTACATTTGTATACTTTTCTTGAACATTTGTAAATAAACTTGGAAAATAACCCCAAAAATTTATTTTTTCTGAAAGCATCTTTTTTGTAATTCTAGGAGATATTTTAAGTACTGCATTATTATACAAGCCATGGCAAATATTAACAAAACTTAAAAATATAACGATAAATAACACTTGATTAAGTCTTTTTTGATTTTCTACAATTAAATAAAAAATCAAAAAATACATGGGAAATTGATACAAAAATATAAAATAATGATGCCCATCAATTCTAACTATTCCGTTTTTGAAAGCCAAAAATACAAATCCATAAAGTAAAATAAAAAATAAACTATATTTTATACTTAAAATTTCTTTATGGTAATAAAATTGTAAATATATAAATATTCCAAAAACAATAACACCATACCAATATAGTGTTTGTTTGAAGTTTATTGGCGAAGACATTCCATCAAGATAACCTTTAATGATTTGAAAACCATTTGTTGTATAGTTTTTTAAATCTGTATTCAAATAAAATGACAAAAAGTATATAGTAATAAATGTTAATATTAAGGTTAATAAAAGATAGATAATATTTTTTAAATTTTTAACCGATAAAACTACTAACAATAAAGTCATAAAAAAGATATACACAAACCCATAATTAATTTTAATAAAAAAACTTAAGCTCGAAACTACAAATAGTGCAACTAAATATACATATTTATTATGTACCAAAATTTGAAATGAACTATAAATAAAAATAAAAGTTAGGTAATATTCACAATTAATATGCGAAAAAATAAAAGCAGTAAAAACAAGTATAATTCCCTTAAAATCATACGTCATTTTTTTATAAATGTCCGAGAAAATAAGCATCAGAAAAGAAATTGAAGCTAACTCAAAAATTAGTGTTACAAATTTTAAATGCAGTAAATTTCCTTGCTTGACTATCAAAAAATGTAAAGGACCATAAGTAAATACAATATCATTACCAAAAACAAAGTTTTTAATAGTGGAAATTCCGAGACCTAAACCCCAAGAGTCATCCAAAGTTGAAAATATAGGATTTGCAATGAACGGGGGCAATAAAATTATAAAACAAAAAATTAAAGTTGTTTTGATGTTTATTTTTAAATTTTGCATATTTTATTTGGTAAATTATTTGCAAAAGTAATTTAAAAACATGAAAAATCATTTTGATAAATGAAATTACTTTATGCGACATTATCCCACCTCAAATTTTAACCACAAAAATAATTTTCTTAGATTAGATTTTTTATAGCACAACTTTTTGATATATTTACAGAAAATTGAACTTTATTAATATTAATTTATACTATAATGAGAAATAAAATTATTTTAGTTTTAGGATTAATCGCCTTTCATCCTCAAATTTTTGGACAGAAAAACATCGTTTGGGCAAATCAAATTATCGATTTTAATGATGGATTTCAGCAACAAGGCAACAGTCATAAACTTGCGATAGGGCAACCTACTTTTTTTGAAAAAGCACAACTTAACGATAAAATTGATCCTTATTTTGATGGATATATTTTAAATTATACTAAAACAAATTCCAAAAATTTCATAAAAGTATTATTGCCAACTGAAGTAAATGCAAATCAAATCGCAATAGGCGGTATTTTTAATAAAGGTGTTATCGTTTCTATATCTATTGCTGATAAAGGTGGCATAGAAAAAATAATTTTCAAAGAAACCGAAAAATCAAGCCCTGAAAAGTTCGCTCATTTTTTCAAAAAATTTGATTCTCAAAAAGTTTCATTTATCAAAATCATTTTTAATCATTCAAAAATAAACGAATGGAATTTATTAAAAGGTATTGGTGTTTCAGCCGATTTACAAACATTAGAGATAAAACCTAATTTGGAAAATTGGGCATCTGAAATTAATGAGAAAATTAAAGTAGGTGACAATATTTCAAGTAAAGATTGCTTTGAATTTAACCCTAAAATTATGCCTGACGGAAAGCGTTTGTATTTTGTAAAGGAATGTGCCAATCATAACGACCAAGATATTTGGTATTCGGATTTGAAAGATGACAAAACTTGGGAAGAAGCTAAAGTTGCAGAAAACCCATTAAATAATTCAGGACATAACTATGTGGCTTCTATTAGTTTGGATGGTAGATTTTTGGTTTTAGGGAATATTTATAATCCTGATGGTAGTTCAGGCGGAGAGGGCGTTTCGGTTTCGCATATTCAAGAAGATGAAACTTATGAAATGCCAAAACCATTAAAAATTCCTGATTTTAAAAATAATAACGACCATTCTAATTTTTTTATGAGCAGCGATGAAAAAGTACTTATCATGGCTGTGGAAGACAATATGAGCCAAGGTGGATTGGACTTATATGCTAGTTTTTATGATAGTTATTTAAAAATTTGGTCTCCTCCCATGAATTTGGGAAAAAATATCAATGCAGCCGATAACGAAGATTATCCTTATTTGGCTCCCGATGGCAAAACTTTATTTTTTAGTTCTAAAAGTTATTTGGGCTATGGCGGACACGATATTTATATGTCTAAAAGATTAGATGAAACCTGGAAAAACTGGTCAAATCCAGTTAATTTAGGTTCAAACGTAAATTCTAAAGCCGATGACAAAGGCTTTGCCATAACTTCCTCTGGCAACCATGCCTATTATAATACTGTAAATTTTGATTCAGATTTGCATCACATGGATATTTTCAAAATTAATCTTCCTAAAGCACTCAAGCAAACACCTCAAATTTTAGTTTCTGGATTCATAAAAGATAAAACTGGAAATCCTGTTGGGGCAACCATAAAAGTTAAAAATGAAAAAGGCGAAATGTTGCAAATGATTAAATCAAATCCTAAAAATGGAAAATATAAAACCTCTGTTATGTATGGTCTAAAACATCAAATTTCAGCCGAAGCAACCTCTTATTTTGTTAATTCTTCTTTGCTAACTTTTAATGATAATTCAGATTTGGAGCTCACCAAAAATATAGAGTTAGTTCAGTATTTAGATTCTGGATATACCGAAATTTTATATGAAGCTCTTTTTGAACCCAAAACAATCAAAATTAAAGAAACAGAAAAATACAAATTGGATAAAATCGCTCAAAACTTGATCGAACAAGCTCAAACTAAATTTGAGATTGCTGGTCATTCAGAAAAATTATTAAAACAAAAGAAAAATTCTGATAATTCTTTGGCAAAAGCCAAAGCTGTTTATGATTATTTTATTTCAAAAGGTATTCGTGAAAGTAGAATGATTCTTAAAACTTACGGTGATACAAAACCATTATATAACATTAAAAATATTACTGAAAAGGTAAAAAACAATCGAGTTGAAATTACTTATTTAACCAAAAATATGTATTAACTGAAATTGCATATTAAAATGTACGAAATTTATAAATCTTTAAACACTATAAATGTTTGAAATAGTTGGTTAAACAAAGATTTTAAAATTCTTGGTTTATCTTCATTAGTTTTAAATGTTGAAACCTTGTTAAACACATTCTCGAAGAGTTTCATTTATATAAATTCCAATAAATAATTACAAATTCCTTTCATATTTCCCCATTGGGGAAATATGAAAGGGGTTTTCAAAAAATTTAATTGTAAATATTTAATGGACTCAATTTAATGGTTTAGAAAGTAATATATTGCAACTTTATTTGCTTTTTGAATGTCGCTTAAATGGCTTATTTTTTAGGAGTTTTTTAACTCTATAATTCTCTAATGATTTCAACTGATTTTATAGGGGATTTAAAATCTAAATAGTGAGCATACATTGCCAAAATACTATCTGGAAAAATGGCTCTAAATTTAGTAGTTATAGCTTGATTAATAGCATAATCCATTTTATAAATAATACAAAGCCAATTATAAAATTCAGTATTTTCGGCTGTTTTAGAAAGAGCAGGATAAATAAAATTAGCAGTAATTAAATATTCGTCTGCGGAATGAGGCATAAATCCCAAATATTGCCCAAATTTAAGTAAGAATTTTAAATGAAATTCTGAACTTGAAACATGATCGAAAATAATTAATGATTCAAATAAAAAATCAAACATTTGTTCACTTTTTGCTTCTTCTTTCAAAGATTTTGTAAGCATTTCTGTTAAGAATGAAACCACTGATATTTTTGAAATTTGTGTATGTATTTCTTTATATACATAAGCCAATTTCATTTCGCTAATCCTTTGAATTTCGGCTACTTTTTTATGATAAACAACCATTTCAAGTAAATTTAAGGGTTGAAAGTAGGCTATTTTGGATTTAGCATTCAAGCTACGAACCCCGTTTTGAATATAGGATTGAATACCAAAAGATTCGGTATATATTTTAGTAATAATAGAAGTTTCTTTATATTTAATATGACTTAATACAATTCCTCTTGTTTTGTGTAACATATTACTTTAATATATATTTATATTTCATAAAAAAACAAATTTTAATCTAAGCCTAAAATATACATTTCTTTACAAAATGGGTCAAATATTGCTACTAATTTTTGAATAAAATCCGAATCATTTTCTAAAAAGCTAAAAATATTTTCATGTCTTTCTTGCAAAATATTTTCTGGAAATAGTTTTGAATAAATTGCATCAATTTGTGTAAGATTTACAGATTCTTTGAGTTCTTTTGCTTTTTGAATCTTTTTTTGAATAGCAACAAAAATATTTTCAATTTCTTTGGCTTGCGATTCAGCAAAACCAATCAAACTGCCATCAATTTTGATTATTTCAGAATGTGTAATTTTAAATTTTTCTAAAATATCAAATTTTTCCTTTTCAAAATCAATACTTTGTGAGCTATTTTTATCTATAAAAATCTTTTTCAATTTTGATTTATCCATAAAAAAATCTTCAATTTTAAATCCCAATTTAGTAATTTTTTTTTGAATAGAATTTGAAACAATACAAGCAAAATTTCGTGGTATCAAAATCGGAAAACTTACATTTATCGAATCAAACATAGTTTTTAATTGAAGCCAATATGCCAACTCTCCTGGACCTCCAACATAGGCAATATTTGGTAAAATAGTTTCTTGATAAAGTGGTCTTAAAATAACATTTGGGCTAAACCTTTCTGGGAAATTAGTTATTTCCATTTGCATTTCCGCTACCGTAAATTGTAAGTTTGTATTTAAAATTTTATAAACTTCATTTTCAAAAATTATACGTTCTCGAAGGTTGTTTTTTAAATAAAATAA
>REAG01000304.1 GCA_004294265.1 Cytophagales bacterium | reverse complement strand
TATTATATAAAAATAATTGTATATGATAGAATGAGGAATTGGGATGGTCTTTTATTTAGAATTCAATTATTTCCATAAATTATCATTTATTTATTAATAATTTAAATTTCCAAGTAAAAAATCTCATTCTTAAATATAATTAAATAATCAAACTATCTATAATATCATAATATTTTGATAAAGATAAGTAAATAATTTATTCATCAAAAATATTCATTTTATTCTAAAATGGCTTATATTTACCTAAAAAAATTAAATTTATCTTTTTAAATGCTCACAAACGACAATATTTCTGATATTTTCAAACTTACTGCCTCTCTCATGGACTTGCATGGCGAAAATCCATTCAAGGCAAAATCCTATAGTAGCGTAGTTTACCAAATAGATAAGTCCGAAGTAAACTTATCGGAAAAGCCTAAAAATGAACTTATTAGCTTAGGAATTTCTGATGGAATGGCAAGCAAAGTTATTGAAATTGTCCAAACAGGTACTTTTGCAGAGCTACAGCAACTTTTGGACAAAACGCCAAAAGGAGTACTCGAAATGCTGTCTGTCAAAGGCTTAGGTGGAAAGAAAGTAAAAACACTTTGGGACGAACTCAAAAAATATAGAGCCATCAAAGCATCATTAGAAGGAATCAATTCCGTGAGTGCAGGTTTGGTTTTAGCAGTCGCTTTTTTTCTGTTCGATACCATTTCACTCAATTATTTGAATGGATTTGTTATGTTAGGTACTTTTATAGCCTTAATGTCCGAAAAAATTTCTCCTACTATTATCATAATAATCGGACTTTCATTAGGCTATTTTATATAAATTTTAGAAAACTCATTTTAAGATTTTAAAATTAAATATTAGTAATATTACATAAAAAGGACGTTTCGCCTCTTTTTGAATTCTTTGGAAATTAGTTGTACTTATGATTTTTTTGATTACAAAATTGTTTAAACTATGATTTTTCGCACGAAATTACTTGATCGTCATAATCAAAATCGTGTTTTAGTTCAGTTTTTAATATATTTAATTTTTGAACAGCCCATTTAATTACAAAACACTCAAAAAACTTAGTTTTTTGAGTTCCCCTCCTTTGGATTCTGCGGTTTCGTAGCAGAAATTGGGTTAGGGATGGGGCTTTGAAAGAAATATTTATGTTTTACTTTTAAAATTTAGCTATATGGACTTAAAGTAAAGCCTTGATTATTAGGTTGTTATATAAAGTCTAATAAATAATTACAAATTCATTTATAACTTTCCCCTATTGCGGAAATAAGAAAAGGGTTTTATAAAAATTTAATTTTAAATATTTATTAGGCTCAATATAAGATTGTCATTTAGGTTGGTTAGATGCTCAACTTTTGTGTGAGAAGTAAATGTTGTTGTTGGAGTTGAGAGTTTTTATTAGGTCTCTTAAAACAGTATCTGCATTAGTTACATTTAGGTTTTTAATAGTAAGAAGTGAAGATTTTAAACGATCATTCATGTCCTCTGTACAATCACCGCCAGAAAAAAGTAAGAAACATACTTTTAACTCACATTGCAGCTATCTATCCAAAAAGACTTTATTTTGAGCAATAGACTTGCTTTTAGCCCGTGGCAGGTGTCCTCACCTGACACTCAAACGCTGTGGCTGGTGAGGTCACCTGCCATGGGTAGAGAGAATTTTGATTCATTGTTGCTTTTAAGTAGCTTTAGTGCCTTGATTGGATAATTTAAGGATTTTTTGTTTTTCCGTTCAGGCACTTAGTGTTTGATACAAAATAAAATTTACACATTTGGCTTTATGATATAGTTCCATTCTCCATGAAATTCATTTTTGTCAACATTAACCAATAGTAAT
>REAG01000303.1 GCA_004294265.1 Cytophagales bacterium | reverse complement strand
ACAAAATTACTAAAACCACTTTTAAACAAAGATGTAATTAAAGATTCTAGCAAAGCTTTTCATATAGTATGCAGTCAGCAAACGCTTTTTTCGATTGCCAAACATTACGGAACAAAAGCCGATAGCTTAAAAATATGGAATAACATTGGAGCTGAAGGTTTGCAATTTGATCAAAAAATAATGACTTCAAAACGCTTTTCGGGTTTAAAAACTAAATTTAAAACTTTTGTTGTAAAGCAAACATCTACTATTGAAGAAATTTCAACAGAATTAAATATAAATATCGAAGACTTATCGAATTGGAACGACAAAAAAAGTGGATTTTTTTTGCAAGGTGAGCTATTAAGAATTAAGAATTAAATTTATTATTATTACTGTAAAAGCTGAAACTAAGAAATGATTATTAAAGCAAAAGCCACACTAAATTAATTAATGTGGCTTTCTGTTTTTTGGTAAGAATGAGTGGAGTCGCAGGGATTCGAACCCTGGTCCGGACAAGGCAACCGATATGCCTTCTACATGTTTAGTTTCTCGTTAATTTTCGTCCATATACAGGTTGGAAACGACCAATATACAGCTTATTTATTAGATCTTAGCTTGTTTTAATAACATCCACAAGAGCATTCCTGATTTACGATGCCTCCGACCCACACATCAGGAAGTAGTGTGGAGAGACACAAGCGTTACTTAATCTCCGATTAAGCAGCAAGGGCAAAAGATTCTTCGCCAGCTATTGTTTTGATTCATTTTTGACAGGAGATAAATCACTCCCGACATGCTTATACATACAATCACTCAAACCGTCAATACCGGTCGACCCCAAAATAAATGAACTTTCTAATCTTAAATTTTAAAATTAGATTGCAAAGATAGAAATAAGAATTATAAACTTTATTTATTTTTTTAATTTTTAAAAAATATTGATTTAAATACAGAAATCGGTGTTTGTATTCTTATTTATTTTTTTGTAAATAGTCATAACACCAAGCATAAGCTGCCGTACTCCAGCCCATCATTTCGGCTGCCATATATTCTCCATCATTTATTTTACCTTCAAAAGTATATTTTTCATAAATTTTACCAATCCTTCGAGTATCAATTTGTCCATTTTTTTGAGTGTAAGTTCTAGGTTGAGGTTCTATATAATTCTTAGCAACTAAATCTAAATATTTAGCAGCCACTCTTTTTGCTTCATTTTTATAACCATAATTATCTAAAGCGATACCTATTAAATGTTGCATTGGCGACCAAACCGATTTTTCACCCCATTGATAATATTTTTTCTCATTCAAAACTTCGGTAGTTTTTAATCCAAACTCACATTCAAAAACAGGCATATTTTCAACCACTTTTTTTGCTTGCAAATCACTTGCCAACCCAGCCCAAAGCGGCTGAAATGTAACTACGGTAGCAACTTTGCTATGTCTTTTATTAACAAAATCATAGTCATAATACATTCCTTTTTCTTCATTCCAATGATATTTATTAATCAATTTTTTTCGAGATTCAGAAAATTCTTGCCAATTTGTATCGGTTTTTATTTGCAATAATTTGGTCATCCAATCAAAGTTTTTTTCATATACAAAAAGCAAACAATTAAGTTCTAAAGCCGAAAAATCAGGACATCTACCTTCAAAACGTGGCGTAAAATCCATGCCAGTAGCGGCTTCAACTGCATAATTAAAGGCAATTTTTGCTTTTTGATCATCTGAAACTGTGGTGTCGAAATCAAACCTAGATGCCAAATGTGAAAAAAGTTCTAAAAGTTCCTTTCTACTTGGATGAGCCGAAAACCGATGTAATCCTGGAATATCTGTAATATGATTTTCTATGGCATTTTTAGAAGTATC
>REAG01000247.1 GCA_004294265.1 Cytophagales bacterium | reverse complement strand
ATACCACAGGCGAAACACAAAAATTTCTTGAAATTATTTATTTTAGAGGTAACATTAATAATTTTGAAGGACCAACCGATGTGTTTGGCAAAAAAGATGCCTTTAACAAAATAGATGTCCAAGAAGGGATGGAGAATAGTTTTGACCCAAAATTAGTAAAAGGTAAAATTTTACTTTTAGGATACATGGGTGCATCCATTCAAAATAACAAATATTGGGACGAAGACAAATTCTATACACCTTTAAATAAAAAATTTGCAGGAAAATCTTTTCCAGATATGTACGGAGTAACCGTCCATGCTAATATTGTTTCGATGATATTAAACGAGAAATATATTACTGAATTAAATCAAACTTGGAACACCGTTATTGTGCTAGTTTTGTGTTTAATTGGCGTAATTATTTTCTCTTATATTCACCATCATAACCACGTTTGGTGGGACGGACTTAGCGTAATCGTTATGATTTTGATGATTTTAATAATTGTAGGAACTCAATTATATGTTTTTGAGTATTATAGAATTGAAATTGACATTAGTGCAGTAATGGTCTTTTTATTCGTTTTAGGCAACTTTCTTGAACTTTATTATGAATATGCCAAGCCAGGAGCTTTATGGTTAATTAGAAAAACTGCAAGTTTATTTTCTAAAAAATGAGGTTAATTTTAAGTTTATTAAGAAGGCAATTTTTTATATTCTTACTAATAAAAATTAATTCAAAATTAAACTAATCTTTTTAAAACTCAAAAACTCAAAGCATCAGTAATAATTTCATTACTTTCATTGAGAGCCTTATCTCGAATTTTGATTTTGAGTTTGATGGTTTTGTTTTTCAAAGTGCTTGTAAATGATGCTGAAGAAATATTATAAGTCAAAACGCCTGAAATTGGTCTTTTATTTCCGTCTGAATTTAGATTTGTATAACGACCGTAATATCCTTTCCTAAAAATCGAA
The DNA here is from genome assembly GCA_004294265.1 of Cytophagales bacterium. Classification (GTDB taxonomy): domain Bacteria; phylum Bacteroidota; class Bacteroidia; order Cytophagales; family UBA9547; genus REAG01. Next base: position 8,661 of record REAG01000247.1, on the reverse strand, counting down.
TCTAATTCATAAGGTTTTAAGCCACTTCCGAATACATTGCTGTTTTGGGAAGCTGTAACTAAACAATTATTGATATTTTTACATTCTAAAAAATTAGAACCAGGAGCACTAAAAATAAAACTAACTAAATAATTGTAATAGTTTTCATTAGTAATTGCATTGATTGAGTCTTTTATTTTGGTTTTAAATGGATCTAATGAAATGGTATCAAATCGAATAATTTTTACAAACTTTGGATCAAATTTTCCTGTATTATCATTCTCATTAAACCCCAAATCGCCATCACCATCCGTAAAATTTAATTCTACTTTTATTACCTCTTGATTGGATTTTTGAAAACTAATGCTTTTGAAAGTTATGGCAGGAATGTTTGAAAAACCAGGGTCTTTTTCACATCCAAACAAAAAATACAAAAGAACTAAATAAATAAGATAGTTTTTCATTTAATAAAAAAGATAATATAAATTAATAAATATTACCTTTTGGATTAACCCAAGATTTGTGAAGTATGATCTTTAGTTACAACTTTGCTGATAATATTCGTAATAATTCCAGCTTCATCAATAATAAAAGTTGTTCTTGCAATTCCCATATACGTTTTGCCATACATTGATTTTTCTACCCAAACACCATAATCATCTACAACTTTTTTGTCTGTATCGGCAATTAGCGGAAAAGGAAGTGAAAATTTTTCAATAAACTTTTGATGAGATTTTTCGTCATCAACACTAACGCCCAAAATCTCAAATCCTTTTGCTTTTAAAGCCATTTCATTGTCTCTTAAATTGCATGATTGCTCGGTGCAACCAGGCGTGTTATCTTTAGGATAAAAATATAATATTACTTTTTTACCCAAAAAACTTGATAATTGTATAAGATTTCCGTTTTGATCTTTACTTGATATGGCAGGTGCTTTATCTCCAATTGATAATTTCATTTTATGAATTATATTTTAACTAAAATAATTTTTAATGTTTTTTGTTTTAAATTATTGAGATTCGTTGCTTGTATGAACAACATAGGTTGATAAAGAATAAAACGAGCGACTATCATCAATTTTTTCAAATTTATATATTAATTTATTTCCAGATTTTCGGGCAATATCAATTAAACCCAAGCCAGCAGTGCTATTTGCTTTTAACTCGCCTTCAACCAATTTATTCATATATAATTCTCTTAATCCATTTTTATCTAATTTATTTACTTCAGTAATTTTTGCTTCTAATTCTTCTATATTTTCGTTGCCAATAAAATTTCCTGAAATCAAAAAATAACCATAATCATCTCTTCCAATAATAAATACGCCTTCGTTAAGCCAGTCTTCGGGTTTACTAACGCCTCCAGCATGTTTTGAAATGTTTTGTAAGCATTCAACCATCACATTAAAAACTTTTTTCTTTACCGAAATATGTTCTTTTTCTTGATTAAGCCTGTTTTCGGCTAATGATAGTATGTTTTTAGTTAAATTTTGAGTAAATCCGCCTTCAAATGCGAGCATTATTTTTTGTTGAGATAAATCTTTATGAAGTGTCATTACATGACTTAATTTTGAATTAGAGCTAGATTTATTCATTTTAAATAGTTTTTTAAAAACTTATTTACAAATAAATCATTTGTTAGCATATTAACAAAATATTAATAACTATTATTTTAATAATACAAATTTATAAAATCATAAAAAGTAATTTTATTGTTTTAAATAATTTATTCTTTTGTAATTCTAAATAATTTTTTCAATTTCAATCAAATCAAAAAATCGAAAATTTAAACTGCCAAAACACATCAAATATTTTTTATAATATTACTTTTTTTAGTAGCTTTAAAAGTAAAATAAAAATAGATATTAAAAATCTATTATTTGCTAATATTATAAAAAAATTAATCATGAATTCTTATAAAAACCAAATTTTATCCAAAATTTGTTACACCGAATTTGTTTATGAAAGAATAAACAAAAAATTGAATAAAAATTACAAAAAAGAAGAAATTGAAATTATGATTTCTACAATTATTAAAGAAAATGACGGGTTTGAGTTTAAAAAAATAGGTAAGAATATATATATTACAAACCCATTAAATAAAATTAGAATAACTATTAATACACATTCATTTCGTATAATTACAGTGGATGATTTAAACAAAAAATAATAACTCACCATTAAATTTTACTTCATTTGAAAATAAACATTATAGGACAAGGATTGGTTGGCAGTATTTTGGCTTACACTTTATCGGAAAAATACCATTGTGAAATTAAAATTTTTAATAACGAATATTTAAAGACGTCTTCATCCGTTGCAGCCGGTATTTATAATCCAATTACAGGAAAAAGAATGGCAAAAACTTGGTTAGCAGACTCCATTTTTCCATTTATGTTTGACTTTTATGCTGAAATAGAACAAAAATATAATATTAAAATTCTCTACGAATCTCCAGTTTTTAAACCTTTTGCATCTATGGAAGAGCAAAATTTTTGGATGGGAAAAAGCTCAGATATTACTTATCAAAATGATATTTCAATCATAGAAAACATTGAAATAATACAAAATTCTATTTCGCATCCTTTTGGTGGATTTATAGTAAAAAAGTCGGGTAGATTGGATGTTAATTTGTTTTTAGAAACGATAAAAAACTTTTTTATTTTCAAAAAATGTTATCAAACCGTTACAGAAATACCAAAGTTTGATGAAAATGAAATAGTCATTTATTGCGAAGGAGCTTATGCGGCTCAAAATCCATTATGGAAATTCCTGCCTTGGCAATGCAACAAAGGCGAAATATTAGATGTTGAAATAAAATCATTTACTAAGGACTATATTATTAATAAATCTGTTTTTATAATGCCAATTCAAAATGATATATTTAAAGTGGGTTCTACTTATCATTTTACTGATTTTAGTGAAATTCCAAACGAAAATGGTGTGCAAGAATTAATTCATAAATTGAATTCATTTTTAAATATTCCTTACGATTTAAAAGGGGTTAAATGTGGTATTCGACCAGCAGTTCAGGGAAGGAGACCATTTTTAGGGGAACATCCAACCATAAAAAACACCTATATTTTCAATGGTTTTGGTTCAAAAGCAGTAAGTTTAGCACCTTTTTTTGCCAATGAAATGGCAAATCATGTTTTATACAATTTACCTTTAATGTTAGAAGTTAAATTAGATAGAAAAGTTAATTGGTAAGTATAAAAAACTATTTCAAGGATTTTTGAAAAGAATCTAGAAAAATATCTATTTCTAATTTAGAAACTGCCAAAGAAGGAAGCAAACGAAGTGTATTTTTGTTTGAAGAGCTTCCAGTAAAAATTTTATAATCAAAAATTAAAGATTTTCTTACGGAATCGCAAGGCTCAAAAAGTTCAATTCCAATCATTAAACCAGAACCACGTACTTCCTTGACTCTTTCAAATTTACGAATTTCGCTCATGGCATAATCACCCATTTTTTTTGCATTTTCGATAAGATTTTCGGTTTCAATAACTTCCAAAACCGCCAATGCAGCAGTACAAGCTAAATGATTGCCACCAAAAGTTGTACCTAACATTCCTATTTTTGGTTTCAAATGGGGTGCAATTAAAGTGCCACCAATTGGAAAACCGTTGCCCATTCCTTTGGCAGTTGTATAAATATCTGCTCGAATATTTGCAAAGTCATGTGCAAAAAACTTACCACTTCTTCCGTAGCCGCATTGTACACTATCGGCAATAAAAACAGAACCAAATTGATTACATTGATTTCTTATTTCATTCAAAAATTCATTTGTAGCGATTTGTATTCCGCCCACACCCTGAATTCCCTCAATGATTACGGCTGCCACTTCGTTTCCTATTTTTGCAAATGTTTCTTGTAAGGAATTAATATCATTAAAAGGTAAGAATATAACATTTTCATTTTCATTTACAGGAGCAATAATACTTGGATTATCAGTACAAGCAACAGCCAAAGAAGTTCGTCCATGAAAACTTTTTGTAAAAGAAATTATTTTTTTTCGGTTGGTTGCGAAAGAAGCCAATTTAAGGGCGTTTTCGTTGGCTTCAGCTCCAGAATTTGACAAAAATAGTTGATAATCAATCAATCCAGATACTTTTCCTAGTTTTTCAGCTAATTGTTCTTGCAAAGGTAAACGCACAAAATTAGAGTAAAATCCAATTTTATTTAATTGTTCGGTAAGCATTTGCACATATTTTGGATGCGAATGACCAATAGAAATCACGGCATGACCGCCATATAAATCCAAATATTGTGTTCCTTTTTCATCCCAAACATAGCTTCCTTTTCCTTTAACTACCGAAATATCGTAGATAGGATAAACGTCAAATAATTTCATTTTTGCTTTTAAATATTTTGCAAAATTAAATATTATATTGCTTAATCTTTAATGTAATTATAAAATTAAATGAAAATTGTAATATAAAATTAAAAGTATAGCATAAAAATTTTAAGATATTGCAATAAAAAATAAGTTAAATAATTATTTGAAGTGCTATTAAAGAAAATTTCCGATAATCCGCTACAATACAAAATCGTTGTTTTTGATTCCATAATTGTTTAATACGAACCTTTCTATTTTACCATTTAATCGCTCTGCTATTTAACTGGTCCTGCTGAAAACGAATGGCTCAAAATCTCTAATGAGTTTCAAAATCTCTCTTTAATCACTTTTATTTCACTTCCTTGAAGTTCTTTTGGTTTTCTTTCTACCTTTTCAACCATATCTATTAACCAATCATCTTTGCGTTTGATGGCATCTTCTGGATCAAAATCTTGTAAAATGTTCTATGGTATTAAAATGCGTAATAAAATAGCATTTATATCTTCCTTAGTTTTAAATTCTTTTACTTTTCTACCCATATTTGTTTTTTGTAAAGGTAAGGAGTTTTTAATAGCACCTCAAATAATTATTTAACCAATATATATCCGATAAAAAAATGCTATGAATCAAGTTTCAGGACAGCCATAAATGCAGATTGAGGAATTTCTACATTTCCTACAGTACGCATTCGTTTTTTACCAGCTTTTTGTTTTTCTAAAAGTTTTCTTTTTCTGGATATATCACCGCCATAACACTTGGCAGTTACGTCTTTTCGAAGGGCAGAAAGAGTTTCTCTAGATATAATTTTTGCTCCGATAGCGGCTTGAATCACGATTTCAAATTGTTGGCGTGTAAGTAATTCTTTGAGTTTTTCGCACAATTTCTTACCCCAAGCATAGGCTTTATCTCTATGCACAATAGCAGAAAGGGCATCCACTTTTTCGCCATTGAGCATCACATCCAATCGAACCATATTGGATTCTCTAAACCCAATTAATTCGTAATCAAGCGAAGCATATCCACGAGAAATGGTTTTTAATTTATCAAAAAAGTCAAAAACCATTTCTGCCAAAGGCATGTGAAAAATAATTTCTACTCGGTCGGTTGTTAGATAACTTTGGCTTTGCAAAGTTCCTCTTTTATCCATACACAAACCTATAATTGGACCAATATATTCGGCTTTTGAAATAATTTGAGCTTTAATAAACGGTTCTTCGATATAATCAAGTGCGTTAGGGTCGAGCATATCGCTTGGTGCATTGATGATATGTTTTTCGCCTTTGGTATCGAAGGCATAAAATTGTACGGATGGCACAGTTGTAATCACTGTTTGATTAAATTCACGTTCCAATCGCTCTTGAATGATTTCCATGTGCAACATTCCTAAAAATCCGCAACGAAATCCGAAGCCCAAGGCAGCCGAAGTTTCAGGTTCCCAAACAAGCGAAGCATCGTTGAGCTGCAATTTTTCCATAGCATCTCTCAAATCTTCAAAATCGGAAGTTTCAACTGGATAAAGTCCTGCAAAAACCATGGGTTTTACATCTTCAAAACCTGTAATAATATCTGTTGTGGGGTTCAAAGCATGGGTTATGGTATCGCCCACTTTTACTTCTTTGGCTTGCTTTATTCCTGAAATTAAATAACCCACATCGCCTGCCTCCACAGTATCTCTTGGCTCTTTTCCGATGCGTAAAATCCCAATTTCATCCGCACCGTATTCTTTGCCAGTGGCAACGAATTTTATTTTTTCACCTTTTCTGATTACGCCATCATAAACTCTAAATATTACTTCAATTCCTCTAAAAGAATTGTATGCAGAATCGAAAATTAAAGCTCTCAAAGGTTTATTTTTATCGCCTTTGGGTGCTGGTACACGTTTTACGATAGCTTCAAGAATCAAATCAATTCCTTTGCCTTCTTTGCCACTGGCAGATAAAATCTCATCTCTATCGCAACCTGTTAAATCTACAATTTGGTCTTTAACTTCTTCAGGCATGGCATGTGGCAAATCAATTTTATTTAGCACAGGAATTATCGTTAAATTACTTCCAATAGCAAGATATAAATTACTAATTGTTTGAGCCTGAATACCTTGCGAAGCATCCACAATCAATAAAGCACCTTCACAAGAGGCAATTGAGCGAGAAACTTCGTAACTAAAATCAACATGGCCAGGCGTATCAATTAAGTTTAAAACGTATTTTTGACCTTCAAATTCATAATCCATTTGAATGGCATGACTTTTTATAGTAATACCTTTTTCTTTTTCCAAATCCATATCATCAAGCACTTGTGCTTTCATATCTCGGTTAGAAACCGTTTTGGTAAACTCCAAAAGCCTGTCTGCTAATGTACTTTTACCATGATCGATATGGGCAATGATACAGAAATTACGAATATTTTGCATACTATTTTAAATCAATTTATAAATATGTTACAAATATAAATTAATCATTGCAATTAATTAAAGAAATGAAAAAATCCCTACCAAAATAAAATTTTTGATAAGGATTTATACGAATTTTTTTATAAATTTAATAATTTATATTGAGTCCACTAAATATTTACAATTAAATTTTTAGAAAACCCCTTTCTTATTTCCCCAATGGGGAAAAGTTAAAAAATTTATTGGACTTTATATAACATTAAATTTTGGGTAACATATTTTAAATTAATTTTAGTTAAAACATATAGATACTAATTTTGGGAACTCCTAAAAACCTCCATTCCGTTGAAACCCTCCCACTTGGATTCTGCGGTTTCGTAGCAGAAATTGGTTTGGGTGGGGTTTTTAAAATAATATTGGGTTTTTTAGAGGTTCCCTTTTATACTCACAAGAGCTAATCAATCCCAATATTGAGTTTTTACCAATGCCAAAAATACCTATTATAACTATGGAGGCGGACTTCAACTAAGCTATCATTTATCAAAAAAATATCATATTTCTGGAAATTGGAGTTTTAATAATTTATCTAAAGATCCCTCCAAAGATGTGTTTGTAACAGGTATAAATACGTCTAAATTTACCTCTAATTTATAAAGAAATTGAAAAAAAGAATTTCAGGAAATTTATTTTGTTTTGTAAAATAAAAATACTATTTTTGATTAGTTTGTAGTTGAAATCTTTAATTCTTTTCTAATTTGTTAAGATAAAGAATTAAAAATAAAGATAATATGACTTAGAAAAACAACTAACAAAATGAAAGAAAGAAAAATAATTAAAATATCAGACACAATTCTAGTTAATAATAAGCCAGAAAAAGTGTTTGATTTCTTTGCTAATCCAAGCAACGACAATTTATGGAGAACCGAAATAAATCAATCAATACTCAATGGCGATTTAGAATTGGGTGTAAAAATTTCAGAATATTCATATTTATCCAAAAAAATACCTAATAATTTAATAGAATTAAATTGTATTGATTTTGACAAAAACAAACTTGCAATTTTTGAAACACAAAGCAATTCTGAATTTTATATAAAAAGTCAGCGAAAAGTAAGCGCCATTTCCGACAACAAAACAGAAGTTATTTACACTTTAGATTTTGACATTAATCTTGTGAAATATGCTTTGGGTTTTGCTTTACCAAAGTTTATTGTTTCTTTAAAAGCCAATAGCGATTTAAAAAAATATTTAAAACAATTAAAAACTAAATTAGAGATTTTCTAATAAAACTAATAAGGGAACTCCTAAAAACTTCAATTCCGTTGAAGCTCTCTCACTTGGATTCTGCGGTTTTGTAGCAGAAATTGGTTTGGGTGGGGTTTTTAACCCACATTGCAGCTATCCACCTATAAAGCTTTGATTTTGAGCAATGGACTTATGGTAACCTCTAAAAACCCTTTTATTAATTTCAGTCAATTTCGTTATTAAATTTTCAATTTCAAGTCTGCATTTTATATTTTCATAAAAGTCTGACTGTCAGCACTTTAACCCAAGTTGCAGCTGCCTCTTGTAAAAATTGCATTTTTTTAATAAACTATCCCTTATAAAAATTGCATTTTTTTAATAAACCACATAAATTTTCAAAGATAATAATTTTATTTTTTTTTACAAAGTCGATTTAGAGGAAAATTAGGCATTTAATATGTTAAAAAAGTGATTTGTAGTACACAAAGATACTTATAAGTATCAAAATTTTACTAAATTTGTATTATCAACAAAAATAACACAAATCAGAATTATATGAAGTATTTATCAAATTTGTAGTACACAGCATTTTCATAAATGCAAGTCTATTGCGGTAGTGTTCAAAAAAGTGTGTAATAGCAGTAAGAAAAATCACATTTTAGAGATAGATTGAGTCCGCAGCTTTTTGTCTAACATTATCAAATGGCGTG
>REAG01000084.1 GCA_004294265.1 Cytophagales bacterium | reverse complement strand
ATTTAGACAACCACATTGGAGCAATTGCTTATTTCATCTGTGATTATAACTTGCAAATCCAAAAATCAATAGCACCATAAATGTACCACTACCGAGAATTATTCTCAAAAACCTTATTGACAAAATATAATATGAAAATTATCACTTTTGCACTCATTTCAATAATTTCGTTTTCAACTTCATTGTTTTCACAAGATAACAAATGTAACTGTCTTGACAACTTGACTAAACTGATTGCTAAAACCGAAGAAAATTATGCAGGTTTTCCTGCAAAAGTAAATGAAACTTCAAGTGCTGACTATAAAAGCCTTATTAAGAAGTTACAGAAAAGGGCAATTACAGAACAAAGCCCCAAAATTTGTTTTTATTTGTTGAAAGAGTATGTACAATTTTTCAAAGACAAGCATTTTATTTTAAGTTATACCAATGACAAGGATTATGATGCTGAAAAAATAAAATATTCTGATAGTTACTTCAAAAATTTAATTTCAAAAAAACAACTAAACAAAATTGAGGGTATTTGGATAAATGCTGATACAACCCTAAAAATAGCAATTCAAAAAACAGCAAAGAACATTTATAAAGGAATAGTACTTGAAGCAAGAGATGCTAAAATATCAAAAGACTTGGTTTACTTCACCTTGACGACCACTACAAACGGTTTTATTGCCAAAGAATATAACTCATTTATTACAACAGATATTCCAGCCAAACAAAAGGGCAACCTCTTGCAAATTTGGAATCATAGTTTATTTGGAAAAATTTATCCAAATAAATTAACGCCAGCCGAACAAGAAGAGCTAAATACTTGGAGAAACAATAATAATGGTCTAAACTTTAAAAAATTATCTTCAAAAACAGCTTATTTGAAAATCCCGACTTTCTTCAATAATGATGATAAAATTCAGCAATTAGTTAGTAAAAGCGACTCAACTATTAAAACTTGTGATAACCTAATTGTTGACCTAACAGGAAATGGAGGCGGGAATACAGGTTGGGTTTCTTTTTTACCCTATTTTATGACTAACCCTGTTTTACAGTTTGACACTTACTTAAGAGTAACACCTGAGAATGTGAAACTTAAGTTAGCTGATTTAGAACCATTTGTATTAAATCCAATTCCTGATGAGTACAAAAAATATTTTCCTGAACAAGTTCTTGCTGCATATAAAAAAGCGTTTCAAGAACTTCCAACAACCAAAAATTCATTCTATCCAATTCCAGGCGTAACTTTTCCATTTGATACATTATTCGCAACGCCTAAAAAAATTGCTTTACTTGTAGATGATTTTTGTGGCAGTTCAACAGAATATTTTATCTCTATCTCAAAGCAAAGTACAAAGACAGTAACTTATGGTATCAATACCATTGGGATGATGGACTATGAAGGAATGTCAAATCCAACGACACTTCCTTATGATAAATATATTTTGACGATACCAATCGTAAAATCAAGTTGGGCTGATACAAAACCTATCGACCAAACAGGGTTTAAGCCCGACAAACTTTTAAATGCTATAAAGCAAATCGATTGGATAGAATACGTAAAAAAAGACTTACAGAAAGAATAAACAACGCCCAACAAGGGGTTTTGCAATATTGGGGCAGACGAAATAACAATGAGCATTTGTAATTCTATTTGGCATTTGTTCGGGCTGACGAGTTTCAATTTGGCTTTTTGTCGTTATCTTAATCATCGATTTTTCAATTGGATTTCGGTTCCGGGCGGACGTTTTTCAAATTCCCCAACATCGCAAAGCCCTGTTCGTTGGACAAGAGAACTTCGCTTCGCTCCGTTCTCTTGTCCAACGGAGCGCGTGTTACACACGCCGTTGAACGCCGAGAACTCCGCTGCGCTTCGTC
>REAG01000246.1 GCA_004294265.1 Cytophagales bacterium | reverse complement strand
TTCTCGAAATATCTCGCAGTTTTAAATTAATATTATGAAGTTCACTAAAAAACATAACAAAAAAATTGCGAGATTCTCGCTATTTCTCGAAATATCTCGCAGTTTTAGCTTAATATTTTAAAGATTATTTTTAAAATTCTTATACAAAAATATAAATTATTAAATTAATTAATTCCTAATGAAATTATTAAAATATAGTATTTATCCTTACTTAATATCATTTTCAATTTTAGCACAATCATTTGAAAAAAAACAAACGAAATGGGTGGATAGTTTGTACAATTCATTTACAGAAAATGAAAGACTTGGGCAACTATTTATGATTGCAGCTTATTCTAACAAAGAACCAGCCCACGCAGCACAAATTGATACTTTGATTCAAAAATATAATATTGGCGGCTTAATTTTTATGCAAGGCGGACCAAAAAGACAGGCAAATCTTACCAATCGATTTCAGTCGAAAGCTAAAGTTCCCTTACTGATTTCTATGGATGCCGAATGGGGTTTGCAAATGCGATTGGTTGATAGCACCATGCAGTTTCCAAGGCAAATGACTTTGGGTGCAATAAAAGATAATTCTTACCTTTATTTAATGGGAAAAGAAATTGCCAAACATTGTCTTCGATTGGGTGTGCATATAAATTTTGCTCCAGTGGTTGATGTAAATGTAAATCCAGAAAACCCAGTGATTGGTGTTCGGTCGTTTGGAGAAGATAAAATAAAAGTTGCTCAAAAAGGAATTGCCTATATGAAAGGTTTACAACATGCAGGCGTGATGGCAAATGCCAAACATTTTCCTGGTCATGGCGACACAGATGCAGATTCGCATTATGATTTACCAGTAATAAAACACGATAAAAAACGAATAAATGATATTGAACTATATCCATTTAAAAAACTTTTTGAGGACTCGTTGCAAAGTTTAATGGTGGCTCATATTCACTTTCCAACCTATGATGACAGACCCAATATGCCAACTACATTATCAAAAAATGTGGTAACTGAATTACTGAAAAAACAGCTTAAATTCAACGGATTGGTCTTTACTGATGCCTTAAATATGAAAGGTGTAAGTAAGTTTTATCAACCAGGCGAAGTAGATGTGATGGCTCTTGAGGCGGGAAACGATGTGTTGCTTTTTTCAGAAAATGTGCCAGTTGCTATTCAAAAAATCAACGAGGCTCTAACTTCAAAAAGACTTGATAAAAAACAATTAGAAATTAGTATTAAAAAGATTTTAGCAGCCAAGTATAAAGCAGGTTTTTGGCAATCTCAAACAGTAGATACAACACAAATATATCAAGATTTGAACAGTAGTGCTTCTAAAGCTTTGCGTCAAACAATCTTTGAAAAAGCATTAACAGTAGTAAGAAATGACAAAAATATAATTCCAATAAAAGATTTATCTTCAGGTTCAATTGCTAATGTGATGATTTCAAACATAAAGCAAAATGAATATGTAAATATGTTTGATAATTATGCCCCAATTTCGCATTTTAAAATAGCTAAAAATGCTGCCGAACAAGATTATAATTTATATGTTGATTCATTAAAAAGTTTTTCAAAAGTAATAATTTCTGTTTGTGAATTAAATAACAAAAAGAAAGAAAATTATGGTATTCCTACTCTAGCACTTGATTTTATGAAGAAATTGCAATCCAAAACGGAAGTAATAATTATTCATTTTGGAAATGCTTATGCCTTAAAAAATTATGATTTTTCAAAAAATTTAATATGCGCTTATGAAGACTTAGAAGTTACAAAAACTATTGTACCACAACTCATTTTTGGAGCTATTGGAGCGGATGGACGTTTGCCAGTTACAATATCAAACGCTTTCAAATTAAATGATGGAATAGACATAAAACCGCTTAAAAGACTTAAATATGCTTATCCAGAAACTGAAAATATTCCTTCGGCAAATTTTCAAAAATTAGATTCTATTATTTATGAAGCTTTAAAAGATGGTTCAACTCCAGGAGCACAATTGATGATTTGTAGAAAAGGGACAGTGGTATATCGTAAGAATTTTGGTTATCAATCCTATGATAGAACTCAAACTGTCAATAATCAAACTGTGTATGATTTGGCTTCTGTAACCAAAACGGCAGCCACCATGCAAGCCATCATGTTTTTGTCCGATTGGAAAAAATTTAACGAATATAATCAAATATCTGATTATTTAAGTTTTACAAAAAAAACCAATAAACAAGATTTAATTTGTAAAGATATTTTGGTGCATCAAGCAGGACTAATTGCCACTTTAGAGCATTGGCGAAAAACCATGAAAGACGGAAAATTAGATGCCAATTATTACCAAAACAGTAAGAATGAAAATTATTTAAGACAAGTTGCTGCCAAAACATTTACACCTTTTTTTACCGAAGACTCCGTGATGCGCTGGACGCTATCTTCTCGATTATTGGAATCAAAATCCGATACAGGTTGTCATCCTTACAAATACTCTGATTTAGCATTTTATTTTATGAAAGCCATTGCCGAAAAGCAATTAAATCAGCCTTTGGATGAATTTCTAAAACAAAATTTTTATTCGCCATTAGGGTTAAAAAATCTTACTTACAAACCTCTAGAAAATAATATAGATTTAAAAAGAATTGCACCCACAGAAGAAGATAAAATTTTTAGAGCAAGTAAGATTCAAGGAACTGTACATGATCAAGGTGCTGCCATGTTAGGCGGTTTGGCAGGACATGCAGGACTTTTCGGAACAGCAAACGATTTAGCAATTTTAGGACAAATGAACCTGCAATACGGCTTTTATGGGGGTTATCAATATCTAAAAAAGTTTACAATCCAAGAATATACCCGCCAACAATACTCCAACAACCGAAGAGCAATGGGTTGGGACAGACCATTTCCGCCAGACGAAGTTTCGCTCGCCTCTGCATCTAGTTTTGGGCATACAGGTTTTACAGGAACCGCTTGGTGGATAGACCCAAAAGAAGAAATAGTTTTTGTGTTTTTAAGTAATAGAACTTACCCTTTTGCTGAAAACAAACGACTTACTACCAACAGCGTTAGAACCAAACTTTTAAATGCTGTGTATGAAGCAATTGAAAAGAAATAATAGTTAAATAAATCTTTATTATTCAAAATATAAAGTTATAAACAACTGATAAACAAACTTTTATAGACTTTATGTTAATTTATTACTTTAATACATATAATACTTATAAATCCTTTGATTTATTTTGCTAAAAAACACGATTCTTCATGATCAACCACCATTCCTACCGCTTGCATATAGGCATAACAAATCGTAGAACCCACAAACTTAAAGCCTCTTTTTAATAAATCTTTACTCATTGCATCCGATTCAGGAGTTTTTGTTGGTGCATCTTTGTAAGTTTTCCAATGATTATTTGTTATAGGCGAATGATTTACAAATTGCCAAATATAAGCATCGAAACTTCCAAATTCTTTCACCACTTTTAAGTAAGATTTAGCATTACCAATAGTTGAATTTATCTTTAATCTATTTCTAATAATTCCCTTATTTTGCATCAATTCCTCTATTTTGATTTCATCATATTGAGCTATTTTATGAGCATCAAAATTGTCGAATGCAAGCCGATAATGCTCTCTTTTTTTAAGAACTGTAATCCAACTAAGACCCGCTTGAGCACCTTCTAAAATAAGCATTTCAAATAAATGTCGGTCGTCATGCACGACCCTTCCCCATTCTTCATCGTGATATTTAATATAAATATCATCGGATAAGCACCAACCACACCGAGATATTGGCTTATCTATATTTTCTGAATTATTACTTTTCATATTTAAAATTTTTAATAAAAATATCTTGTTTTTAATAAAGTTCAGTAAAAAATAAAATTTATCATATTATAAATCTACTCTACAAAAATGTAAAGTATCTATAACTTCTTTTCGAGTATTAGGATTTAAAAATTTGGGTTTTAAAAGCGACACGTGATACATCGGAAAGGATGCAATTCGAGTAGTTTTATAAGTCCATCTTTGAAAAAATTCGTAATAAATTTGATTTTTACATATTATATAATAAGATTTTCCTTTCGGATAATCTGAAATTAAAGGAATTGTACTTAAACTTTTAGGTTCATGTTTTAAATAAAATTCATTGCTATATTCCTGAATTCCTAGTTCAAATAATTTTTCATTTTCTAAATGATTTTCTTCAATTACTTTTCTTAAATGGCTTGCGGGTTGATACTTCATCAATTCGGGATAAAAACAAATATTCAAAAATAAATTAATTGTAGCAATTGCGAAAAATGATAAATAGAAAACCTTATAGTAAGATTTATTATAAATTAAAAGATAAACAAAAACTAAAAATAAAGCTAAATACAAGATAATATGCCAAAACTGAAAAGGAAAAATATAAAAGAAAAGTACGATTCCTAAGACCCACAAAGCAAACAATACAGGAATTTGAAATTTAAAAAATAATTTTAAGTTCTTTTCTGATAATTTTTCGATAGCAAAACCAGAAAGTATGGCGGCAAAAGGCGTTACCAAAAATATATAATGTGGCAATTCATAACGGCTTTGTTCGAGCGAAAGATAGCTTAAAACTATTCCAAAAAAGGTAATATATTCTATCGAATTATTTATTTTAAATTTAGATTCGATTAATAATTTAACTTTAAAGTAAATTCCTATAAAAGGTAAGATTGTCCAAGGCAAAAATCCCCATAAAAAGGAATGAAAAATATAAAGTGGTCCCATATTGTTTTCCCAAATACTTTCGCCAGTAATTCTGCCAAAACTTTGTGTCCAAAAATAAAAACGAAGTCCTTCAGTTCCGAATTGCGTATAAAGTCCGTAGCACATAGGAGCAAGGAAAAATGCAATAACGAATAACCCTAAAATCCAACGCCAATTAAAAATATCTTGGTAGTTTTTTTGCATAAATAAATGTCCGCCAAATCCAAAAATAACCGTTACTATTCCGATAGGTCCTTTTGACAAAAGAGCTAATGAAATGCCAATGAACGCAAAAATAAAGTTAATTGCTTTTCTTTGAAGCAAATAAGCAGCTAAATTATAATAAGCAAAAATTACAGAATTTGCTAATATTGCATCTGTTCTTACATCGTTATTAAATAAAAAATAAGCCTGACAACTTGCTAAAATAACAGCTGAAATAAATGCCGAATTCTCGGAATAATATAATTTTGAAAATTTATAAGTACTTATTATTCCAACAATGGAAAAAAGAATAGTTGGTAATTTATAAGTAAAATTTGAAGCACCAAAAAGCTCAAAAGAAGTTGCTGAAAGCCAAAATAAAAGAGGTGGTTTATCTAAATATTCAAAGCCACGATTGGTAAATTCGAGCCAATTTGATTTAGAAAGCATAGTAAACGCCATATTTGCATATTGAGCAGCATCAACATCCATTACGTCTATTTGCATTCCAAAATAATAAATAATGGATAAAGCAAAAAATATTACGTATCTTGTAGGTTGAGTAATTATCATGATTGAAAAATATTTTCGGTTTTTATGATTTCATTTCCTGTTAATCGGAGGTAAATTTGAGCTAAAACTACCACATCTCGGGTGCAGTAATCGGCAATTTTTTTTAAATTTTGTTCTTCATAATACGTATAATTTACTTTGCTACCGTCAATTCCATCTTTGCTAGTAGGTACATCAAGGCAGGAAGCCAAAAGTTCGAGCGAAGAATAGCTTTTTCGGTCTCCAAATTTCCAAAGTTCAAGGGTATCAATGTGATTTATTTCCCAAGGTTTTTTTCCTTGTACTTGTAATAAATATGGAATTGGTATTTTATTAATTGTCATTCTTCTGCAAAGGTAAGGGAAGTCAAATTCCAATCCGTTGTGAGCCACCATTTGAGCGGTCGAAAATTTAGATTCTATTAAATTTGCAAACTGTTTTAATAATTCTATTTCATCATCATTTTTTAAAGATTTTGCTTTCAAACACCATTCGTTTTTGTCGTTTTGAAATAAAAAACCCAAACCAACAACTATAATTTTGCCAAATTCGGCATAAATAGCTGCCTTATCAGGAAATAAATCAACAGGATTTGAAAGTTTTTGAGGATCTAAATTTTTTGATTTATTATCCCAAAGGGGTTTAAATCTTTCAGGCAATTCTTCGTACGTTCGATAAGCGGCAACCGTTTCAATATCTAAAAAAAGTAAGTTTTTTAAATTAATTCCCATTAAAAATTATTTTTATTCGTGTAAGATTCCGTCTAAATCTATCATTGGAATATAGCTTAAATTATCTTCTCGAATAGAATCCAAAACAAAAGTATATCTCTTATCAAACATTTGATTTCCAATAAAATAACTGACCCAATATTCATTGTTTAACACAAAAACTGAAGGATCAATCGGTTCAATAATTACGTTACTTTGTCCTTTAACGGTTCCAAACGAATGTCGAAGCTGAGAAGTTTGTCTGTTTTCTCCGTTTATTTCGCCATAACCACGAGAAACGACCATTACATTATCAATCGGTTCGTCATTGTCATTTATCAAAACCACAAACCATTCAGCCTCTTTAGCTTCATTGATTTTTTTAACTATCGCAACAAATATTCCTTTTACGATTGGTATTACAATATCTTTTTTCATAAATTAAAAACTAAATCATAAAGTAATATAATAGTAAAAAAAAATAAAATATTATAATTTAATAAAGATTTTTACTTATATTTTAATAAAATTTTCTAAAATTTTACTTCCTAATTTACTACTTTTTTCTGTGTGAAACTGTACGGCATAAAAATTATTTTTTTGTAAAGCTGCACTATAATCAATGCCATAATTTGTGGTTGCTACGGTTTCTTTGCCTATTTCGGCTGCAAAACTATGCACATAATACATATAACTTTCGTTTGAAATTCCTTCAAAAAGTGGGTTTTGAAGATTAAAAATAGTATTCCAACCCATTTGAGGAATTTTCAGATTATTAGAAACGAATTGTTTTACATTAACATCAAATACGCCCAAACCTTTTGTGTTTCCCTCTTCAGAGTGTTTGCACAAAAGCTGCAAACCTACGCATATTCCTAAAACGGGCTGCGTTAGTTTTGGAATTAAAAGATCTAAATTAGCATTTTGAAGACTTTTCAAACAAGTAGAAGCCTCACCAACGCCAGGAAAAATAATTTTATCAGAAGTCATTAATTCATCTGCATTGTCAGTTACTATTGGCTCAATGCCAATTCTATTTAATGCAAAAATTACAGATTGAATATTTCCACCGTTGTATTTAATGATGCTTACTTTCATACAATTTCCCTATTTATTTTAGTAATAAATAGGGATTAAGAATTAATTTTTACTTAAAACTAATCGAATATAGTTTACCGTGCTATGTTCAGAATCTTTCACACTGTCATCCGAGCTTATAATGTCATTCAAATCGCTAATTACATCGGTTTTTAAATCCGAATCTAATTTAATTTTCTTTGCCAACATATCAATAGTTGCTTTTCTCTCACCGTCTTCGTGATGAACAAGTTCATCTTTTACAGTTTCAAAAATTGCATCAAAACCAGCTGAAGCTGCTGAATGATACTCCGCAATAATTTTTTTTGACTTTCTGAGAGCCATTGCTAACTCATCATCGGTTGTTTCCGCATCCGAATCAGCAACCACCAAATAAAGATAAGCCACAAAATGCTCCTCTTTCCAAGAATTTACAGTATTATTTACCATTGTTTTTTTCAATATTTTACGCAAATCAAATCAATAAAGTTCGTTATGCAAAATCTAAATACTATATATTAATTTGTTTTTTAAAATTGTATATAAAATACTAAACTTAAAATTGGATTTAAAAACACTATTTATTACATGACTTGTAATAAATAGTGTTTTTAAAGTTTTTAAATATTCTTTATTTTTATCAAAATAACAAAAGAATTATAAAAATATCAATTATGTAAGTTTTATTTGTGTTGAAAATTGAAATTATGATTTAATAAATAATTCCATTTTTGCTCAGAAATAATTTTATGAAAATAATATTTTATGTTATTTTAATTACATTTTTTTTTCAAAATAAAGGGTTTTCTCAATCAAACTCTACTTTGAAAAAAATGGGATTTTTTGATATGAACGCAGGTATTGACAGTAGAATTGCTAATTTCCAAAAAGGAAATAATACCACCTATTTTTTTGGATTTTCTGGACAATTAAAAACTTCAATTATCGGAATTTTTACAGCACACAAACCTTCAAAACTAAAATTTGGAGATATACTTTCAGGCGAACTAACACTCGGAAATATATTTATTAACGGCACTCAATATAAAGCCGGTGTATGGGCAACTTATCGCTTTTGTTTTGGAGCTGGCATAGTTTATAATTTTCATGAAAACCATGATTTGGGCTTTCAAACCCATCTTTTACAGTTTTCAAAAGATATTACAAGTGGTTTTTTCTCTGGTTCTGCCATCGTTTTAAGGTATAGATTTAAACGATTTTATGCTGATATTAGCTTGGCTTCACCCCATAATTTATGGTCGGGTTGGACAAGAACGCTTTCAGAAAAAAATCATCCCTCTCAAGTTGCCATTACGTTAAAATATTTAAAAAACGGAGGCAAAAATTTTGGAATTACTATTGAAAAATTACCCTTTTCTGGTATTAAAACATCGCAATTATATGGCGAAGAGCAAGTATGGAATGTAAGATTATTTTACGGTATTTATTTTTAGTTTGCTTTTCTGTTTCGGCTCAAAAAAATCTTTTTTATGAAAAAGGATTTCTTGTAGGTTTTGGACACGGACTTTCAATTTATAATTTACCAGAAGGCAACTACAGACCCTTTTTTTTTATGGGACATTTTGGTATAGATTTGCTTAAAAAAAACAAACAAAACTTACCTTTTGGCAAATTTACACTTTATTTTGAACCTCAATTTAATCCTGTTTTGGTTGAAAATTATTCAAAAAATTTGGTTGAACAAAAATTTGAATTTGGATTGAATATAGGTTTTAAACAAACCGTAAGAATTTACAAAAATTTATTTGCTTTTATACATGGTGGCGTTGGTCCTCATTTTCATAATAGCGTAACAAGAAAACAATTCAAAGGTTTTTTGTTTTCAGATAATTTTGGACTAGGATTATCCTATAAAATATCTGAAAACAAACTAATAAACCTTGGTTTTAGGCTCAGACATTTGTCAAATGCTAATCTTGAAATGCCAAACAGTGGAATAAATACTTATAATTATCATTTTGGAATGAGCTGGATTATTCCATAAGTTAATTGTTAATTGTTAATTGTTAATTGTTAATTGTTAATTGTTAATTGTTAATTGTTAATTGTTAAT
>REAG01000083.1 GCA_004294265.1 Cytophagales bacterium | reverse complement strand
AAATTGTTTTTCTTTTAATGTGATGTTTTAATACTTCTACGCCAATATTTTTTTCTGCTGAAAGTTTAAAGCATTGATAATTTATATGCTCATAAATATTTTTTAAACTTATATATTTTTGATTTTGAGTTTCATCCCAAAGGTCAGATTTATTAAAAATAATAGATACTTTAATTCTAAAAGATTCGGCAGCCACCAAAAATCTATCAATAAATCCTAAAGATGTTTCTGGTTGTGCTAAAGTAGCTATCAAAAATATTTCGTCAATATTTGAAGCAATAATATGCGAATGTTCGCTTTTATGAGATGATTTTCGAGCTAAATAATTTTCTCGATCAAGAATACTGATAATAACTACTGCATTTTCTCCGTTGATTTCGTTTTCAAATTCCACCCAATCACCAACTGAAATAGGATTAGTAAGTTTTTTATCATTAATTTTAAACTTACCTTTAAGTCTGCCTTTTAAGATTTCTCCACTTCCTGATAATATATCATACCAAGAGCCAACGGATTTTAATACTTTTCCTTTCAAAATCAGAGGTTAATAAAACTATTTTTCAATATTTAGTTAATAGAATTTCTGACTTTAGCCATATAAGCTCGAAAAGCAGTGTTATAATCCATGTTTTTATCTTTCATTTCAGTTTTTATCCATAAAGCCGATAAAATGTGAGTCAATTGTTCGCCTTCATCATCTCCAGTAATTTCAATTTCTAAAGGCAAACCATCCATCAAAAGTGTTTCAGATTTTTGCAATTGTTCGATGCTAAAATTCTCAACTGCATATTTAATAGCGGGTAATTTCATGCAATTTTATAGATTTCCTTATTCTAATTTTAGTAACATTTCCTCAATAATTTCAATTTTTCCTGAGGCAACTCCATCAATTAAAACACCATTTTTTATTATTGCCATGAAAGGTAAGTTTGAAACAGAAGCAAATTTTCTAGCTTCAGGATTCTCTTCAGCATTGATTTCCAAAAAGGTAATATGTGCGTATTTCTCATCATCTGAAATGCGTTTATATTTTGGAGCCATGAGTTTACATGTGCCGCACCATTCTGCAAAATATTTTATTACTATATTTTGATGAGATGATATTACCGTTTTAAAATCAGAGTCGGTTGCGTTTATTACCATTTATCTAAATAATATTAGTTACATTTTATTTTTTATCAAAAGAATTTCTACCGCACTTTTTGCAATTTCATCAGGAATATTTAAACCAACTTTTAATTTTTCAATCAGTTCTTTTTCTTTTTGTGCAATCACGCCATCCGACAAAACCACATCCACAACTGTAACAAAAAGCTTATCTTTATTTTTGTCAGAAATTAACGGAATAGCAACTTCAACCATTTTTTCAAAACTACCAGCTGCTTTGTAGTTGGCAGCAATAGTTTTAAAAACCTCATTAATATTTGTACCTTTAAACATTTTATTATGAGCCACCATTTCTATTAAATCATGCACTTCTTCCTCAGAAATTTCACCATCAATTGCCATAGTAGCATAAATTATGGCTGCATAAGCTTCTTTTTCAGATTTTATTTCTGGTTTACTTACTTTTAAAATGCTATCGAAAAACCCCATTTTTTTTAAATTTTGTTAGAATAATAATAATGTCAAATGAACAAAATAAAATTTAATTATTAACTTTTATTGAATAATTTATTTTTTAAAATTTCAATAGTTACATAGTATATAAAAAGTGTGTTAGTAACTAAATATCGTTTCCAAAGTCTTTTTGGTTCTTGAATGAGCCTAAAAAGCCATTCAAGATAGTTTTTTTGTAAAAAAACAGGGGCTCTTTTAATTTCACTCACATACATTGGAACTGCTCCGCCTATTCCTAAAAGAGTCGCATTGAT
>REAG01000245.1 GCA_004294265.1 Cytophagales bacterium | reverse complement strand
TAAGCCTAGTAATATGTAAGAATATGGTTTTCACTTTTCAAAGCGATATTGTTGGTGATGCTTTTGATGAAGTAAGATTAAAACTAAAAATTTCACAAAATAAAGTAAGAAAATCAAATACAGATTTTCTTATGTACGAGCTTTTAGAAGCCACTATCGAAAGTTATTTTAAAATCATTGAAGAGTTTGGTGAAAAAATCGAAGAGCTCGAAACTTCGGTCATGTCAAAACCTGATACAACTATTTTAAGAAAAATTTATAAGCTCAGACGAAGCATGATGTTTTTGAGAAAAACAATTTGGCCCATGCGAGAAATTTTAAATAATTTAATTCGTTCGGATAACGAAATTATTCATTCCTCTATCAATATTTATCTTAGAGATGTATATGAACATTGCACCCAATTGCTCGACCATATAGAAATTAACCGAGAAATGTTGGCAGGATTGCTTGATATTTACCTTTCGAGCATTAGTTATAGAATGAATGCAGTTATGAAAGTTCTTACTATTATTTCCACAATTTTTATTCCTCTTACTTTTATTACGAGCATTTATGGCATGAATTTTGAAGTTATGCCCGAACTTAAATGGCGTTTTGGTTATACTTTAGTTTGGGTGCTTGTGGTTTCAGTAACCGTTTTAATGTTAATTTATTTTAAAAAGAAAAAATGGTTTTAAAATTTTTATTGTAATAATTTTAAAAAAACTATTACAATAAAAATTAATTATATTTTATAGAAAATTAATAAAGTAAAAGATAAAAATTTTTTTATTTAATTAATCCTTTAGATTTATGATAACTTACTAAAGGTTCAAGTGGAGCTTGCACAATAGTACTTACCTTAGCGTTTCTTGCTTTTGCAACTTCCATTAAAATATCTTTGCAATAATAAGCTACCGAACCCACAAAACCTATGTTGTATTTTTGATAATCCGCATATTTGCAAATGGTATTATCAAATTGTGATTCAAAACTTTTTTTAACAAGGTTATATATGTATTCATCAGCTAAGTTTTCAGTAATAAATGGCATAAAAGAAGCTAAATATCTACTAGGAAAAGGTTTTAAATAAACAGCATCCAATATCTCTTTTGTACGATCCGAATATTTGATTTCAAACTTTTCATGAATATGTTTAGGCATGACTTTTCGGATATAATCAGCCACTAAAAGTTTGCCATTATAGCCTCCACTGCCCTCATCGCCCATAAATAAGCCAAGCGAGTGAATATTCCAAATTACATCTTTTCCGTTGTAAAGACAAGAGTTTGAACCTGTGCCTGCAATACAAGCAATGCCTGGTTCATCACCAAAAAGAGCTCGGGCGGCAGCCAATAAATCATGATTTATATTTATTTCTGTATCTGGGAAAATCTTACGCATTCCTTTAGCCACAACATCTCTTTGGGCTTGCAATTCACAACCCGCACCGTAGAAAAATATGGCATCTACTTTGGTTCCAAAACTCAAATTTGGTATTAAAGATTCTGATAAATTATTAAAAATATCATCTGCCGTTTGGTAATAAGGGTTCATACCAATGGTTTTGTATTCAAATTTATTATCTTGTTTATCCACAAAAAGCCAACTCGTTTTGGTTGTGCCACTTTCTACTATTGCTATCATATTTATTAAATATTATTAATTAATTATTACTTTTTTTAGTTTTCCAATGGGTGTATATTTTTCAAAAACTCTTTCATTATGCGGAGCTTGTTGCATTTCTGAAGTTAAATCTTGTCCTGCCCAATGTTCATAATGTTTTCCGTTTTTCCATAACCTCGAATGTGTCATATCATAAATTAATCCTTGAAAAGCACACCAAATTTGGGGTTTATCTTGCCCATTTCTTAATGCTAATTGAGAAAGAGTATATTCAGGAATATCATTATTTAATTCAGTATTCAATGTTTTTTTGTAATTTTACAAAAATAGAATTTAAACTTAAATTAAAACAATTAAATGTTGTAATTTTACTATAAATGATAAAAAAATATTTTGTAACCGCTATTGGAACAGATTGCGGAAAAACTTTAGCATCTGCTATTTTATGCGAATCTTTAGGATTTGACTACTGGAAACCTGTGCAATCTGGTATTTTAGAAAGAGATTCTGAAAAAGTTAAATCTTTGGTTGATAATACTAATGTGTTTATTCATCCAGAAAAATTTTTATTAGAAACCCCCGTTTCACCTCACCAAAGTGCTTTTATTGATAGAACTTATATTGATTTAAAGGATTTTGAATTGCCAAAAACTCAAAATTCTTTAATTATTGAAGGTGCAGGAGGCGTTTTAGTGCCGCTCAATTTTGATGGTAGTTTTGTGATTGATATTGCTCAGAAATTTAATTGTGAAATTATATTAGTTGTTTCACTTTATTTAGGAAGTATTAATCATACTTTGCTTACTATCAAGGAGTTGAAGCAAAGGGGTTTGGTTTTGAAAGGAATTATTTTTAACGGATTATCAAATAATTATTCAGAACAATTAATACTAAAATATGTCAACTGCAAACTATTGTTACATATAAATAAAGAAGAAGAAATTACTAAAGAAATTGTAAAAAAATATGCTAAAATTTTAAAATGGTAAATATGTTTTGTAATTTCAAAGTATGAAAACAATTATAGTTTTTTTAATGTCGTTTTTTTTATGTAGTTGCGTCTATGCACCCTCGCAGGCATGGAAGCCTCATTTGGCTGATGAAAGTAAGAAAAAATATAAATCAAAAAAAGTAGTTTCAAAAACTGACAAAAATTCTAAAAAAAATGAAAGTTCCAAAGTTGAAACAAAATAAATTATCTTATTTTTCAATTATTCTTATTTTATTCATTTCATTTTCTTGCAAAACAACGCAAGGAAAAGGCGGAAGACAACAACCTAAAAACGGACCTATTCCTTGTCCAATCAAAGATTGCTAGGCATTTACCCGACTTAAATACATTCATTAAAATGATATAAATCATTGATTATTGATAAAATATACAATACTAAAATGTAAGTTTACTCACAAATGATTAGTAATAATAAGAACAATATTGATTTTTATTAAATTAAGATTTTGTAAGACTTTTTAATAATGAAGAATTTAATTTTGACTTGAGCAAACTTGAAATTAAATATATCATTCAATCTTTTTTTCTCTAAAAAGTTGTTTTTAAACAAAACTTTCTTTGGAAAGTAATTCATTTTGAACTAATCAAAATTTATTGGAATTGAAATTTATTTTGAAAAAAAGATATTAAGCCATTAGTTTATAATTATCTTTGAAACATTAATAACTATCAATCCATCGTTTGGAAACAAAACCAAAAAGACATATTGCTGTTCTAGGCTCAACAGGTTCGATTGGCACACAAGCTCTCGAAGTAATAAAAACTAATAAAGATAAGTTTGAAATTGAAGTTTTAACGGCTCAAAATAATGCCGATTTGCTTATTCAACAAGCCATCGAATTTGAACCTAATTGCGTTGTTATTGCCAACGAAAATTTATATGAGAAAGTAAAATCAGCCCTAGATTCTTTTCCAATTAAAGTGTATTGCGGAGCAAATGCGATTGCAGACGTGGTGCAAATGCAAGATATTGATATGGTTTTGACAGCCATGGTTGGTTTTTCGGGATTAGTTCCGACCATAAAAGCCATTGAAGCAGGAAAAACTATTGCCCTTGCTAACAAAGAAACTTTGGTAGTTGCTGGCGATATTATTACTAAATTAGCGTATCAAAAAGGCATTAATATTTTGCCTGTTGATTCTGAGCACTCTGCTATTTTTCAGTGTTTGGCTGGTGAGTTTCATAATCCTATCGAAAAAATAATTCTTACTGCTTCGGGCGGACCTTTCAGAGGAAAAAATAGTGATGATCTTTCAAAAATTACTAAAGCTCAAGCACTCAAACATCCGAATTGGGAAATGGGAGCTAAAATAACGATTGATAGTGCAACTTTGATGAACAAAGGATTGGAAGTGATTGAAGCAAAATGGCTTTTTTCAATCAAAAAAGAACAAATTGAAGTTGTAGTGCATCCTCAAAGCATTGTTCATTCTTTGGTTCAATTTCAGGATGGTTCAATGAAAGCTCAAATGGGTTTGCCTGATATGAAACTCCCTATTCAATATGCTTTAGGTTATCCAAACAGAATAAAATCGAATTTTCCACGCTTTGATTTTATGCAATATCCTACCCTTACTTTTGAAAAACCTGATATCAACACTTTCCGAAACTTAGGACTTGCTTTTGAGGCACTTTCAAGAGGTGGAAATACTCCTTGTGTGCTTAATGCAGCCAATGAAGTTGCGGTTGATGCTTTTTTGAAAGAAAAAATTGGCTTTTTAGATATTGCTAAAATAAATGAAAAAACACTTGAAAAAGTAAGTTTTAAAGCTGATTGTAATTTAGAAGATTATTTACAAATAGATGCCGAAGCTCGAAGAGTAGCTGCTGAGATGATATAGGAATTTAAACTTTAATAAATAAAAAAGCCTTCTTGAATAGAAATCAAGAAGGCTTTTTTTATACTATAAATTTTATTATTCTACTACCATTCTATAGTGCATGGAACCATTTTCTAAACTAAAAGAAACTCTGTAAATTCCTTTTGCCAAGCTTGGAACAGATATTTTTTTTACACCAATAAAATTAGTAAGTGGTGTAGAGAAAACGGTTTGTCCTTCAATATTTGTAATAGAAAGCGTAGTTTGTGGAATCAACTTAATAGATTCAATCATAAATTCGCCATTGTTAGGAACAGGATATAATTTTATATCGTTGTATTTTAATTTATTACTTTCAGATTTTATTGTAACACTACTTATTAAACTTGTTACAGAAACTACAAAAGATGTTTTGACTGAAGCACTTACTTGAGCCACAACTGTTACAACACCCATGGAAAGTGCAGTAAAAACACCATTTGAATTGACAGAACCTCCACCTGTGCCAGTAATAACCGACCAAGTAATTGTGGGAGTTGGGATAGCATTTGTAGGTAAAACAGTAGCATTAAAAGCAATTGTTCCGTTTACAGTAGTTGAAAGAGTACCATTTTGTGGAGCTATGCTTATGCTTGTTGGTTCAATAGTCTGACCTGTAATTGTAATAACTTTGCTTGAAGAAATACTTGCGTTTGCTACTGAAGTTCCTAAGATAGTAACAGTACCGTTTCCTCCGTTTGTGCTTAACAAACCAGAACTATTGATAGAAGCCAAAACATTAGATGATTGGTTTGAAATTGACCAAGTGATTGATTTGTTTATAAAATTAGCAGGTGTAAAAGCCATTCCTAATTGCAAAGTTCCATTATCTGTTGTGATAGTAAATGTACTTGCAGTTATATTGATAGCAGTTAATGGATTTTGACCTGTTATTGTTACAACTTTTGTAGATTGTATAGCAGAGTTAGATGCAGATGTTCCCACAATTGTAACTGTTCCGTTTTCTCCTATTGAGGTCAATAAACCATTAATATCCAAAGTTACATCTACGTTTATTGATTTTTTAGACACACTCCACAAAATAGTTTTATTACTAAAGTTAGATGGCACAAAGTCAATTCCTAATTGTAAAGTTCCATTATCAGAAGTGATTGAAAAGTTACTAGTGGTTGTTATATTAATAAATGTTAGAGGTGTTTGACCAGAAATAGTTACAACAATTAATTGCTTTTTTGTAATATCTCCACTCGAAATTGCCGTTACAGTTACAACACCATCTTGTATGGGAGTAAGAACTGCATTATTTGCATTTACACCTGAAAAGCTAATAGATGCCAGGTTTCTTGGTTGAACATCCCATAAAACCAAAGCATCACTTGCGTTTGTTGGTTGAATGCCTGCCTCGAAAGCAAGGGTTGTTGGTGTGTTGATGACGTTTCCACCTGTCATGGTTATGCCAGAAACAGTAATAGGTTGGAATGAAATTTTATAAATCCCAGTTGTATTTGCATTTACACCTCTCGCCAAATAATAAAGCTCTCCTGTTGATGAAATAGAGGGAGTAAGAATACCAACTCCTGAAGTAGCATTTCCAAAGTTATTTGCTAAACCAGTTACAAATCCTGAAACTGTATTTCCATTATCAAAATCTAAGGTATTTATCCATCCATTACAAAAATCCATATATAAATATTTTCCTGTGTATTGTGCTGGCCAATTTGAAGTTTGTGGATTATAAAATGTTCCTCCAGTTATAGCACAACCTGTATTTGTGGTGTTTCCTTCGTTGTAAGTAAAAATTGGATCAGTGTAAGCAGGGTCGTTGGATACTCCCTCTATGGCAGGCCAACCAAAATCTTTTACGCTAGTTGGTGTTAATTTATTTATTTCTTCTCTTTTATCTGTTCCGTGTGAACCAACATCACCAATATACAAATCATCCGTTCCTGGTTTAAAATTCATAGAAAATGGATTTCTAAATCCTAAGGCATATACATATTTTTGAGCATTATAGGGTGCATTTGCATAGTAAGGATTGTCTGTTGGAGCTGATCCATCAGAATTAATTCTTAGTATTTTGCCATAGAAAGTTCCCATATTGGTTGCCCATTGATAGCTTTTACAACCAGTTGAAGAATTTACAGAAGGGCAACTGCCACAGCTCCAAGAGCAATTTGTGCTTTTAGGAGTAAAGCAAGGACACCATAAATCTCCTTCTCCTGTCGCAACATATAATTTTCCGTCTCTTCCAAATCTTATTGTGCCTCCATCATGATTATAATTAACAACTACACCAGGAGTAATGTCCATATCTAAAATAGTTTTTTTGCTATTAGGAACAACTGTATGACCAGATAAAGTATATCTTGTGATTTTATGCATAATAGGATCTGTAAGAGTTCCGTTATTACTTGTCCTTCTTAAAATAGAACCATCATAAGTATTTCCAGTTACAGAAATAGTATAATAGCAATAAATATATCCATTATTTACAAAATCTGGATCAGCTTCTACGCCTAAAAATCCTTTTTCAAATTGCCACCATATACTATCCAAACTTAAAATACTTTTAGTATCCAAAATTCCGTTTTCCATCATAAATAACTTTCCGTTTTGGGTCGGGAAAAGCATTTTATTGTTTGGCAAAGAGGCAATGTTTACTGGCAAATCAAATTTACCCACTTGCTGATGTCTAAACCCTGGCGGAAGAGCAACTTGTGCTTGAGTTACGAAATTTGAAAAAATTATTAATAGTAAAGCGAATGTTAAATTTTTCTTATGTATCATTTTGTTTGTTGTTTATTGTTTATAAAATTTATGTGTAACCTTTTTGTTTTTTATATCTGTAAAAGTGATGTAATATAATCCACTTTGTAAAGAATTGTTAAAGTCTATTCTATCTTCGTTTGGCTTAAAAGAAGTTTCCGAACCAATAGAATTATAAACTTTTATAATTTCGTAATTTGCTAAAAATTTCTTTAAATAAATTGTAAAGTCTTCAGGTTTTAAAATAGTAGGATAAATAATGTTATCAATTTCCTTACTATCTTCACTCAATGATGATATAGGAGGATCAGGAATAAAATTAGCAAACAAAGTAACATCGCCATTTAATTCAAAATTAAAATATAAAGACTTAGAATTATCAGACCAACCAGTAAATGTATAAACTACACCACTAACCGTTTGTATTTTTCTAATATCCACTACAATTAGACCACCATCTACTTCGTAAGCTGCTGTATCTGAACGATGATTTAGGTTTAAAAGCTTGACATTTATGCCTTTCACATTTGATTTAAAATTGATGCTTACTGTTTTTGGAAAAATATCATAATTAACGGTATCAAATTTGGTTGTACTAAAAGGTGTTATCATTTGAATTCTAAAAAAAACATTAGGCGATAAATCACCTCTTGCAGGAGGCTGATAGTTGTAAATAGAATCACCATTTGCTATATTAAAACTATCGTGCCAATGATCATCATGCCTGTAGTGCGTTCTCCATATAAAGTTTTCTTTTTTGATTTTATTACCATTTTCATCTAAAGCGATTCCAACAAATGTAGTTTGTTCGTTTAATTTATATTTTCCTCCATTTACAAATCCTAATATAGTGTTGTTAGAAACTGAATAGACAAAACTATGTGAGTTTAAAAATATTAGAAGTAGAAATTTATAAAAATTATTCAATTTTATATAATTAGAGTGCAAAATTATATAAAAATAATTAATTAACAATTTTTTAAATTTTAAATAAAAAATTTTTAAATAAAATAACATAAAAAATCTTAATCTAATTAAAAATACTAATTTTGGAATTTATTATTCACTTAAAAAGAAATTATAATGTTAAATATTGTGATATTTGGTCCTCCTGGGGCTGGAAAAGGAACTCAAAGCCAAAATTTAATTGAAAAATATAAATTAGCCCATATTTCAACAGGCGATATTTTTAGAGCTCACATTAAAAATGATACAGAACTCGGCAAAAAAGTAAAAGAACTATTGGCAAATGGTGTGCTTGTGCCAGATTCTGTAACTATTTCAATGCTCGAAGAAGAAGTAAAGAAAAATCCACAAGCTCAGGGTTTTATTTTTGACGGATTTCCTCGTACTGTACCGCAAGCTGAAGCCTTGGATGCTTTTTTGAAAAGTATAAACACCTCTATTTCGGTAGTTGTGGCACTAGATGTAAACGAAAATGAACTTAAAATTCGCATTGCCGAACGCAAGAAAATCGAAAACAGAGCCGATGATGCCGAGGACAAATTACTCAAACGAATTGATGAATATTTTTCTAAAACTATTCACGTCCTTCCTTATTACGAAAGCCAAAGTAAATTACAGAAAATAAACGGAATTGGAAAAGTTGAAGATATTTTTTCTGCTATTTCTAAAGCCATCGACAATTCTAAATAATCATACATTGCATATTTTTAATCAATCTTTTAATGTATCTTCAGAGGTTTTAGTTGCTTGGAAAACATGGACTAAAACCCAGTACATTCCACAGGTTATGGAAAGTGGTTTTTTTGATTCTTATAAAATTTCAAAACTTATTACTGAAATTCAAGATTTTGAAAATACCTACATTTTACAATTTACAACCAAATGTAACACACATATCGATGAAATTGAAACTTCTTTTGAGCTTGATTTTGATTTTAAAATAGCTACAAAATTTGGAGAAAAAGTACTTTTCTTTAGAACTTTATTAGAAGAGGTTCAACTATAATTTTGCATAAAATTCTTAATTTTAAATAAATTATAGAAAAGCCCACTTAACCCACATTGGAGCTATCCACCTAAAAAGCTTTGATTTTGAGCAATGGACTTGCTTTTATGAAAATGCTGTGTACTACAAATTTGATAAATACTTCATATAATTCTGATTTGCGTTATTTTTGTTGATAATACAAATTTAGTAAAA
>REAG01000082.1 GCA_004294265.1 Cytophagales bacterium | reverse complement strand
TTTGATATTTCTAAGATGTGCCTTGCTTTCTAAGAGGTGGAACATTATTATCCAGAATCTAACAAGAACAATATAGGGGGACAAAACGCTATTGCACCCTGAGGTAAACTATATTTATGAATATGCTCGTTTATTTCTGCTTCAACATATTCTTTTCTGTAAATAATAAAATTAAAATCTTGCTGGGTTAGCCTGAGAAAATTAAGATTTATTTTTTGGTCTTCCATAATTTTTTATTTGTGTAATTATTACGCAAAGTTGTGTCTATTTTTTTTAACCACCAAATATTTTGTGTAAAATTTACGCAAAATTAATATCGAACAAAAATCCTTCTTGGGCTAACTTGTTGTATTTCAAACCATTGAATTTAAATAATTTAGCTGGTCTGCCGCTTTTTTTGTTGCCAAACTTTTCTGTTTCTTCCACAATACCAAAGCTCAATATCTTTTTACGGAAATTTCTACGGTCAATTTCTTTTTCTAAAATGGTACAATAAAGGGTTTCGAGTTCGGAAAACAAAAACTCTTTGGGAAGCAAATCGAAGCCCACTGGCTGATAAGTAAGTTTACTTTGAAGTCTTTTTTGTGCAGTTTGTAGAATGGATTGATGGTCAAAAGCCAATGCTGGTAATTCATCTAATGGAAACCATCTTGCATCTTCGGCATCGGTATCAGCCTTTAAAACTAATTTTGTAGAATTTACTAATGCGAAATATGCAACAGAAATTACTCGAAATCTTGGGTCTCTATCAAGGTCGTCGCCAAATGTGTAAAGTTGCTCTAAATAATTCACTTTTATTCCTGCCTCTTCGTGGAGTTCTCTGTTCACGGCATCGTTTAAAGTTTCATCGTCTTTGACGAATCCGCCAACCAAAGCCCATTTATTTTTTAAAACTCCATACTTTTGCTTAATAAGCAAGACATTCAACTTGTTGTCGGCATACCCAAAAACAATTGCGTCCACCGCTATTTTAATATTCTGTTTTAGTTCCATTTTGCGTATGCGTATAATTTACGCAAAAATAACATTTATTTCATAGACTTTTAGTTTGTTAGGTATTAGACTTTTTTAGCCCATAAAATATTGGTATAATTATATTTATTATTCTAAAAATTAGGCATTTTACTTTATAAATGATACTAAAATTGAGAGTTTTGTAAAAAAATGCTGCAGGAATTACGAAAAACTCAGAACAACCTAACGACAGTTTAAGGAATGCTTTACCTCGTGTTTACCACTATGAAGCTAAAAAGCCAGCGTAATTACCTACTTCTGAATTAAAGTTGTTTTTCATTCTTTTTTACAAAAAAGTACACCGTATCCAACCGCATTTAGCGACTATTTTTGACTTTGATATAGCTATGGCAAACAGATGGATACATATCGGGCGGCGAACCGCATTAACGCCTATTTTAGCAAAACCCTTATCTGATTATAAAGTCAAGGAAGATTTATCAGAAGTAGATTTTTCAACAGTAGAAGGAAGACCGAAAAGAAGTACCTTACTCAACAACAAAAAGATGAAAATAAACAGCTTTCTTCCAGACGAGTAAAGTCGGGGCTACTATTATTAGAATTGCTGGTGCTTTACACAATTTCAAAAATGCCCAAAAAATTGTATAAAAGAAATAAATAATAGGCTAAAAAACGCTAATAACTTGGTTGTGTTTCAAAGCGAAAACCTAAGCATAAAATACTCGTAAGGCTCATTTAAAAATGGGCTTTTTTAGTTAAAAAAAGCATCTTTTAACCTTGTTTTAGGTAATTTTATCTGCTTTTAGAATCAAGGTCTATACTTTGAAACGTAACCAATCAATTATCACTTTTCTAAGTTTATACTTTTAGAAAAAGGTCAACCTATTTCAAGACAGCCCCTTGACCAACGCCTATTCCAAACGCAACAATCCA
>REAG01000244.1 GCA_004294265.1 Cytophagales bacterium | reverse complement strand
TAGGTGTTGTTTTTTTATAATTCACACCTATATTTTTAAAAATTGTACTTTTCTAAGAATAGTACTTTTTGTAATAATGAGTTGTCGGACGACAGTAGTTAATAATAGTTTCAAAGGTAGATGAATGTTTGTAACTAAATTCATTTTTTTGGCTTACTGATTGTTTTGCTTTAGTTCAACCCTTTGCCAATTACGAAACTGTAGTCGGCAAGGCAAAACAACCAAACAATCATTGAAAGAATAAAACAAAAATAATAGGTTTGTTAAAAATATATTTTTATCAAAAAATATCTCTCTAAAGTCATATAATGGAATGGGTTTCAATTAAACGAACATGAATTTTCAGTTTTTTTGATCTAATTTTTTAATAATAAGCATTAAATTTTTTTTAAAAACAAATATAGAAATTAAAGAATTAAATATCGTAGGTTTGTTAAGGAAAAAACAAAAAAAGCCAAAATTACTTTTATAGAAATTTTTGAGAAATTTTATTTGAATTCTAAAAAATCAAACTTTTATTACCTAAAGTTGTTTTAGATAGATTGGATGATTTGGTTTATTTTGCAGTTTAAAAGAATTGATAATGAAAATAATATCTTACATTTTACTTTTTTTGGTCTTAAATGGGTGTAAGTCGTGGAGTCCAAGTATGATTAAAATTAATAATCGTCCAATTTCTGTGAAGTTGCTTACGCTAGAAAATTATGTGGATTTTAATGGCAAAACGCTCATATATAGACCAAACGATGATGAAATGAAAATGTTTAATCAAGACTTAGAAGAAAATCTTTCTGATCCTTTTGGCGTGAAGTATGGCTATATTTCTTACAAATCTCGATTATTAGACAATAAAATGGGTTTAGGCTATTATTTTCTGTCAGCCTTTTTACTTACTATTCCAAATTTGTTAGGAATGCCATTTATGAATATAAAATATGAAGTGGAATCTGAAATTAGAATATTTGATAGTAATAGAAAACTGCTTGCAAAATACTCAGCGATTGGAAAATCTAAGTCTATTGTTGCCTATTACTATGGTTATGGCTTAAGATACGCAGCAAGAAAAAGTTATGCAGAAGCCGTTTTGAGTGCACTAAATCAAATAAGACCATTAATTGAGCGTGAATCAACTTTGATTAACGAAAAATTATTGGAAGCGGGTAAACTTTAAAACATTGGCTTTAATTATATTTATGGCATGATAAAAGTATTTAAACGCCAATGCGACTACGGTTTTTTACAATGATTTAAGATTGATAAAACTTACTAAATTGGGCAATTCTCTCGTCAAATTAAAAGAAAAAGTAGATTTTAATTTATTTATATTTAGTACTCTTAATATTTACAATCAAATTTTAATAAAACCCCTTTCTTATTTCTCCAAAGGGAAAAAGTCATAAAGGAGTTTGTAATTATTTATTAGACTTTTAATTGCTAATTTTAGGATGAATAGTTACGTTAATTAAATTTAAGGTTTATATTCAAATCCACATTTTTGAAGTATTTCTAAATTCCAACCAGCAATTTTTTTATTTTGATCGGTTAGTGGTTTTCTTTCTGATGCTAAGTTGGCTAACATTTCAAAAGAAATTGATTTAAGTTTTTTGTTTTTTTTATCCCATTGTATAGCTTGGTTCAAAACCTCGAGTGTAACTTCTAATTTTGGATATACTTTGGCATTGGGGTCGATAGGTTTTTCAACTTCTATTAATATTTCTGAGGCATTTTCTTCAATTATTTCTAAAATTTTTATTCCATTTGTAATATCAAAAGGTTCAAATTTAATTGCTTTTCTTATTTTTCCAGAAATTCCAAAACAATAAGTTTGCAAATGTTGAGAAAGTTTGCCCGATTCTCGTCCCCAATTTTCAAATTTTTTCCAAGTGTCAGCTTCAAACGATTTTATTCTTTTAGTGTCAATGCGTTGTTGAACCAAAAGAGCTTCTTCTTGAGCTGCTTGTTCTTTTTTAGAGAGTTTTGAAGGTGTAAGTTTTGAAATTGGTGGCGTTATCATAAAAGGAATTTAAGACAAATATAGCATTAAATATCAAAAAAATCATTTTTTTGCCATTTTAAATAATTGATTCAAAGGTTTTTGATATTTTATAATAGCAATCTTAGTAATAATTATCAATAATTAAATTATTTATCTTTTACAACAGTTGAAAATTTTTCTTTTACAATAATTTCATAACTATCATTTTGTAAACGACTTTTTACAGCATCCGCTTCGTCTGCATCTTTACCTCCAAATACGATTACGCGATTAAAAACATAAGATTGAGAGGTTTTAAATCTTGAAGTTGAGTTGCCCGATTCCACAGGTTGCATATAAACTTCATAACCTTGAGATTTTAATTTTTTCATCATTTGCTGCACATAAGCCAAATTTCTAAAAGAACCCACTTGAAATCCAAAACCTGATATTGTTTTTGCAATTCCGTTGGCATCATATATCGTATTTATGTGCAAATCACTTTGATATGAACCGCTATAAATTGGTTTAGAACTCGGAACTGAATTTTCAGCACTATTACTTTTATTATTTGCAATTTCAGCAAGTTTTTTGGATAATTCAGATTTAGGTTCATAAACAATAGATTTTATTTCCATTTGTTTTGTATCTAATTTTTTGTCTGATACATTATATATTATATCGTTATGGTCTGATTCTCTGTCTATAAATTCAAAACTACCGTCTTTATTTGGAATAGAATGATCTATAATTCGATTATATTTATCTACTAGCTCCAAATTAACTTTGTAAGCCGCAAAAGAAGCATTCGCAAGTTCTAATTTGCCTGCCATAAGCCTTGTAGATTCTTTTGATTTATCTTTTAATTCATTAAAAGGAAAATTTTGCCTTTCTATCAAACTATCTCTATTGGTTTTAATTTCGTAAGAAACTCTCGATTGTATTCTCGGATTTCCTACATCATAAACTACTTTATAGTTTCCTGGTTTAAGATTCATAAATGCAAAACTTCCGTTGCTTTTTGTACTTTGTCGAGCAGCAACTTTTTTATCTTTTTGATCCACAAGCATTACTTGAACATTTTCTTTGTTCATGCTAGGGTTTTTAAAATCTACAAATCCGTCAATATTGTAAGACAATGAATCGTTAGGTATTTCGCTTTTTGAGTTATTTTGAGATTTAATTTCACCCTCGTTTACGGCATAAGTAAAGTCTGCTTCTTTGCAAGGCGGTTGCAATTCAAAAGCAACATTAAAAGCCGATTGATCTAAACCTTTAAAATTTACTTTTCCATCCTTATCTGGCTTTACAGATGCTACTTTTTGTCCAAATTGATCATATAAAACCGCTAAAATAGGGCAGGGATTTCCATTTTCATTTTGATCAATATCAATATTAATTTCTCCATTTTGAGCCATAACCTGTACATTATGCTTTGTTCCTTCTCGAATATTGACTGCAAAATTAGATTCACGACTGAGCATTTGTGCAGGTTGATTATCGTCTTCAAGAGGAACAAGAGCAATGATTGGATCAGGAATTCTGACCGCTTCTGAATCTACTTCAAATTTCATTTTCTTAAATAATCTTACGGAAACTCCTGCCTTAAAAGCCACGTAAGTTAAAGGATTATTACCATTTTCTTTGAAATATTCTTTGAATAACTGCCCGTTTCCGAAAGTTGTATGGATAGTTCCCTGCACAAAAAATGATATTTTTTTATTTATTTTGACATCTAAACCTATGCCACCTTGAGGTCCAAACATAGGCGCCATGGTTAGTTTTATTTGTTCAAATTTTTGATCTATTTGTGAAACCTCAACGCCTGTACCACCAAATTCTGAGTTTATAGGTGTTACAGGACTATCAATTTGTTTAATCTCAGAAGAGTTTTGAAGATAATTAATAAAAGTAGCTCCAAAACCTACTACAAAAAAGGGCGAAAATCGTGATTTTGAGCTATTTAGCATCGTAATTTTGGCGGTAGTTGCTAAACTAAAACCATTCATTCCACTAATTTTTTTATCAACTAAAGTGCGACTTGTTAGAAAAAAACTGCCATCTAAACCCAATAATATTCTTTTTTTGAGTTTATATTGCACCATACAACCCAAAAGCGGTGCAGGAGCAAAATCTTGAAATATATTTTTTTGAAGCGAAATAAAATCATTGTTAAATTTTAAATCGCTCGGAAAAAACATTATTCCAATGTAAGGAGAAAAAGAAACTTTTCTTTCAATTTTTTCAGAAAATGAAATTTTACCTTGCGAAAAAGCACTCTCAAAAGACATTGAAAAATAAATACTTAATAAATATAGTACTTTTTTATAATTCATTATGAATTAGTTGCATTTTTTTAAAAAATATTTTTTTATAATTTTAACAAATTATTACATATTATAATATTGGGTTTCTAATAAATTTTGTAAATTATTTCAAAAATATAAAATAAAATCACTATTTTTCATAAAAAGTAAAAATTCAAGGAAAATAAATCAATAATTTCTTTAAAAATTTCAACCAAAAACATTGATATGTCTGATATTTATTATTACACTTCTTACATTTAAAATTCAAAATTAGATTTTATAATAAATATTTTCTATTAATATTTTTTAAAATTAAGTAATAAATATTTACATTTTATTAAAATTAAAATTGTTTAAAAAGCCAATTAATCAATAATTTAGTTTTAAAATTTTATAAATATGAAATCATTTCTGTTGATTTTATTTTACAAAAACACAAACTTTTCCACATTTGAGCAATAAAGACTTGTTTTTGTTCTATATTTTATAGATTTGCAAATTATCTAAACCATGGAAGAAAACAAAGACGAACATATACAAGAGGTAGTTCCAATCTCGGGGCTGTACGAAAATTGGTTTTTGGACTATGCCTCTTATGTGATTTTGGAGCGTGCAGTGCCTGCCATTGAAGATGGTTTAAAGCCTGTTCAACGCAGAATTTTACACGCCATGAAAGAAATGGACGATGGAAGATTCAATAAAGTAGCAAATATTATTGGCTCAACCATGTCTTATCATCCGCACGGAGATGCATCCATTGGGGAGGCGATTGTAGGCTTGGGTCAAAAAGAGCTTTTGATTGATATGCAAGGAAACTGGGGCGATATTCGTACTGGTGATGGTGCAGCTGCGGCTCGTTATATTGAAGCTCGGCTTTCAAAATTTGCTCTTGAAGTTGCCTTTAATGCCGACACAACCGAGTGGCAAATGTCTTATGATGGTAGAAAACGTGAACCCGTTACACTTCCAATGAAATTTCCGCTTCTTTTGGCTCAAGGTGTGGAAGGTATTGCAGTAGGTTTAGCAACTAAAATTTTACCTCACAATTTTTGCGAACTTATTGAGGCATCTATAAAAATATTAAAAGATCAACCCTTTGAGCTTTTTCCCGATTTTCTAACGGGCGGTTATGTAGACGTAAATGATTACAAAGATGGTTTGAGGGGTGGAAAAATTAGAGTTCGTGCAAAGATTGAAGAACTAGATAAAAAAACTCTCATTATCAAAGAAATACCTTTTGGAGCAACTACAAATTCTTTGATGGAATCCATAGTAAAAGCTAATGAAAATGGTAAGATAAAGATAAAAAAAGTTGTTGATAATACAGCCAAAGATGTAGAAATTGAAATTCAGTTGCAGCCAGGCGTAAGTCCAGATATAACGATTGATGCCTTATATGCTTTTACGGATTGCGAAATGTCAATTTCACCTAATTCGTGTGTGATTGTGGATGATAAACCTCGATTTTTAGGTGTTTCGGAGATTTTACGTATTTGTACTGCCCGCACCAAAGATTTGTTGAGGCAAGAATTGGAAATCAAAAAACGTGATTTGCAAGAAAAAATATTCTTTTCTTCGTTGCTAAAAATATTTATTGGCGAAGGAATGTATAAAAATAATTCTTACGAAACCGCCACTAATTCAGACGTATGTTTTGAAGTTTTAGATACATTATTTACGCCATTTTTTCCTCAATTCTATAGAAAAATCGAAAACGATGATTATGCTAAATTAATTGCAAAACCTTTGAGTAGCATCACAAGATTTGATGTGCACAAAGCCGATGAACAAATGAAACAATTAGCAGATGAGATTTTAGAAGTAGAACATCATTTAGCAAATTTAACTGAATTTTCTATTAAATATTACCAAAACCTACTTCATAAATACGGAAAAGGCAAAGAACGAAAAACTGAAATTAAACCTTTCGACACCATAAACGCAACAGTAGTGGCGGCAATAAATGCCAAACTTTACATCAATAGAGCAGAGGGTTTTATAGGAACAATGCTTAAAAAAGATGAATATATTTGTGATTGTTCTGACATAGACGATGTAATTGTGATTCGCAAAGATGGAGCATTTAAAGTAGTAAGAATAGATCAAAAAGTATTTGTTGGAAAAGATATTATTCATGCGGCCGTTTTTCGCAAAAATGATGAAAGAACCGTTTATAATATGATTTATTTGGATGGAAAATCTGGAAAAAGTATGGTTAAAAGATTTCAGGTAACAGGCATAACTAGAGATAAAGAATATGATTTAACTTCAGGCAATAAAGGTTCAAAAGTTACTTATTTGGCAGTTCGTCCGAATGGAGAATCTGAAATAGTTAATATTTCTTTAACGCCAAGCAGTGCTTCCAAAACAAAAATTTATGACTATGATTTTTCAGAAATAGCCATCAAAGGAAGGGGTTCGCAAGGTAATATTTTATCACCCTATCCAATAAAAGCCATTAAATTTGTGAGTTTGGGCACCTCAACCATTGGCGGAATTGATATTTATTATGAAGAAACTACGGGTAGATTAAATACAGATTCTCGTGGAAAACATTTAGGAAATTTCAACACAGATGATAGAATTTTGGTGGTTTATAAGCATGGGGAGTTTGAGATGACAAATTTTGAACTTTCAAATCGATATACGCCCGAAATTATTCAAAGTATTGAAAAATTTGTGCCTGAAAAAGTGTATAATGTGGTGCATTTAAACGGAGCTGATAAAACCCATTACGTAAAACGATTTAAGTTTGAAGCCTTACAATTAGATAAAAAATATTGGCTTATTGGAGATGCCAAAGGCTCAAAAATGTTGGTATTTACCTCGCAACTTCGTCCTGAAATAGATGTAAAAATAGTTACAGGTGCCAATAAAAAAGAACTTTCTACCAGAATTCAACTTGCTGAATATATTGACGTAAAAGGTTGGAAAGCACAAGGAAATAAATTGGCAGGAACGGATGTCGTTTCTATCGTTTTGTTGCAGCCAAAAGCTGATATCAATCCAGCGGATGCTCAAACTTCGATGTTTGGAAATCCTCCGCCCGATGAAACTGGCTTAAAACCAGGCGATGTTGTTATTTTGTAAACGTAAAATATTATTAATAAAATTAAATTATTAATAATTTCAGTAATAAAATAACGTATTGCTGAAATAAAATTATCAAAATATTTTATGGAAGATTTTAGAACTATAAATTATAAATTATTTTTTGAAAATTTAAAAGATGACTCAAAACCAAAGTGGGGAAAAATGTCTTTACAGCACGCTATTGAGCATCTTTCGGATAGTTTATTGATTTCAAATGGCAAAAACCCATTGAAAATGCCTGAAATACCTACTCAAACTTTTGATCATTTACGTAAGTTTTTATTGGGGAAAAACCAATTTCCACAAGGTTTTATAAGTCCTTTGATTGGAGATGATTTGCCCGATTTAAGAAATGAAAATTTAGAAAATGCAAAAAAAGAATTAGTAAATGAAATAGAAAATTATAAGATTTTTTGGTCAGAAAATCCAAACGCAAAATTTTATAATCCTACATTTGGCATCTTAAATTTTAAAGAATGGGAATTGTTTCATAACAAACATTTTAGGCATCATTTTAATCAATTTGGATTGATAGATATTTTATAAATTATTACTATGTTTCGAGTTTTTATATTTTTTCTAATTTTTTGTATTAAAATAATGGCTCAACCTTTGCCGGCAGCTTATGATTTAAAAAAAATTATTCCATTGTTGAAAGGAAAAAAAGTTGGTTTGGTAGTCAATCAAACTTCAATGATAGGAAATACACATCTAGTAGATTCGCTTTTGAGGCTAAAAATCGATATTAAAACTATTTTTGGACCCGAACATGGCTTTAGAGGCTCTGCAGATGCTGGCGAAAAAGTAAATAGTGAAATTGATTCAAAAACGGGAATCTCGGTAGTTTCTTTGTATGGAAAAAATAAAAAGCCAACTTCAGAACAACTAAAAAATATAGATATATTACTTTTTGATATTCAAGATGTGGGCGTTCGATTTTATACTTATATTTCAACTATGCACTATGCAATGGAAGCTTGTGCAGAAAATAAAAAACCATTCATCATATTAGACAGACCCAATCCTAACGGAATGTATGTGGGTGGATGTGTGTTGGATACTTCATTAAAATCTTTTGTGGGAATGCACCCAATTCCGATTGTTCATGGTTTGACAGTGGGTGAATTGGCTCAAATGATTGTAGGAGAAAAATGGATTAAAGAAAACTTAAATCTTACTGTAATTCCGTGTGTAAATTATACCCATTCTATGTCATACGCATTGCCAGTAAAACCTTCACCTAATTTACCAAACGATGAAAGTATCAAA
Organism: Cytophagales bacterium; assembly: GCA_004294265.1. Lineage (GTDB taxonomy): Bacteria > Bacteroidota > Bacteroidia > Cytophagales > UBA9547 > REAG01. The sequence continues at coordinate 914 of REAG01000244.1, read as the reverse complement.
CTTTATGCTTCTTTGTGTTTGTTTGAAGGCACAAATGTAAGTGTGGCAAGAGGTACAAATTTTCCGTTTCAAGCCATTGGCTTTCCTGATTCTAGCTATGGAAACTATGTTTTTACGCCAATTTCTATTGAAGGAATGGCAAAAAATCCGATGCACGAAAATAAAAAATGTTATGGCATTGATTTTAAAAATAAAAACAACAAACGAGAATTTACTTTAAAATATGTGATTGATTTTTATAATAAAAGTAAGGATAAAGAAAAATATTTTAATAATTTTTTCGATAAACTTATTGGCAATAAATTAGTAAAAAGCCAAATTCAAGAAGGCAAATCCGAACAAGAAATTACTTCAACCTGGATTGCTGATTTGGAAAAATACAAATTAATAAGAAAAAAATATTTAATTTATCCGTAATATTTTGTAACTATTCAGCCCTAAATTTAGCAATAATTTTTAGATTTGGTAAAATAGGCTCATTATTTTTAATGAGTGTATCTACCACCGACCTCAAAATAGCGAATATTTGAGCGTTTTCAAGGGATTTGAATTGCCCCGACACCTTTGTTTTGACTTTTGCATTACGAATGGCACGCTCACTTCCGTTATTGTCTGGCGGAACAAAATCATGTTCTAAAAACATAAAAAGTGAATCTTGATATATTTTGAGCCGTTTTATAAAAGGCTTTAATAGTGAGTGTTCTTCTTTTAGGGGCAAATCTAAGAGCTCGATAAGTTGTTTTTGGTAATTTTCTGCCAATGTTTTTGATTTTTCTTTTTCTTGTGTGGCTTGAAAAAAAGCTGTTTTAGGTTTGTATTAACCTGACGTGTTTTTATCCATAATTAATTTTTTATAACTTATTGATAATCAACACTTTTCGAAAAATAAATTTATAGATATTTTGACGTCAAGT
>REAG01000243.1 GCA_004294265.1 Cytophagales bacterium | reverse complement strand
CTGACGCGTATTTATCTATAATTAATTTTTTATAACTTATTGATAATCAACACTTTACGTGAAATCAATTTATAGATATATTGACGTCAAGTTAATAGTAATTTATCGGCTTAATATAATAACAATTTCAAAAATAATCCAAGCGAAATGTGTTGGAATTTTAAAGTTAAAATAAAACGAGAAAATAAACGAAGTTTGCTAACAATAAAATTTCTTAATACCATGAATTTAACTTAATAAAAGCTTCCTTTTAGCTAAAATTATTCAAAGACATGTTTTTATTTATTTCATAAAAAACAACTTGATTTTTATGATTACCTTTTTTAAAGTAATAATCTTATTTTTTTATATTATTTTACATAATAAATTTCTCTAAATAAAATAAATTTATTTCAAAAAACATAATAAAAAAGTCTTTGAAATATTAATAAAATATTTCAAAGACTTTTAATTAAAATAATATGTTATTTATGTTTTAAAAACATTACCAACCTATACCAAAATAGGCTTTTTGCCCATTTGTATTAATACCTTCAACCAATATTGCACCATTTTTTTCTACCAAAGCAGCATTCAATTCTTGTAAGTTAGAAATAGGATTTTTATCGATAGCAAGAATGATAAAACCGGGTTTTATACCTGCCTCTTGCAGCTTTCCTGGCATAATTTTTACTACTTTCAATCCAAAATTGATTTTATATTTTTCCATTTCAGCTTTCGTAAGTTCAGCTAATTCAACATTTAAGTCTTCGCAAACCAAATTAGAAGATGCTTTCATCACACCTGTTGTACCTCTTTTGTTTTTGAGAATTACATTTTTAATGATTCTTTCATTATTTCGTAATAATGTTACTTTTATGCTTTCGCCCGGGCGGTGTTGAGCCACAGCTTCTTGCAATTCTGATGAAGAATTAACTGCCATTTGATCAATCATTAAAATAACATCACCTTTTAAAATACCAGCATCTTTTGCTGAAGAATTTTCATTTACATCGTTGATATAAACGCCTTTTATTTGATTAATATTTTTTTCTTTTGCCAATTCAGCCGTTAAATCAGTGATTGAAACTCCTAACAAAGCTCTTTGAACTTCACCGAATTTTAATAAATCTTCTGTTACTTTTTTTACAATTGTAGATGGAACTGCAAATGAGTAACCAGCATAAGCACCTGTGTTTGAAGCGATTGCGGTATTTATTCCTATCAAATCGCCTTTTAAATTTACCAATGCTCCACCGCTATTTCCTGGATTTACGGCTGCATCGGTTTGAATAAAACTTTCGATGGCATAATTTGTATTTCCTCTCAAAAGATTAATATTTCTTCCTTTGGCACTGATAATTCCTGCCGTGATGGTGGAAGTTAAATCAAAAGGATTTCCGCAAGCCAAAACCCATTCGCCAACGCTTATTTTATCTGAATTTCCAAAGCGAGCAAAAGGTAAGTTTTTCTCTTCAATTTTCAATAAAGCTAAGTCGGTTTCAGGGTCTCTACCAATTAATTTGGCTTCATAGGTGCGTTTGTCGTCCAATACAACTTCAATTTTTGATGCTCCTTCAATGACATGGTTGTTGGTAACAATATATCCATCTTGAGCAATAATTACACCTGATCCTGATGACTGTTGTGGTTTTGGTGCTTGTTCTTTTTCACTGTAATACTCATCATCGAAAAAATGTCTGAAAAATGGGTCATTAAAATGAGGATTACCGCCTCTTGTAGTTGGTTTTGGTTGGTAAGTTGATTTAATATGAACAACTGTTGGTCTTACTACATTAGAAGCAAATATAAAATTAAGTCCCTCAGGAACAATTACTTGAGAGGAATCCGAACTAGAGTAACGAGCATAAATTGCTGTTTTTTCTTTTTCATAAAGTTCATACTTTTTATCTTCTACAAATAGTTTATATCCGCCTATGGCAATGGCTCCACCAAATGCAGAAGCGACTGAAAGTGATACTATATTTTTTAAAATAGTCATAAAAAAGGTTTTATATAATATTAAAACTTCTTTTAAAACGATAAGGTTTTTAAAATATTATTTTAGATGACAGATTTTTGAAAATAATTTATAAGTTGTTTAAATTTCAGGGAATTCACATTTAAAAATTAAGATAATTAAATAGGAAATCTTACATTTATTGTACGATTAAGTTTCTTAAAAAAAATGGATACTTTTTCAATTTTCTATCAAAAAAATAGCATTATTTTAAGAATTAATAATAGTATTAAAAGGACTACATAGAACTTAAAAAGGTAATTTAGGCATTTGCTACCAGAAATATCGTATTTCTAACAGTTTCAACAGTTGCAAGTGGTTATTATACATTCGAAAGTATAAAAATCTTTGGGAATCTTAAAATTTTATGGTTGCAAAAATTTTAAGATTTTGCAAATGGAATTGCTACTCACGATACACTTGGCAGTGCAAACGCATTTAATATTAATAAATATTTTAACTATAAATATTACTTAAATTAAGCCTTTTAGTTTTTCTCTTTCGAGTGCAATAAGCAAATCCTTAAATTTTCTTTTTTATATGTATCCTAAGAATCTTGCTATTTAATCATATTGATGACTATTTCACAAACTAATCCATAGTAGTGAGTAGAGTTATCTTTTTTAATAGAGGCTTTTGTTTCTCAAATCTAAGTTTAATATTTTCTATAATTATTTTTTTTCAAATCAAAAAATAGGGAAAAATCAGACTTAAAATAAGTAAGATTTCCATTTATTAACTTAATTAATTACATTATAGAATAGGACTCTATGCATTTTTACCTTAGGAGAAATGCGTTTATTTTATTAATAATTTAAAATATTAATCTTAAATATGTTTGCCATGAGGCAAGAAAGTAGATATTTGATTTATAAAACTTCTAGAGATTGGACAGTAAATCAACGTAAAAGGTCTGAAGTATTGATTGAAAAAAATCCCCTTTTAAAAGAAGTACATCAACTCAAGGTTGAATTTAGAAACATCTATAAAAATACACTAAAAACAAATGCCGAATCTTTTAATGCTAAAATTAAAAACTTTAAAACCAATCTTAAAGGCGTTATCGAAACAAAATTTTTCTTTTTGACCTGAAAACCTATTCAATTAAATGTAATAATCCTCAGTAAATTAATGTATCTAAAATAATAATTTTGGACTTAAATATAACATTTTTTTTAAAAAATAATTTCATGTTAATAAAAAATTAATCATTTATTAACATGAATTAAATTTTGTTTGACAATATTTGAGCAAAATTTGAAATATAATTAAATAATATGTTTGGATTAGACCCCACTTTAACTTTCGTACTAATAACTTGTATTATTATTGCTTGTGCTTTTGAGTTTGTAAATGGATTTCACGATACTGCGAATGCAGTTGCAACTGTCATTTATACCAAAACACTCAAACCAACCGTTGCAGTTGTGTGGTCAGGATTTTGGAATTTTTTAGGGGTATTAAAAGGTGGTGTAGATGTAGCGATGGGAATTGTATTATTATTACCTTTAGAAGCCCTAGCGAATCAAACCCCTATGTTTAGTGCAGCAATGGTTTTGGCAATGCTTTTATCTGCAATTATTTGGAATCTTACTACTTGGTTCATGGGAATACCATGCTCTAGTTCACATACTTTAATAGGTGCCATTATAGGGGTTGGTTTAGCTTTTCAATTGATGCCCGAAAACACAACAAATGCTATTGTAAATTGGAGTAAAGCTGGCGATATTGGAATTTCTTTATTAATTTCTCCACTTATAGGTTTTGGACTTACCATTTTTACTTTATTTTTATTTAAAAAATTTATAAAAAATAAAACCGTTTTTGAAGAACCTAAACCAGAAAAAAAACCTCCATTTTGGGTTAAATTTATGCTAATTGGCACTTGTACAGGAGTTAGTTTTGCACACGGAAATAACGATGGACAGAAAGGCGTAGGTTTAATCATGGTAATATTAATTGCATTTGTACCTATACAATTTGCTTTAAATCATGGTCAAGATTTGAGAAAAACTACAATTGATGTCAATGATTTACAATTAATAGTTAATAAAATTGATACTACAAAAATCAATTCCAAAATTAAAATGAAATTAAATACCGCAAAAGCATCTTTAGTAGAAATCTCAACTCTATTTACTAATAACACTAATTTCGAAAACATATCAAAAGTTCAGCAATTAAATATAAGAAACCATATATTAAATTCAACGAAAATATTATCTAAACTTACAAAAGAAGGTGAATTACCTCTAACTAACTTTGAAAAAGAACAGCTACAATATAAAGCCAAAGAATTATTAAAAATGACTGATTATACTCCTATGTGGGTGGTGGTTTTAATTTCTTTATCTCTAGGAATTGGCACAATGATTGGGTGGAAAAAAATTGTCGTTACTATTGGTGAAAAGATAGGAAAATCTCATCTTACTTATGCACAAGGTGCCAGTAGTGAGTTAGTTGCAGCCACCACAATTTATGGAGCCTCTGCTTTAGGATTACCTGTAAGTACTACTCAGGTTCTAACATCTGCTATTGCAGGCAGTATGTTTTCCAATAATGGTATTAAAAACTTGCAAAGTGGAACTTTAAAAAGTATTGGAATTGCTTGGATTTTAACTTTACCCGTTTGTATTGTTTTATCTGGCTTATTATTTTATTTATTTCGTTCATTTGTAATCTAAAAGTAAAATTAATTTTTATTTATACTTTTGAATAAGTAAGAAAATGTAATTTTTAAAAATAATATTTAATCAAATATTTAAAGAAAACAGTTTGCTTTTAGAATTACAAGTTTAAAAACGCCAACTTAAATCTAAATCTATATCTAAATCTAAATTTTTATTCGATATTACAGATTCCAAAGTGAAGAACTTGCTAAGCATGAGTATTATTAGTAACAAATAATAAAATTAATTACAAACAAAAATCTCTAAATGCAGATTATTTATTATTCTTAATATATTAAAATAATACAGAAAATTAACATTTCAATTTGGACAAAGTTTTCAAAATTATAATTTAAAATATTTTATTTAAAAAAAAATATTTTTTCAAGATAATTTTTTTTTAACTTCAATTTTATTTTAATCATATTAGCCGTTAATGAATAAATTATTTCGCAAAAACACATTTGAAGTAGAAAATAATAATAATGAAATTCTTTCAAAAACTCTTACAGTAAAAGATTTAGTTTTTTTTGGAATAGCTGCCATAGTTGGTGCAAGTATTTTCAGTACCATTGGTTCTGCGGTAAGTTCTGGAGGTCCCGCAGTAGTATATTTATTTATTTTCACGGCTATTACTTGCGGATTCTCAGCCCTATGTTATGCCCAACTTGCTTCCGCCATCCCTATATCTGGAAGCAGCTATACTTATACCTATATAATTTTTGGAGAATTAGCCGCTTGGATAATTGGCTGGGATTTATTTATGGAATATGCCGTTAGTAATGTGGCGGTTGCCATAGCTTGGAGCGGTTATTTTCTGCATTTTTTGCGAGGCTTTGGTGTTGATTTGCTTATAGATTTTCAATTTTTTAATTCTAATTTTCACATTGACTATCCCGCTGCAGGCATAACAATTTTGGTAACTTATATTTGTTATATAGGAATACAAGAATCCAAAAAATTTAACAATATTTTGGTTGTTATTAAGTTATTAGTGATTTTAATTATAATTTGTATTGGCGTATTTTATATAAATCCTGCTAATTGGCATCCTTTTGCCCCAAATGGAGTTTCGGGTGTTTTGGTTTCTATTTCATCCGTTTTTTTTGCCTATATTGGCTTTGATGCCATTTCTACTACTGCCGAAGAGTGTAAAAATCCACAAAAAGATATTCCAAAAGCTATGATATGGTCTTTGGTAATTTCAACTATTATTTATACATTACTTACATTGACTATTACAGGAATGGTAAATTACACAAAACTAAACGTACCAGATCCATTGGCTTTTGTGTTTGATTATGTGGGCTTACATTTTTTTGCAGGTTGTGTATCTTTTATTTCAATAATTACATTAAGTAGTGTTATTTTAGTTTATCAATTAGGTCAGCCTCGAATTTGGTTTGCCATGAGCCGTGATGGACTTTTACCAAAGAAATTTTCGATGATTCATCCTATTTACAAAACGCCTTCTTTTGCCACTATAATTACTGGTTTTGCTGTAGCAATTCCAGCTCTTTTTTTTAATATTAATGATATTATTGACCTTACAAGCATAGGTACTTTATTTGCTTTTGCCCTAGTTTGTTCGGGCGTTATATACCTAGAAATTACTAAAAAGGAACTTCCTTCAAAGTTTAAAATTACATATATTAGTTCTAAAATTGGCTTACCAATCATAGCTGTTATATTTTTTTTAATATATAATTTTAGTGATTTCAATTTTGATTTAAATACTAAAAACATCATTTTTTGTATTTTAACCTTATTTATTTCAATATATTCTATTTATAAAAATCTTTCTTTATTACCAGTTTTAGGATTAATTTTTAACATTGCATTGCTTTGTCAAATGGGAACTACAAATTGGATTCGATTTTTGATTTGGCTTGCATTGGGGCTTTTTGTTTACTTTTTTTACAGTCAAAAAAATAGCAAACTGAATGTTTAGCATTTTTAAAATAAAGAATTTTATTTTAAATTATTATTTAACCCTACTTGATAATTTATGCCTTATATAAATATTGTTTTATAAATATTTTCAAATTCTTTGATTACTTTCCCCAGTTGGGAAAATACGAATGAGGTTTTCTGAAAATTTAATTGTAAGTATTTATTAACCTCAATAATATAAATAACACTTTATATATTACACAAATTGGGATCTTACCTTACTTATAGGAAAGAGTAAAGGGATTTATTTTTAGTGACAATACTATAATTCTTACTAAAATGTAATATTGTTTTATATTATTTTTTTATTATATTACTAAAATTAAAATATTTTCAACTAATTTGAGCTTTAAACTCACTTTTTGATTTTTTTTTGCATACCTACCCTTTTTGGGTAGGTATGCGTGTTATTTTATAGTATATTTTTGTGAAGTTTTATTTAATATTAACTTAATCAATTTAAAAATGAAAATTAAAAATTTACTAATTTCTACATTATTACTAGGGGCAACGGCAATTCAAGCACAAAGAGCCATTTATAGTTTCGAAAATGGAGATTTTAAAAATGATTTAGGAACTGGCAATGATGCACAAGTTTTTGATTTAGCATCTAACTCTAATCAAACCTCTAACTTTGCTTACTATTCTAATTTATGGGTTCCAGACAGAAATAATTCTTCAAATACACAAGCTATTAATTTGGGTACTGATGCTGGTCTTAATCTTGGATTAGATCAATTGGGGTCTTCTACAAGTTTTGCCATTACAATGTGGCTTACGAAAGGAACTGCCAACGGAAGACATGGAATTTTGCGTCAAAACAACAATGCAGGATTCAAACAGCCTGCTACTTCTTGGATTTCAATTGAAGGTGCTGGGAATCAGTTATATTTAAGTAGAGGTGATGGTTGTTCGGGAGGAACTAATACTTTTGTTGATCCAGGAAGAGGTTCAACTATTTACAGTAACATAGCTGATGGAGCTTGGTATCACTTAACTGCCATGTATAATTCAACAACTACCAACTTAGAAATGTATATTAATGGTTCTTTTTATGCTAGTGTAACTGGGGCGGGTGGTACATGCCTAAATAATCAATGGGGTTTAGAAATTGGCTTTCAAAGAAACCCTTCAAATTTAGCAAGTGGTATAAGAGGTTTAGGTGGAAAAGTAGATGATATACAAATTTACGGGAATGTACTTTCTCCTTCTCAAATTACTTCCATTTATAATTTACCTGCTAGAGGTTATTTAGCCAAAATTGTTACTCAACCTGAAAGTTTTTGTAGTGTACCAGCATCATTAAGTGTTTCAGCAACTGGAGAAAATTTAAGTTATTTATGGAGTAATGGTTCTACAACATCAGCTATAGTTGCCAATACGCCAGGTGCATATTCAGTTGTAGTTTCTGGTTATGGTAAAGTAGTTTCTAAAACAATAGTGGCAGGTTCGATAGCTCCAGTAATTGTTTCTCAGACTGCAATTAGCACAAATATTGCATGCCGAAATCCTACTTTGAGCGTATCTGCCACAGGTATCGATTTGAATTACAAATGGAGTTCAATAATAACAAATTCAGCTTCTGTAACCGCCATCGGTTCGCAAACCTATAATGTTACAGTTTCAAGTGCCAATTGTGCCAGTGCGGTTTCAAACGATTTAACTGTAAATTTAGTTGATTGTATAGGCGATTTTGCACCAAGAAATGGTTCACCTTCTGGGTTTGGTGGATATTTTGGTACAATAGAAGGGTATATCACTGGAACTTGTAGTGGACAACAAATGGCAGTTTTTTCCACTAACGTAAGTAATACACTTGCTGGCTTTGATGATTCAAGAACTGAATTAGATTGGTATTATTCAAGAACTGGCGACCTTGCAAACGACCGCATTTCATTACCTTCTTTTGCTAACCAAAAGAAAATTACAATTTCTGGTCAAAATCTTACTTTTGGTGGTTATTTTGCAGTTATTAAAACTTGTGGAAACGGAATTTGTTCTTTCCGAAATTTTTATACCTCTCCCGCTATATATATTTCTCAAAAGCCAACCATTACAGGAATTTCTGTTTTAAATTCACCTATTGGTGCAACAACCGAAAATCCTTTTTATAGATGTACAAATATAGTAACAGCAATTCCTAAAATAAAAGCAAATTTTAATGGTTTTATTACTAATTATAATTGGTTTTTTGGTGGAGATGAAGATAATAGTGTTTCAGCTACCAGTACTCCTTTAAATTCTGAGATAAATGCTCAATTTTATAGCTATTATCAATTAAATGCCTCAAATTATTGTGGTTCGGTTTCAACAACATATACAATTTTGGGTGCAAATGTACCTCAGATTACATTAGGTAACACAAATATAGTTTCTTGCACTGGAAGTACGATTTTAATACCTCATACAGTAACTGGTTATCAGACTTTTTCTGCTAATTCTATCCTATATAAAGGAACTACTTCAGAGAGAAGCGGATTGGATGTTTTTAGTATTTCGGGTGCAAACACCACAACTTCTGGTACTTACAGCATTGAAAATCGTAATACTTGCGGAAATGGAGTAAGCCAAAATATTACTCTTACAGTTAATGTTTGCCCAACTACAGATTTGAAAGATTTGGCTTTTGACAATTCTAATAGGGTTACCATTTATCCAAATCCATCTACGGGTGATTTTAAAGTAAATAATGCAAAATCGGTAACAGTTTATGATTTATTAGGAAAAATAGTTTTATCAACTACTGAAACAACATTTACAATTTCTAACAAAGGCTTATTTATTGCTCATTTAGAAACTGCAAGTGGAAAGAAATTTGTAAAATTAGTGGTGGAGTAATTATTAGTATTTAATTTTTTTCTTCAAGATTTTAAATAATTTTTAATAAAAACTACTGACGTCCGACAGCTTTGCAAATATAACACAAAAAGCGTTTCTATTAACTAGAAACGCATTTTTTTTAGCACTTCAAAAAACTACCCCC
>REAG01000081.1 GCA_004294265.1 Cytophagales bacterium | reverse complement strand
AGTCCAATAAATAATTACAATTCCTTTTTAACTTTTCCCCATTGGGGAAATAAGAAAGGGGTTTTCTAAAAATTTAATTGTAAATATTTAGTGGACTCAGTATAATATACAAAAAATCCTAGTATCTGTATTGTTCAGTTTTGAACGGACCAGAAACTGGAACATTGATATAGTCTGCTTGGTCTTGAGAAAGTGTCTCGATTTCTGCACCTACTTTTGATAAATGCAACATCGCTACTTTTTCATCCAAATAGCGTGGCAAAATAATTTATAGTCCTACATTTTCAATTTTCAAAACCCATTCATTAAATCTCGGGCATTTTTCCATAATCAATTTTAGACCAATTTCTTCTGCCAAAAGCGAACCAAAAGTTACTTTATTGTATTTATTTTTTAAAATTCTTGATAATCTTTTTGATGGTGATGTTTCATCTCCATTATTTATCATTTCTGGATTAGAATATGAATTAAAGGTTTCTAACAAGTAGTCAAAATCTAAAAATTCATTTTCATCAAAGTTATTTGTAAAAACATTTGGGTTGCAAAACAGCAAACATTCAAATTCATGTAATTGAATATATGGAAAAAAACGATGTTGCAAATTTGGGTTAATATCAAGTAAAATCGCATTTTCAAGGCTTTTAATTCTTACATTTTTATCCAAAATTTTTTCAGATTCTAACCAATTTGGAAAATTATGTCTTTCAAGAATACCATAATAATCTATAAAAGTGGTTACAATTATATTAGGATTTTGAATTAATGTAGTAATAATTTGCTTTTTTAATGAATTCCAATTTACAATTCCACCTCCGCTTTTTTTAATTGTTGGCGTTTCTAACCAAATATTTTTAGTATTAAAATAAGGTTGCAACACGTTTTGACAAAAAGATTGCTCAGTTTGTCCTTCGCAAATAATGATTATTCTTTTCATCTTTTAGCAAAAGGTTGAGCTGCATTAATAATATTTCTTTCCCACAAATCACCAAGTGAATAGTCTGAAAGCCATTCTTTTAATTCATTTTCATTTAATCTCTTAAAAATTGATTGGTTTTCTGTTTCGCTTTTATCAACAACGATAATATCTTTGGGCAAAAAACAGCTAATAAGAGCTGATGATTGCGTAGCTATAATTATTTGGGTTTGGGTAGAGGCAAGTTGGATTATTCCAGACAATTTTTGAATCGCAAAAGGATGCAAACCAAGTTCGGGTTCGTCTATAATAATGACTGATGGCAGATTGGGTTGCATTAACAAAGTCGCTAAAGCAATAAATCTTAAAGTGCCATCTGATAATTGATAAGCCGAAAAACTAGAATCTAAATCGCCAGAATCTATCCAACGTAATTCAATTTCTTGCTCATTTAATTTGTTTGGTTCTAAAACTAAATCTGAAATGTAAGGTGCGATGGATTGCACTGTTTTTAAAATTCTATTATACACTTTTGAATGTTTTATTTTCAAAACATACAAAAATGCAGCTAAGTTTCTACCATCTTTTCTTAAAAATAAGTTATCATTTATAGCACATTCACGCCTTAAAAAAGATGTTGAAGAGGTATCATGAAAATGAAAAACTTTAAAATTTGACACATATTGTTGTAAAATTTGATTTCTACGATAGCTTTTATCACTTGCAAACTTGCTTTCTAGTAAGTTTGTATTGTAAAAATAATTGTACTCAATATTTGTAATTTCAACATTAAAACCAGAACCTTCTTTTTCTATAAAAAGACCACCATCGTTGGTTTGTGCTAATTGAAAACTGTATGCGTTATTATGATTTTGATTTTTATAAATAAATTTTCCGTATAAATTATTGGTTTTTTTTCTTCCAAAATAAAGGATATTATCTGCCTTTTGTTCGATAATGTATTTCTGTAATTGATTAGAAAAAATAGAATTTAATAACTTGAAAAATGAAATAAAATTACTTTTTCCGCTTCCATTTCCTCCAATTAA
>REAG01000080.1 GCA_004294265.1 Cytophagales bacterium | reverse complement strand
CGCTATTTTCAACATCACTATCTAAAACTCCTTTAATTATATGTCTAACTTTTTTTAGGTCTCCGTTTTTCCATACTGTTGCGTAAAGTATTTTAGCCAACGGGTCGGTTAATTTTGAAGTGATGTCTGATGCAAATTTATAATTGTCGTCAAGTATTTTGCTATCCTGCAATAACTTTATTTCGGTTGCACTTATACTAAATTCAATTTTCGGATAACCATCAATATTCATCCTATTTTTAATTGGAATTTCCATTTTGTCAGGAATGCATTCCAGATCTTCAATAGTTTTTGCTTTTTTGATTAGATCAAAGATGTCTTTTGTAAAATTTATAGCTTCTACGTCTGTCATAATTTTATTGTTAAGGTTTTATTAATTTAAGTTCGAAGGAGTCAAATGGTTCACAACCCCTTATAATATCAGATGCCTTTGCTTTCCAGTTCTCTATCAATGTAGTGAGGCAACAATTATATAAAGCTTCCCTTTTAGTGGAGCCTTTATCTTGTTCCCTTTTATCGTTAGGAAATTCGAAACAACACCAATTTTTAGACATAGTTATCTTTTTTATCTCTGTCTCGTCCTGAAAAAAGTTTACACTTTTTCTAAATAATTCTGTTTAAAGTTTACAATTATAATTAAATCCTGAATACGGTTTACAATTTATATTTTTGTGTCGCCGATGAAAGCGGAAATAGGCACTGCTGAGGAGCAACCTATCAGGAAATAAATCGGTGGTTGACAATTAAATTATTCTAAAAGCTGGGTTTTATACCTGGCTTTTAGAATTTAATTGGAGACCCTCAATGCCTAAAAAAAACCTATTTTTTCAGTATTACCTTATTTTTCCATTTTTTAGGGATTTCGCCTGTTAATAAATGAGCTTCTACGGGCTTTAAATTGTTGATGCTATTGTGAGGTCTTAAAAAATTATAGGTACTTACGGCTACCGCAATTGCTTTTTGTGCGGTCGCAAAATTTGGATATTTATGCTCCAATAATTCTTTTTTTAGAATACCATTTAATCTTTCGGCTACTGCGTTTTCTAAGGGATCCCCATTTTCGGTCATCGAAATTTTTACGCCATTATCCTCCAATAACTTTATATATTCATCACAACAATATTGTACACCTCTATCGCTATGGTGTATCAGTTTACTTACATCTTCGGCACCATCTAAAGCCATTTTTAATGCGTTTAATGGCCCTTGTGATTTAAGGTTTGCGTACAAGCAAAAACCTACAATTTTGTGGCTATAGGCATCTGTAATCAAACTCAAATATGCAAAACCAACCCCAACGTGTATATAGGTTATGTCGCTTACCCACAGCAGGTTTGCTGCCAAGGGTATAAACCCTTTAATAAGGTTGGTGTACTTCTTGTACCGATGCCTAGAAAAGGTGGTAATACAACCTTTACGCTTTCGTTTTACCACCAAAAGACCTCTGTCTGACAGGAGCTTAAAGAACGCATCTCGACCTATTTGAAACCCGTGTTTTTGGAGAAAAACGCCCATCTCTCCTAACAATTTTCTTGCGCCTATATGTTTTTGTAATACCCGATATTTGAGCACCTCAGCCACAATTATATCTGCTTCGTATGTTTTTTGTTGGATGTATTTTATGCCTTGATAATATCCTTGCCTTGTGCAACCAAGAAGCAAACAAAGGTCGTTTACACAACGTGGATTCCTTTGCCCTACTGTTTCTACCGCTTGGTGCCAAACTTTTTTCGGATACTAATTTTTAAGTCTTTCTCCGCTATATCTATCATTGCATTTAGCAGCTCGGTAAGCAACTTTTCTTTGCGCAATCCCTCTCGTAGTTGGCTTACCTCGCTGGGTATTTCAATTACGGGTAAATCCAATTCTTTTGGCTTTGTTTTCATACTCTTTTCGGGTTTGCCTGTAAAATTTACAACCCACGAATGTATTAATCTAAAATCAATTCCGTGTTTCTCTCCTAACGATCGGTAGCTGCATTTCTCTAGTAAATACTCGGCTATAATAGCCTCTTTTAATCCTTTGCTAATTTCTGTTTTGTCCATTTTTTACACTTTTTTGTGTAAACCTATTTTAGGACGAGACAGTATAAGCGAAAATTGCACCTAAAAACAAAAAGTAATTGCTATAAATTTTACTTTACACATTTTTTAGAACAATATCTGGGAGTGTTTTTTTAAGGATTTTTTTGATAAAATGTTTGGAAAAGATGAAGTTTAATAAGGAGGAGGAGGAAGTAGAAGCGTAGTTTTTTTCGCTAATGCGGATTTAACCATTTCAAAATTAAAATATAAGCCTGTTAGCAATAACAGGCTTTTTTGGTTTTTTGTACATTTGTTTATTATATTTGTTTTGTTAATTTTTTACAAAAAAACGAATTACGATGAGCGTTACAGAAATTCAACTTTTCCAGCTACTAAAAGCTAAACTAGGCGACCGTGAAGCCGAGTATTTGGTATCGTACGTAAAAAGTGAAGTGAAAAACGAGTTTGATAATAAGAAAGATGTTTTAGCAACTAAAGAAGACGTAGCCAATTCTAAAGCCGAAATTATTAAATGGATGTTTTTATTTTGGATAGGTCAGGTTGCGGTAACCGTGGGTATTGTATATACGTTTATCAATAAGTAAAAAAAAACTAAATTATTGCTATGCCTAGTTGCGTGTCCCCACGCAACAATTGAAAGAAAACATACCAATTTAAGTATAAGCGAAAATTGCACCTAAAAACAAAAAGTAATTGCTATAAATTTTACTTTACACATTTTTTAGGACAATATCTGGGAGTGTTTTTTTAAGGATTTTTTTGATAAAAT
>REAG01000079.1 GCA_004294265.1 Cytophagales bacterium | reverse complement strand
TCTGGTAGCAAATGTCTTAAATTTCCTTTTTGGATTCTACGCGGGTCTTTTAAAAGCACTATTAATTCTTGAAATAATGCTATTTTTGGCTCAAAATTTGAAAAAGTTTCCATTTTTTTTAAGAAACTTAATCGTTCTACAAATGTAATATTTTTTATTTAATTATCCTAATTTTTAAATGCGAATTCCCTGTGAATAAATGGATGATTTTACTAAATTGTTTTTAACTTATAAAAATAATTTCAAAAGTTGTGGTTATTCTTTTTTTTGGAGGTAAAGTCGCCATAAAATAGTCAGAAAATTAGAAATTTTTACAGGAATTTTAAAAAAATATTTTTATTTAATTTTTTATTCATAAAATTGTATAAAATAGGAAAAAAAAACTTATTTTTTAGTTATTTTACAAAATATTACTTTTTTAATTAATTGGTTTTTGTTATTCTGTTTTATAAATTAAAATGGGACTGACGTGGCGGAGCATTAAAAAAATAACAAAGTTAAAAATAATTTTATTCTATGAAATGGGAGGCAAAGTTTGTTGAACATAGGGGCGAAAATAAGATAGCTATTTATTTTGAAAAAAATCTAGAAGCCATTCTTCGGATTAAAAAGTTGGTTGGTGTCAAATGGAGCAACACCCTCAAAGCTTGGCTAATGCCTGATAATGATATTTATCGAAAGCAATTTGGACTTGACCCAAAGCCAATTTTGGATAATCAAGCCTTTGTAAATATCCATGATATAAATCGAGAACCGTTTCAAAAGCTGATTGATGAATTGCAATTGCGTGCTTACAGTCCAAATACCATACAAACATACAAAAATGAGTTTGCTCAATTATTGCAAATTATAAAAGAAAATCATATAGACAGTTTGGATGACAAAAAGCTAAGAAGTTACTTTTTATATTGCATCAATACGTTAAAATTATCAGAAAATACACTTCATAGTCGAATGAATGCTATTAAGTTTTATTACGAAAAGGTATTAAAAAATGAAAAAATATTTTTTGAAATCCCTAGACCAAAAAAGCCCTCTATATTGCCAAAAGTAATTCATGCGGTTGATATAAAAAAGATTTTTGAAAATGCCACAAACCCCAAACATAATTTGATGTTAAAACTTTGCTATGGCATGGGTTTGCGGGTAAGCGAAATTGTAAACCTCAAAATTACAGATATTGATAGTAAGAATATGCAAGTTTTGATAGAACATGCTAAAGGCAAAAAAGACCGTTATGTAAACCTTCCTGAATCCATATTGGAGCAATTGAGGGCTTATTATACGACATATAAACCCAAAAAATATTTATTTGAGGGGCAATATGGTGGGCAATATAGCATAAGGAGTGTGCAACAGGTTTTTAATGATAATTTAAAAAAAGCGAATATTAATAAAACGGTAGGTATTCATGGTTTGAGGCATAGCTTTGCAACGCATTTGCTTGAAAGCGGCACGGATATTACTTATATTAAAGATTTATTGGGACATAAAGACCTTAAAACAACGCTGCGTTACATTCATGTAAGTAAAAAAACGATTAAAAATATTAAAAGTCCGCTAGACACCATGTAAGAAATGAAAGGATTAAATAAAGTAATGTTGATAGGAAATTTGGGTAAAGATCCAGAAATTGTTACCTTAGAAACAAACGTAAAAGTAGCGAAATTTACACTTGCCACCACCGAAAGCTACAAAGATGACAAAGGTATACAGCACACACAAACGGAATGGCATAATATTGTGTTGTGGCAATCTTTAGCAGAAATAGCTGAAAAATATTTGCATAAAGGCAGTTCGGTTTATATTGAAGGCAAAATCAAAACACGTTCATATGAGGACAAGTTAGGTGTAAAGAAATATGTAACCGAAATAATTGTTGATCAATTAATAATGCTCGAGAAAAAAGCGGGATAAAATAAGACTGCGTATTTTGTATTGTCGAAACCTAACATCAATTAATAATGCTCGAGAAAAAAGCGGGATAAAATAAGACTGCGTATTTTGTATTGTCGAAACCTAACAATACAAAAAAACGCAATGCGTATTTTGTATTGTTTCGGAGTTTTATAATCTTTCAAAACCGTGTTTTTAATATATTTAGCTTTGTTTTTTTTGTAATTTATAAAATTGTATTAGATTTGAAAAATATAGGCAAAGGTGCGTATATATATATGTTAGCGGTTATGCTGTAAAAACGCAACAATTCTTAAAAATCAAAATAACCATAATTATGAATAGGCAAAGTATTGAAGACGTGATATATGATAACATTACGAATAGTGCAAAGACTAAATTTGACTATTCTTCATTTTCTGAAGGTTTTGATAAGATAAATGATAACCTTGCAGATAATCTGCTATTTAAGACACTTGTAGAGTTTGCTTCTCGCAAGGAAAAAAAGATAATTGCACATATTTTATTTAACCAAATTCTGCTTACTGGTTTTATCGTAGAATTAGAAGACTTAAATGAATTTGTCAACGATAAAGATGATGTTTTAAAACTCGAAATATTTTTAGTTGAAATGGCAAACACAATGTTGGAGCAGGGGCTTCCTCCATTACACGTTTTAAAAACTATTGACGAATTTATAAAGTAATTTAACAAGCAATTTAATCACTCTTACAACTATGACAAAAGAAGAAGTAAACAAATTATCAAAACAAATTGAGGACATTTCAAGTAACTTTGATGACAAGCCTTGGACAGACAACGTAAAATTACTAAAAAACGATTTTGACACAAACTTAATAAACACACCTAACTATTATCAAGAGATTGTTAGTGAATTAGAAGAAATACTTCGTGAAACACGATTTTTGTTTCTCTGTTCAGTATTCAACTTGGTGTGTAAAGAAGAAGGTAAACCCTATTATTTTGATACCCCGTTTCAAGCAAGTATGAGATACGATGCTGTGATGAAAAAAGAAGGAGTTTTTTACCTTTTAGACGAAGACAGCGATTATAGGGAAATATTTACAAGTGAAATATTTATGCGCTTTGTTAATGATTTATATTGGGAACTATATCAA
>REAG01000242.1 GCA_004294265.1 Cytophagales bacterium | reverse complement strand
TTCTTTCAAAACTTCATTAATTATCTTTTCTCAAGGGCAAAAGAGGTCAAAAAACGTAGTTTTTTGTGTATTTGGTAATTAAATGGGCTGTTCCATAAATTTATTACTTTTAATTTTTATAAAATTTCTTTTTTAAGGTATTTGGCAAGTAGCCAATTTTATAGTCTTCAAAATGCTTAGCTGAGCAAGAGTGAGAAAATTTAGAAGATTTCCAAAGTATTTGAGCTATTTTTGAAAAAGAAAGCAATTTTGAAAAGGTATTTGAAAAATCCGAACAAGTGAATTTTAACATCGTAAGATTGGAAAAGTTACAAATATAGTTTGAATGAATACAGATTTGGATTTTTTTTAATATTTGAGGAAATTTTTAATAAAATCTAATTATTTTTGTGGAATTAATTTGATAATTCAAAAACTTAAACGAATTAAATGAAAATTGGCATAATAAGAGAAGGAAAAGTACCTATTGATAAACGTACACCATTAACACCTAATCAATGTGTTGAATTAATGGAAACCTACCCAAACCTTACTATTGTTGTGCAGTCTAGTAAAATTAGAACTATTTTAGATGAAGAATACAAAGCTTCAAATATAGTTGTTGTTGAAGATTTGTCGGATTGTGATTATATTTTTGGTATAAAGCAAATACCCATTGGAGAACTTTTGCCGAATAAAAAGTATTTTTTCTTTTCTCATACTATAAAAAAGCAACCTGAAAATCAAAAACTATTAAAAACGTTGTCAAACTTGAATTCTACTTTGATAGATTATGAATGTATAAAAAATAATAAAAACATTCGTACAATCGCTTTTGGCTTTTATGCTGGCATAGTTGGTGCATATAATACCATAAAAACGTATGGACACCGATATAAATTATTTAATTTAAAACCTGCTCATTTATGTTTTGATTATAATGAAATGCGTGGTTATTTTTACGATTTAGAACCTAAATTAAAGCAAATTAAAATTGTACTTACAGGTGGTGGAAGGGTAGCTGAAGGTGCAATGCAAGTTTTAAATCAAATGAATATAAAAAAAGTTAGTGTAGATTCTTTTTTAAATCAAGACTATGATTACCCAGTTTACACACAACTGCGTTCAGAAAATTACAATAGCAAAGAAAATTCAGAAACCTTTGATAATCAAGAGTTTTACGAATCGCCAGAAAAATATAATTCTACATTTTTGCCCTTTGCTTATAAAGCTAATATTTTGTTGGCTTGTGCTTTTTGGAACCCGAAAGCTCCAAAACTTTTTACAAAAGAACAAATGCTTGATAGCAAATTTAAAATTAAAGTCATTGGAGATGTAACTTGTGATATAAATGGTTCTATACCCAGCACTTTGAGGTCTTCTTCAATAGATAATCCTGTTTATGACTATAATCCATTTACTCAAGATTTAGAAGTTCCTTATTCTTCTGAACAAAACATTACAACAATGGCTATAGATAATTTGCCCTGCGAGCTTAGCAGAGATGCGAGCTTAGATTTTGGAAATCAATTAATATCTAATGTATTTCCTGTATTAATGAATAAAAGTACAGATTTATGCATTGAAAATGCTACTATTTTAAAAGATGGTATTTTAACACCTTCTTTTATGTATTTAAATGATTATCTAATGGCTAAGTAAGAAATAAAAAAAAGTAAATTTTTATTTTAATCTATCGAAGTTTCCAAAAATGATTTTATAACAAGATATTCTTTAGGTTGAATGAAAGATTAAATGATTAGATAATTTTTTATAAATTTAAAAAATTATCTAATCATCTTCTTTTAGCATTTCTTGTAATTTTACCAACTGAATTACTTTTAAATCAGTTTTGAGAATGGTAAAATGGTAGCCACCAAATTCTTTTTCATCGCCCTCTTCAGGTATTTTTCCGAAAATAAAATTCATCAGCCCTCCCACAGTTTCCACATCATCAGCTTCTGGAAGTGGGTATCTTAAAAAGTCGTTTACATCGCTCAGTGGAGCTGTTCCAATAACTTGATATTCGGTTTCAGTAATTTTTTCTACAATTGGTTTTACTTCTTCATCGTCTTCATCACTAATTTCACCAACCAATTCTTCAATTAAATCTTCCATCGTAACTATGCCCGCAGTGCCTCCAAATTCGTCAATTACGACTGCCATGTGTAGGCGTTTGCGTTGAAAATCTTTCAATAATTCGTTTATTTTCTTTGATTCTGGAATGAAATAGGCAGGTCTTAAATGGTTACTTAAAATAATGGTTTCGCCTTTGCTAACCATTTTCAAAATATCTTTGGTGCTGATAATGCCTACTACGTCATCAATTTTATTTTTATAAACGGGCATTCTCGAAAATCCCTCACTATCTATAAGTTCAAGTATTTTATCATCGGGCGTACTTGCTTCAATCGCTACCATTTTAGTACGAGGAATCATAACTTGTTTGGCGGTAGTTTCGTTGAAATGAAACACATTTTCGATTAGCTCATGTTCTGAATTTTGAATAGCACCCGTTTCTTTTCCTTTTTCAAGTAACATTTTTAATTCTTCTGTGCTATGTTCTTCGCCATGTGAAGCACTCGAAAATCCAAATAATCTTACTACTACATTTGATGCTCCGTTCAAAACCCAAATAAAAGGTTTGAATACATTATAGAATATGCGAAGCGCAAAACCTATAACATACGTTGTTTTTTCTGGTGAGTTTATTGCCATTGTTTTGGGTACTTGTTCGCCAAAAACGATGTGCATGGTTGTGATTCCAAGAAAAGAAAGCACCCCAGAAATGGTGTGTGAAGTGCTAGAATGGGCATTATAGCCTAGCATTGTAAAGCAATTTTCAACAAATTTATTAGCTACTTCTTCTCCAAACCAACCGAGAGCTAAGCTCGCTAAAGTTATACCTAGTTGAGTTGCAGATAGATAAGCATTAAGATTTTTGAGAATGTGGTCGGCAGTTTGAGCGGCCGAACTGCCCTCTTGCATTCTTAATTCGACCTGAGAATGGCGTACTTTTACGATAGCAAACTCGGCTGCCACGAAAAAACCATTTAATAATACAAGTAAAACAACTACTAAAATGTCAAATAGCATAATGATTTAAAAAATTAGTAGTGAAAATGAGTTTAAGTAAAATTTTGAATCCATAAAGTGAAATAACAAATAAATATATGTATTTCAAATGCAAATATCAAAAAATTCTTTAGAAATTGCACAATTATTTTAAAAAACATTGGCAAAGAAAACAGGATTAAGTGCAGAAAGCATTTTAAAAGATATTAAATCAGGCAAATATGCTCCCATTTATTTTTTGCAAGGTACGGAGCCTTTTTTTATAGATCAAATTTCTGATTATATAGAAAAACACGCAATTTCGGATGCAGACAAAGGTTTTAACCAAACTATTTTATATGGAAAAGATTCACAAATTGGCACAATTATTACTGCTGCTAAGCGATTTCCGATGATGGCTGATCGCCAAGTTGTGATTGTTAAAGAAGCTCAAGATGTGTCAGATCTTGAAAAATATGCTAAAAGTAAAGTTGCAGGAAAAGAAATTGAGTTTAATGCGTTAGAAGAGTATTCCAAAAAACCTTCGCCAAGCACTATTTTGGTGTTTTGCTTTAAATATAAAACGCTGGATGGACGAAAAGCTTTGGCTAAAGTGATGGAGCAAAATGCATTGGTTTTTACTTCTAAAGGCTTGTACGACAACGAATTGCCTGCTTGGATTAGTGCTTATGTAAAATCAATTCAGCATGAAATGAACGAACAAGCCGTGCGGTTGATGTGCGAATTTGTAGGTAATAATCTAACTAGAGTTGCCAACGAAATAGATAAAATAATTGTAAATTTAAAAGAAAAAACTACCATCACAGAAGCACATGTGATGCAATTTGTGGCTGTAAGTAAAGAATATAATGTGTTTGAATTACAAAAAGGCTTAGGAACAAAAAATATTTTATTGTGTAATAAAATCATCAATTATTTTGCCGAAAACCCCAAAGATAATCCTATTCAGCTTACGATTGGGAGTTTGTTTGGCTATTTTTCAAAATTACTTTTGGTAAAAACCAATAAACCAACCAACGAATTTGATGCCTCAAAAGTGTTGGGTGTGATGCCTTTTATTGCCAAAGAATACATGGCTGCAGCACAAAAATATAATTCCTCGCAAATATTAAATACTTTTACTTATCTTCGTGAGGCAGATATGAAATCAAAAGGATACGGTGTGGGAACAAATGATGATACGCAAGTGATGAAAGAGCTTGTTTTTAAAATCTTGCACGGATGAGATTTTTTATTTTTATTACTTTATTTTCTGTTTTTTTTTATGTTAAAGCGCAAGATTCTTTAAAAACAATTAAGTACAATTCTTATATTATTCAAAAAGTAATAATAGAGGGAAATAAACGTACAAAAGAAAAAATAATTCGCAGAGAATTAAAGTTTAAAGAAAACGATTCTATTCCTATCCAAAAACTTGACTCCATTTTACTTTGGGAACGAAATAAGGTTTTTAATACTAATTTATTTGTTACAGTAGATGTAAAATTGGTAAGAAAAGATTCGATTTCTAATTTTGCAGATTTAAAAATATTTGTGCGAGAACAATGGTACACCGTTCCTCAGCTTGTTTTTGATGTGCCAAACAACAACTATAATTACTTTTTTTACGAACTAAAAGGCGATTTAACAAAAGCTAATTTTGGTGCTAAACTTTTTCAAAGAAATTGCTTTGGTCGAAACCAAACTTTGAGGCTTACTTTGCAAGCTGGATTCACAAGAAATATTGATGTTTCTTATGAAATTCCGTTTATTAATAAAAAACAAACGCTTGGTATAATTGCTTATACTTCTATTTCTAATAATCGAAATCTTAATTTTGCAACCGTTGATAACAAATGGAAAAGTTTAGATTCTAGTTCGTATGGCGACTTTAGGTATTTGAAAAATCAAATTAACAAAGAGTCTTTTCGGGTTGGTTTTGGAATTAATTACAGACCTGGGTTTTTTTCATCTCATTTTTTTGAAATTGCTTATTACCGCAATGATATTAGAGATACAATCGCAAAAATAAATCCTGAATTTTACTTAAATGGACAAACCAAACAACGCTATTTTTATTTACATTATGCCTATAATGACGATAGAAGGGATGTAAGGCAGTTTGCACTCAAAGGTTATGTAACCAGAATTGATGTAGAACAACTCGGAATTACGCCTATAGAAACTCAAAATATTACTCGCCTTACGGGTACGCACGCTCGATATTATCCGCTTACAAAACGATTTTCTTACGCAGGAAGAGTAAAAGTAAAACTTTCATTTCCCGATATTCAACCTTTTGTAGATTTTCGTGCTTTGGGCGGTGGGCAAGATTTGGTGCGTGGATACGATATTTATCAAATTGATGGACAACATTCCTTTTTGATGCGTAATTCTTTGCGTTTTAAAGTTTTTTCAAAACTCTTTAATCTTGGTAAAATTATGTTTGTAAGGCAATTTAGATATATTCCTATTGATGTTTATTTTAGTTTATTTTCGGATTTGGGTTATGTTGTTAATAATTCAAAAATAAGCACTGAAAGATTTAATAATCAAATATTTAGTAATAAACCGCTCGGAAGTATTGGTTTAGGATTGAATATTGTTACTTTTTATAATTCTGTTTTCAGATTAGAATATTCAATTAATGGAGCAAATTATCATAAAATTGGTTTTAATATTTTTGCTGATATTTAATAATGAATTATTTTTAATTTAATACTAAATATCAAGTTCTTTTACTAATGGAAACCTTTAAAAACCCCAATATTATTTTTAAAAACCCCACCCAAACCAATTTCTGCTACTACGAAACCGCAGAATCCAAGTGAGAGGGCTTCAACGAAATTGAGGTTTTTAGGAATTCCCTTAAGGCTTACGGATTTAAATTATAAATATTTATTATGTCTGCTTTTCAATAATATTAAATTTAATTCATACATTTGATTTTTAAAAAACTATAAAAATGAGATTATCATCTTTTTTTACCTTTATTTTAGTTGCTATTCATTTAGTTTCATATTCACAGTTGAAACCAGAAGACACCGAACAATGGCTTCCAGAACCAAAAATTATTACTTTTTTAGGCTCTAATTTAGTTCCATCAGATGCTATAATATTATTTGATGGAAAATCCCTTTCTAATTTTGAAAATGATAAAGGAGGTATTCCACTTTGGGATTTAAAAGACGGAATTATTACTATTGCTAAAGATAGGGGTGATATTAAAACAAAGCAAAAATTTGGAAGTTTTCAGTTGCATATAGAGTGGAGAACTCCCTCAATAATTGATGGTGATGGGCAATATAGAGGCAATAGTGGAGTATTTATTCAAGAACGATATGAGGTTCAAGTATTAGACTGTTTTAATAACAAAACTTACGTAAACGGTCAAGCTGGAGCAATTTACAAACAAACACCACCACTTGTAAATGCCAGCAAAAAACCTGGAGAATGGCAAATTTATGATATTGTATTTAATGCTCCAAAATTCTTTTTGGATAGTACTTTGGCAGCACCAGCATTTATAACTGTTATTCATAATGGCGTTTTAATTCAAAATCATACTGAAATTAAAGGTTTAACACTTTGGCAAGGAAAACCTTATTACAAAGCACATGGAAAAGCACCTTTGGTTTTGCAAGGTCATGGAAATTTAGTAAGTTATAGAAATATTTGGGTTAGAGAATTAGAATAAAAACTATCAAATATTAAAAATATTTCTTCAATGAAAAATATTTTAAATCAGCTATTTGAAGGTCAAAAACTTTCTAAAATGCAAGCCAAAGAAACACTAAGTTCTATGGCATCGGACAATTACAATAATTCGCAAAATGCTGCTTTTATTTCTGCTTTTTTAATGCGTAATATTACTTTAGATGAGCTCGAAGGTTTTAGAGAAGCTTTGTTAGAATTGTGCATTCCGATTGATTTATCTGATTTTGATGCCATAGATTTATGCGGCACAGGTGGAGATGGTAAAAATGCTTTCAATATATCTACAATCTCATCATTTGTGGTGGCAGCAACGGGAATAAAAGTAGCAAAACATGGTAATTATGGCGTTTCTTCGCTTTGTGGCTCGTCAAATGTGTTGGAATATTTAGGTGTAAAATTCACAAATGATGCCTCAATACTTAAAAATCAAATCGAAAAAACTAATATTTGCTTTTTACATGCCCCGCTTTTTCATCCTGCACTTAAAAATTTAGCTCCTATTCGTAAAGAATTAGGTGTTAAAACTTTTTTTAATATTCTAGGACCAATGGTAAATCCTTCAAAACCCAAAAATCAATTGGTGGGTGTTTTTAGTTTGGAATTATTACGATTATATACTAATTTATATCAAAAATTAAATAAGCAATTTACTATCATTCATTCCTTGGATGGTTTTGATGAAATTTCGCTTACTTCTTACGTTAAAATTTCAACTTCTGTAAAAGAAATGATATTTCAACCCAGCGATATTGGTATGCAAAATCATACTTTGGAATCGCTTTCTGGTGGCTCAAGTGTGAAAGAAGCATCCAATATTTTATTAAATATTTTGGAAAATAAAGGCACATTGGCTCAAAGCCAAGTTGTAATTACAAACTCGGCTTTTGCTATTCAAACTTCAAAACCATTTTTAAGCATCTCAGAATGTATTTATTTGGCAAAAGAATCTCTCGAATCGGGCAAAGCTTTTGAGGTTTTCAAAAAATTTATGGCAACAAATAATTGACTTTATCTCACTTTAAAAGCACGTTTTTGAATAAATTGTGTTTTTAGTTTTTTAAATTGCATATTTTTGATACATTTGCAGTCTGAAAAAAACACAAGTGCAATGCTTTTGATTACTTTCAAAAGTCTTTTAGTTTCATTTAAAGTATAAATAAATGCTTGATTTCGAAAAACCAATTGCAGAATTGGAACAAAAACTGCAAGAAATGCAACAACTGGCAACAGACAGCGACATAGATGCCTCAAATGCAATAAAGCAATTAGATGAAAAAATCAAGAAATTAAAGAAAGAAACTTTTTCAAATCTTACACGTTGGCAAAAAGTACAGCTTTCTCGACATCCAGACAGACCCTATACCTTAGATTATATCAACGAAATATCTGATAAATTTATAGAACTTCATGGCGATAGACAAGTGCGAGACGACCCTGCCATGATTGGCGGCTGGGCTGAAATTGGGAAACAAACGGTCATGATTATTGGTCAGCAAAAAGGAAGAAACACCAAACAACGCCAATATAGAAATTTTGGAATGGCAAATCCTGAAGGCTATCGAAAGGCTTTAAGGTTGATGAAATTAGCTGAAAAATTCAATAAACCTATTATAACTTTAATTGACACTCCAGGTGCTTTTCCTGGTTTGGAAGCCGAAGAGCGTGGACAAGGCGAAGCGATTGCTCGCAATCTTAAAGAAATGTTTATGCTTAGAGTTCCTATAATTTGCATAGTCATTGGCGAAGGTGCCTCAGGCGGAGCTTTAGGAATTGCGATTGGCGATAAAGTTTTGATGTGCGAAAATACTTGGTATTCAGTAATATCTCCAGAATCTTGTTCCTCAATTTTATGGCGGAGTTGGGAGTTTAAAGAATTGGCTGCCGAAGCTCTAAAACTTACTGCAACCGATATGCACGGCTTTGGATTGGTGGACGGAATCATAAAAGAACCTCTTGGCGGTGCTCAAACAGATATGGCTGGTATGGCTGCAAAAATTAAGAAAACGATTCTTGATAACTTAGCCGAACTTTCAAAAATAGATGTTGATGTTTTGATAAATTCGCGCATAGACAAATTCTGTGCAATGGGAGTTTTTAGCGAATAAATTTAAAATATATTACTATGCTTGGACTGCGAGATCTTGTTTTTTTGAAAGATGTGCTAGTTCTCTCTGTTACTGCCATTGGCGGTCCACATTCGCATATTCCTATGTTTATCAAACGCATGGTAAACTACCGTAGATACCTCACTGAAGCCGAATTTGTAGAATTGAACGCCCTTTGTCAGATTCTTCCTGGTCCTACTTCAACCCAAACCATTACTGCTTTAGGATATAAAATGGGCGGAGCAAATTTAGCTTATCTTACTTTATTGATTTGGGTTTTACCCTCTATGATTATCATGACTGCCGCTGGAATAATGATGACTTATTGGGCAGAAAAAAATATGGAAATGCCATTCTTAGCAATTCTTGAACCAATGGCGGTTGGTTTTGTGGCTTACTCAACTTGGGTTATAGGTTCAAAAGTTATCACTACAAAAACTGCTACTATTGTTATGATAATTTCAGCGGTTATTGGATATTTCTTACGTTTTCCTTGGGTTGCTCCTATTTTATTGGTTATTGGTGGTCTTTCAACTACTTTTAAATTTAAAAGATTACCTAAAGAAGAGGTTGAACCTAAAATAAATGTAAAATGGGCTAATTTTATTGTTTTTATAGCCGTATTTTTAGTAACTTTTATACTTGGATTAATAATTGTTCAGCCTGATATTTCTAAAGGAGTTCAACTTTTTGAAACTTTTTACAGAAACGGAAGTCTTGTTTTTGGTGGAGGACAAGTCTTGGTTTCGTTGCTCCATACAGAATATGTGGACGTAAAACACTACTTAACTTCGCAAGAATTTTTGACAGGATATGCTTTAGTTCAAGCCATTCCTGG
>REAG01000138.1 GCA_004294265.1 Cytophagales bacterium | reverse complement strand
ATACTTTTAATACTTTTAATACTTTTAATACTTTTAATACTTGCAAATATTTTTAAGTTTTTTATGAACTTCTAAAAACTCCAATATTTTTTTAAAACCCCTCCCAAACTAATTTCTGCTCCGTTATCGCAGAATTCAAGGGGAGTGCTTTATCGGAATTGAGGTTTTTAGGAGTTCCCTTAAGTAAAATTTGAGAACGAAAAGTAATATAAAATGAAATACTTGATTTTATTCTCTCATTTTTTTATATTTAAAATTTAATCTTTGTAATATTTACTAATTTAAGTTACTTTTATTGTAAATTATTAACAATGAAAAAAGTAATTATTATTGAAGATAACATTGACGTTTGCCATGGCTATAAAATGCTCATCAACCTTACAAACGAATATAAGGTAATTAATTTTTACCATAATGGTGATGATGCTTTAAAAAATTTATTTAAAGATCAACCTGATATTGCTTTGGTTGATATAGATTTGCCAGGAGGTATGAATGGGATTGAACTTACCTTGCGAATAAAAAGTATATTGCCTCATATTGAAATTATAATAATATCTATTTTTGAAAATAGTGAGAAAGTTTTCGATTCTTTGCGAGCAGGTGCTTCTGGTTATTTAACAAAAAATTCAAATCAAATTGAAATTATAGAAGCATTAAATGATGTTGCTAAAGGCGGTTCGCCCATGAATCCTGCTATTGCAAGAATGGTGGTTGAGAGTTTTAAAAAGAATAAAAATCCTTTAACTGATAAAGAATTAATTGTTTTGAACTCTTTGGTGAGCGGGAAAAGCTATCGTGCCATTGGTTTAACTATGGATGTGAGCATCGATGCCGTAAGATTTCATATTAAAAACATCTATTTGAAATTGCAAGTAAATTCAAAAGTAGATGCCATTTCAATTGCTAAAAAAAATAACTGGGTATAAAGCTATGTTTTATAAAATTACACATTTCATCATTCATCCGAAAAACAGAAATATTGAAAACCCTAATTATAAAAAAATCAAAATATATGCCAATATTTTGATTTTATGTGCATTTTCTATTCTTATTTATAGTGGTTATTTTTTATCAAAATATCCTTTAGATTCAAAAAATATTTCTAATATTTTAGGATGTTTTGATGTATTGATTTCTATACTTTTATTACGACTTTTTTCTGATTTTAGAATTTCCTTGGGTTTTATAATTCTTGGCTCTTTTCCTTTGGTGGTAATGGGTGTTTATCTAACTGGTGGCATTTATTCTTCTAATTTAATTTGGTTTATTATTTTGGCAAACAGTGCTTTTTTTAATGTAAATAAAAAAGTGGGTTTATTTTATGCAGTTTGTTGTTTTGTTGTTTATGGTGTGTTTTATTACCTTTCTTTTATTCCAGAAAATAATAAAATGTTTACTGAATTTATTTTTGCACATCATTCTTTAGATAATTTTTTTAATATATGTTTTGCAAGTTTTTTTTCATTTGTTTTGGTTTATTCTTTCTCTAAAACAGTAGATGAGGTAAATGAAAAATTAAAAAAAATGAACGATGATAAATTAGATATTTTAAATCAAAAAATAAAAGAGAAAACAAATGAAATAAGTGAACTACGTTCCAATCTTGCCAAAGATTTTCATGATGAAATGGGTAATAAATTAGCAGGAATTAGTATTATTTCTCAAATGTTGGTAAAAAAAATGGATAATACATTTGATGTTGAAACCATAAATGCACTAGAAATTATTCAAATTAGAAGTAAAGAATTACTTAGCGGAACTAAAGATTTTATTTGGGCAATTGATTCTAAGAGCGATTATGTAAATCAAATTGGCATTTTTATTCGAAATTTTGGAGAAGATTTTTTTTCTAAATTAAATATTAGTTTTGATTTTATTTCTGAAATTAAAGAAAAAAATGATTTTAAAGTAGATATTTCTTCTGGAAGACAAATTTTAGCCATTTTCAAAGAAGCCATGACCAACATTGCCAAACATGCTGAAGCTACTGATGTGTTTTTTAGAATTTCTTTAATAGATAATTACTTAGTTTTATCTATTAAAGATAATGGAAATGGATTTGATATAAATCAAGTAAACAAAAATGGAATTTTAAATATGAAAGAAAGAGCCATTCAAATCAAATCGAAGTTTTCATTTGATTCCAAACAAAATGAAGGCACATCTATTAAATTAGAAGTGCCTTTGAGTTACTGATTTTTTTTAATATTATTTTAAAAAAGAATATCCTAAAAGTTAGATATTTTAAAGGATGTTCTTAAGTTTTAAATTTTAAAAAAATTATTTATTACTAATGTTTATGCAAGGTACTACAATAACATCCGTTGGCAAATACA
Source organism: Cytophagales bacterium (assembly GCA_004294265.1). Lineage (GTDB taxonomy): Bacteria > Bacteroidota > Bacteroidia > Cytophagales > UBA9547 > REAG01. The sequence continues at coordinate 23,689 of REAG01000138.1, read as the reverse complement.
TCAGCGACTGACCATAAGTACCTCCACCTTGGTATTCTTCTATAATATTTGCACCAGCTAAACCACATTCACCTTTATCGTTTTTTACGGCAATACTTACACTTACTTTTCTATTTAAAGGAATTCCTAAATCGTTTTTTTCAATACGCCAAGCGGCATCTGTTATATTCACTTTTGTAACTTTATATTTTTTTTCAAACTCTTGATATTTAATTTTTACCAATAATTCAATTTTAGAATTACTTTGTCTTGCAGGAATTAGTTTTAGGTTTTTTGTATAATTTTTATAATTTTCTTCCATTTTAGACATAAATTTATCACGAGATTCATAAGAATTTATGGCATTTGAAACCATTTCTAAGTAGTTTTTTAATTTTTGGTTGTCAGGATAAATTCGTGTAACTCCTTCTAAATATCCTTTATACAAATATAATTTTTGTAAATAGTAAACGATACCCAAAGAAGTGCCTTGTTTAAACTCTTTAGCAACCATAGGAATATCATTATCTAATCCTGAAGCTTTAGAGATTGTGCTATTGAGTTTATTTTTATAAAAAAAAGGGGAAGGATTTGAATTCAAAAACTTACTAATCTCTTCATTATATTCTATTATTACTGCATCACTTTTTTCGATAGCAGCTACATAAGCCGAACGGCTAGTTACATCTTCACCAGAAACTTGAAGTTCGCCTTTTGAAAATATAAAAGGATCGTCCAAAATATTTTCTGTCGTTTTAGAGCCTGAAATAAGCTGTTCTCGTGTAGGTCTTTGTGCAAAAGCCGCAAATGTTAAACAAATTGATAAACTTAAAATTACTTTATATATTTTCATTTTCTTACTTTTAATTAATTTTATAAATGGTTTTGTTAAATATTTTCTTCTGCTATTGCTCTGCTGCTGTACGAATCTATAAATGGAGTATTGAATTTGTCGCCAATTTGTTCTTGCCGCATGGTTAATATATAAAGCATACAAATTCCCGTTTTTTGTTTTGCAACTAAAGCTGCATCATAGACTCTACCTATGATAAAATCACTATTTCTTTCCAAACGCCAATCGTTAGATAATAAATAAACTTTCAAAACCTCTTCGTTCCAACCTTTTTGTTCAAATGCAATTTTTAAACTTGATTCAATTTCGGCATCTTCTTTAACTGCCTTAGGTGGCGAAACTTTTTTTGCATTTTTAATACTATTTTGTCTTATTAAATTTTTATAATCTTCAATAGATCCGTAATAATCAATTACTTTTTTATATACTTCAGCTATTTCATTTAATTTTGAAGATTTAATAAATATTTGGGTTATAAATATCCATCTATAAGCCTCAATTTTATTATTAAAATAATTTTCAACTACAAAATCAGCTACTTCTTGAACACCTTTTAATTGCTCTTTTGCTATATTTAATGCAGATGAATCCGCTTTATTTAGATAATCAGAAAGATGTTTTTTTATGGTATTGGCTTTATAATCACGTAATTTATCTTGTTGGATTTCTATATTTCCTTGAGAATTTATTTCGTAAAAACCATTTAATTCTTCAATATTATATTTAGTTAAAAATTCGGTTACACGATTGGGATAACTATCCATGATGGATTGCAATTTATCAATACTAGCTCCCGACCAAATATAATTCGGTAAATAAGGATCTCCTGTGGGGTTGTGAGTGCCATAAATATAATCTTCGCCTTCAAAATCACGAAAACTTAAAAAATCAGGATATAAAACAAACTTTAAATCTTTATCTAAATCATTAATTTTTACTTTTTCTTGATTAGAGTTTTCTAATTTTTCTCTAAACTTATTTTGAAATTCTATAACTTTATCTTCAGCAAATTTTAGATTATATTCAGGATGATTTTTTTTGAAAATATTAATATCTCTTATAAAAGCTTCTGTTGAGCTTTTAACCTGAAAATCAATATTATCTGTATTAAATTTGGTTTCATTTAGGATATTGAACAAAAAATCTATCCCTTTATTGATTTCTTTAAGGTCTTTGTCTAAAGATTTGTTTTTATCTTGAGCATCAATCTTGTTTTTGTACAAATCAATTTCAGACTCAAGTTCGGAAGTGTCATAATTAGGTTCAATTTTTTTTATATTTTTTAAGTTAATTTCTAAAATTGAAAGCTGACTTTTGTAAGCACCAGATTTAGCTACGGGATCGATTTCCTCAATTTTTTCTATTGCTTTTTTAAAAGTTCGGTAATATGTAATTGCGGCTCTATTTGTTGGTTCCATTTTAATATTTTAAGATTAACTTCTTAGTTTACGTGATAAAAAAGCGGTCAAAGATTTTAATAATACATTTCCTACTTGTTTGATTACACTTATTTTAAATTGATCAAAAGCTCGTTTCGTTGGCGTTTTGTTTGTTGTTCTTTCAATAATATTCATTTAATTATTACTTTTTATATTTAATTTTTGAAAATATTAATAAACTATTGCTTTTATTTTTTTTCCATGTATATGAATAAAATAAACACCTGATTTGGTAATTTTTAATTCATTGTTTTGATATATAAACGAAATATTATTACCTAAAAAATCAATTATTTTAATGTCATTTATTTCTTTTATTTGATTTCCATAAATCATAAAACTTCCTGAGCTTGGGTTAGGATAAATCATAAAATCATTTGATAAATTAGATGTCGAAAAATAATCAATTTCGTTATTTTCAATATTTTCGGGTATGTGTGCTGAATTATCAATAAAATTTATTTCAGTTTTTTTTGTTTTAAAACTATTACCTGAAATAGAAATTAATCCATTTTTTGCATTTTGAGGAATATAAACCTGTCCAAAAGCTCCAAAATAGATAAAAGGAGATGTAGAAACAGAATTAGTTTTGGTTATAAAATGACAATTTTCAATGAAATTTAGATTTCTACCCATCACAATTAAGTAATTTTTTCCTTCTTTATCGTAGGAATATAGTATTTTTTCAATTGCAGGGGTTTCAGGTAAAAAAGTAATATCTGTATTTAAAATTCCAAAGCTACCAACAACCGAAATGGTTGAAATCAGAGCGTTTTTTGGCACAAAATATACTTTTATTAAATTATTAAATATTACTATTTGTGGTACTGAAACTATGCCTTCATTTGTCTGAAATAATACTTGTTTTATTTCTTTTAAGTTTGAACCTAGAATAGAAAAATGACCATTTTCGTCAGTTCCTTTATTTGGAAAAATGCCTTTAATTTTAGGTAAATCCGCATAAGAAAATGATATGAACAAAGTATAAATCAAAAATATAAATTTTATTAATTTTAATTTATTTTGGTTCATAACCTGATATTTAAAATTGTAAGAACACGCTTTTTTGATGTGTTATTTTAAGAATTTGAACGTATTTTTTGATAATTTAACACGCTTTTAAATGAAATTTTAAATGAACACGCCAAAAGGCGTGTTCCTACTTTTATTACTTTTAAATCATTTTTTGAAGAACACGCCAAAAGTCGTGTTCCTACTTTATTCAATAATAACTTTTATTACTTTTAAATCATTATTTGAAATGATTTTTAGTATATATAATCCTTTTTGAGAAACTATCATTTTAGTGATTTCTGAATTTGTTATTAACTCTTTTATTATTTCTCCTCTTGGATTAATTAGTTGAATATTGCTTTTTAATGGTGATTTTATACTAAATTCTCCGTTTGATGGATTTGGATAAATTAGTATTTCATCTTTTAAAGTATCTTTAAAAGTTATACTATTAACAATATCAATTCCAATGGGAGTTATGCCAACAGATGGTTCTAATCCTGGATTTTGAATAATAATAGATGGAATAGTTGGATTTGCGACCACCGAACCAACTGGTATAACTCCTGTAATAACACTACCTGAAACTGACACATTTGTTAATACAACACCTCCAATTGTAACATTTGCACCAGTCATAAAGCCTGAACCAGTTAAGGTGATAAGTGCATCATTTACAATATTTGCTAAACTTAAAGAACTTTGAAATCCTGTTACAGAAACCAAAGTTGGTGCAAATCGCTTGAATTGTATATTAGTGGCAGTAATTCCATATCCAGTTCCGCTGATAGAAATAGGTCCAGAAATCGCATCATTTGGGATAGAATATACGACAAGTTTACTAAACAAAAATGCAACATTGTTTATTTCAACAGTTCCTGTTAAGGATGATACAAAATATACACTTTGAATTGATGTTAAGAACGAGCCAGTTAACTCAACATTTCCACTTGCATCAATGCCAAAAGTTGGGGTAATTCCAGTTACTGTTGGGAAATTAAACGCCTTTACAAAACTGATAGTAGATACTCTTTCTCCATGTTGAACGCCAGTAAAAGAAAGTACGCCACTATTAGAATTGCTCGATACAAATGCTCTGATATATGTTCCAAAAAAACGAATGTCTTGTTCATTAACTTTTCCTGCTGAATTACCAGAGGGGAAATTTATGGTTTGAATACTCACCAAATTGCTGCCTGTAAGCGTGATAAAACCTTCTGAATCAGTCCCAGTAGTCGGGAAGATGCCAGTAATTGTCGGAATTAAGATGTTATAGTTATAATTTGTTTGTTGTATTCCAAAACTTCCTGAAATTGAAATTGGACCTTGACTTAAACTATTTGCGAAATCAGTGATTTTTAAATGATTACCTTCATTTGTGAAATTAGAACATATTCTACCTCCAAATACAGTAGGGAAACATACTTCATCTATAAATCTAAGATTATTTCCAAAAAGTGTGAGTGAACCATTAGCACTCAAACCTTTAGTTGGAAATATTCCTGTGATAGTAGGAACAGGTTTAATATAGCTTATGCTTGAAGTTACAGTTCCAAAACCTCCTGTGAGTGTTAAATTTCCACTGTTTGCATTTTGAGGCAAGCCTACGGTTATATAATTTGTGGAATAATTTACAGTTCCTTCTGCAGAATTTTGGTTTGTGCTTCTGAAAAACACTTTCTGAATAGCATTCAAATTTGATCCAAATAAGGTTATTGTACTATTTTCGTCTGTTCCTTCTAATGGATTAATACTTGAAATTGAAGGAATAGGAGGAGAGTAATTGATTGTTGAAATTACTGTTCCAAAGCCTCCTGTGAGCGTAAAAACACCTAAAGCAGCATTTGAAGGGATGAAATTAATTCTGATATAATTACCAAAATTTGTAGGAAAATTAGAAGAAGCTTCGTTGCCATCCGATGAGGTAAAATAGACTTTATCAATGCCTCGCATATTAGATCCAAAAACGGTAACTCTTCCATTACTAGATGTACCCGTTAAAGGATTTATAGATGAGATGCTAGGTGTAGCTAATGTAAAAGGAGTTGAAGTAATATAGCTTCCAAATGTCCCAGTAAGTGTTAAAACCCCATTTCTCATCGAACTTGGATACTGAACTTCTAAGAAGTTAGAATTTATAGAACCAGTAGTATAATCTATATTTCCATTGTTGTCTTTGAAATATATAAATTCTACATCAGCAAAATTAGAGCCTAATAGCGAAAAAGAACCATTTATCTCCCCCGAAGTTGGATAAATTCCATTAACAACTGGCGTAATTGCAAACGCAGAAAAGAGCGTACTTATTTGAATGATTAGACCTAATATGATTGATTTTAATAAATTGAACCTACTTTTTTTGATAGGTAAATTTGTTGTTTGCATAAAATTTAAAGATTTAAAATTTAAAGATTTAAAATTTAAAGATTTAAGATTTAAGGTTAAAGTTAGAAAAACCATCTCTAATATTTATAATAGAGATGGTTTTCTGAATTGAATTAGATTTATTCGATATTGATTTTAATTGTTTTATTGCCGTCTTTAGAGGTTATTTTTACCATAAAAACTCCTTTTTCAGAAAGATTGATTTTTGAAATTTCATTTGTTGTGTATGTTTCTTTAACCAAAATTCCTAAAGTGTTAAATATTGAAATGGTTGAGTTTTGAGGTGCTTTTATACTAAATTCTCCGTTTGATGGATTAGGATAAATTTCAACCATTTCATTCCATTTATTTGCATTTTTAATGGATTGAAGAATTAAATTTTGTTGCACCGTACTTGTACAATTATTAGCATCCGAAACGGTTATTAAATAATTGCCTTGCGTAAGATTTATAAATAAATCAGAAGTTTGTGCAGCCAAACTATTTAAGGCATAATTGAAAGCCCCTGTGCCTCCAGAAGCCGAAACCCGAATTGAATTTATGTTTTCTATTGCTGATGTTACTGTAACTGCACTTTGTGGCTGAGAAATCGAAACGCCTAAAACCGTAGATTCGCAATTATTTTGGTCTTTGGCAGTAATATTTACTAAACCTGAGCTTAAACCTGCAAAAGTATTTAATGCACCAAAAATACCATTATCTACACTATATGTATAGTTTGGAACGCCATTATTTGCATTTACAACAATTATTCCTGAACTATTTCCAAAACATAAAACATCGTTTTTAGAAACTAAATTTATCAAAACGGGATTGGAAGGTTGCGTAAGATTTACAGAATTAAGCGTTATGGTACATCCTGTTTGGTCTTTTACTTTCACTAATTTAGTTCCAGAATTAAGATTGCTAAGTGCATTAATTCCTGCAAAAGATGTATTATTTACGCTATATTCATAGTTTCCAGCTCCACCAGAGGTATTGACAACAATACTTCCTGTGGCATTTCCAAAACACAAAATATTCACTTGTGATGCAATTGATGCGGCTAAAGGTGTGCTTGGTTGTGCAACTTCTGTAATTAAACTTGCAGTACATCCTTTTGAATCTTCTACAAAACTTGTTACGGTGCTTGGCACTACTACATTTAAAGTATTGATAGTAGATGCATTGCCATTGTTAAATTCATACGTAAATCCTCCGTTTCCGCCTGTGGCAAGAAGCGTATAAACACCATTGGTTGAGCTTGAACAAACACCAGAAACTACGCCAGTAAGTGTGATAGCAGGTTTTTTGGTTACTCTAGCATTATAAAAATCCAAACAATTGTTGGCATCTTTTATTCGTAGTTGATATTGTTGAACCGAACCTAAACCAGTAGCTGTAAACGGACTTACATAACCAACTCCATTTACAGTTACGTTTTTTAAACCAAAACCACCTGTAATGGTTACCAATAATTTTCCATCTGAATCGGTGTGGCAGGTGGGAGCAATAGAACTTTCTAAAATCCCAAATGGTAATGGGTCAATTAAATCTATTGACATTGTTTTTGTGCAATTATTGGCATCTTTAATAGCAACTTCATAGTTTCCTTGCGGTAAACTTGCAAATTGATTTGATGTTTGAAATGAGAAACCCGAAATGCTATATTCATAAGGCGTTGCTCCACCTGAACCTGTTATTGAAACAGACCCATTAAAAAGTCCGCTACATAAATTATTGGTAATAGTTGGCGTTAAATTTAAAGTTGAAGTACTTGTGATAGTTACTCCCGAAAGTGTTCCTGAGCAACCAATGTTATCAGTAGCTACTATTCTATATGTTCCAACATTTAAACCAATTATAGTATTTACAAAAAAACTAGAAGTTGTTGGAGATCCTGAAATAGAATAAGTAAATGATGTATTACTTCCTGTTGCTGAAACCACTATTTCGCCATCTGTATTATTTGAACAACTTAAATTTTTCTTTGAAAGTACAATTGGAACAACAGGTAAAGGCTGAGAAACTGTAGTCAAAGCACCAATTACGAAACAACCATTTGCATCTCCAACATTCACTCTTTGTGCACCTGGGCTAATATTATTTATTAAATATGAACCCCCAGATATGGTATTTGCAATTGCACTAACTCCTGAAATAGAAAAAGAATAAGGAGGAGTACCGCCTGTTGGTAGTAAGTTTACACTTCCGTTGTTTTGACCATTACAAACCACATCTGTCCATCCTATCACGCCAGAGTTAATGGGACTAGGTGAAGTAAATATATGAAAATAATTTCTAGAACATGTTAATTGTGAAACAGTAATAGTTACAACAATATTAGGTGCAAATGCGGTAAAAGTCCTAGGTACTGCTGTAAATAAAGTGCCGTTATCAACTTTAAATCCTTTTTGAGCAAGTCCAAATCCACCTAATAGGCTAGTAACTTGTAATTCCGCATCTAAACCTGCATTACATTTAGCATTCTTGAAAATTCCTGAAAATGAAAGCACTGGTGGTGGATCGAGTATAATAGAATCAAGTTTGAAAACATTGCTACAACCATTATGTCTGGTGGCTGTATAATATTTTCCTGCACTTAAATTAGAGAAAATAGGGCTCAATTCAGGGAAAAAAAACTGATTTCTATTGGTTGAAATATACCATCTTGAATTTGCAGGTCCCGAAGATAACCTAATTTCTCCTGTACTTGCTCCTGCACAAGTAATAACGCCAGTAATACTTGTAACGACACTTTGATAAAATTCAAAAGCACCAATATCTACTTTTCCAAAACTCATGCGAGGATTGCCTTTTAAATCTAAATTAGGAAGACCAGCGACTGTTGTTCCTTCATTAAAAGCTTGTGAGCAATTGACTTCAATTTGATAATTTCCAGCAGCTATGTTATCAAACAGAGTCATCAAATTTGAATTAAAAGTTAATACATTGGCTCCGTAAGCTACTCCTTCAAATAAATTATGAGTATAGTTTTGAGTAAAATTTGTTGGCATAATGATTTGTTTATTTTGGAAACTGCCATTATTTACAACTATATTATTCACAAAACGATGAACCGCAGTACCTGACCAAGTTTGATCAAATAAAACCGCATCGCCATGACGATATTGAAAACTATTAGTAGAATTACTACGGTTTGCCACAAATGTACAGTTGGTAATATCTCCATGAGCAGATAGAATAGATACGCCTCCGCCACCTAAATCAGCATAATTGTCATTGAAGACACTATTTGTTATTCTTGCACTACTACCAGCAACGTACATAGCTCCGCCATAACCAGTAGTAGTATTAAATCTAAAATAACATCTATCAAAAGTATTTTTACTATTTACATTTGAAATTCCTGTTTGAATGTTAATAGCACCACCAAAATCTTTGGCATAGTTTTTTTCAAATCGGCAATTAGAAACAGACAAAAAACCAGCAGTAACCGACAAAGCACCACCTCCCGAAACAGTAGCATAACCACTTTCAATTGTAAAACCATCTATAAGCGTGTTAGAAGCAGTTGCAGCAGTACTTGTTAATTTAATAATCGTAAATGAATTATCGGTATTTGTAGCTGTAGCTGGTGTGCCAATATTTCCAGACAAAACCGTGGGGTTTAGGTCTGGATTTCTTTGATTAAAACCTGTTTCGGTTCCCACAAATCCACCTGCCAAGGTTATATTTGCTCTGTTGATTACAAAAGAAAGACTTCTGTCATTGCCTAAAGTTGGGGCATAAGCCCTATTTCCCTTCACCCAAATTTGGACATCTCCAGCAGTGCTATTTGCTAATGTAAGTGCTTGAGGTAAACCTGGATAAGCTAATGCCCAGCTACTTCCATTAGGATTGCCTGCTGTGCTACCTCTATCCACTCTGATAATCGTTTGAGCATTTGTGAAACCATAAATAAGCATTAAAATTATTCCAATTTTAAGCGTTTTGAATTTTGATGATAGTAGAATGTTTGAATACATAATTTGTTTGTTTAAATTAGGTTACAAAACAATAATTAAAAAATCGAATATTTACTACATCATTTGGGAAATGTTTTATTAATTTAAAATACTGATAATCAAGCGTTTATGATAAAAAATAATTTTTAAGATTTAAAAAAACAAGAAAATCATAAAAAATACTACCCAAATGATGTAGGTATAGGAATAAAAAAAATCAAAGTTTAAGGAAACATAAAATAGTCTTTACCTAAAATTTAATAAAATTCTACATATTTATGATTATAAAAATACAATTTATATTGAGTCCAATAAATATTTACAATTAAATAATTATAAAACCCATTTCTTATTTCCCTAATTGGGAAAAGCTAACATAAATTTGTAATTATTTATTAAACTTTATATAATATATTGAAAAAAATTTAGAATTAAAAAAAATAAAAATTACTTTATAATCTCTAAAGGTGGTATTGAAGGAATTTTAATTCTTACCATTGTGCCTTTGTTTTTGGTGCTTACAATACCTATTTCACCTTTGATTATTTCAACATATTTTTTTGTAATATATAATCCCAATCCTGTTCCTTTTGATCTTTCAGATGCTTTATAAAACATGTTAAAAACTTTACTTAAAGCAATTTTTTCTATACCAATTCCATTATCAACAATTAAAATAGATACAAATTTAGAATATGATTTTATTCTTACAGTTATGATAGGATTGGCACTTGCATACATTACACAATTTCTAATCACATTATTAAAAATCATTTCAAGGGAAGAATAATCAGTATAAAAATTTTCCGATTTAGTTTGATCCAAATATTTAAAACTAAAATTAGTTAAGTCATGTTTTAATTTTATTTGACTGATTGTATTATCAAATAAAACTTTAAAATCTATTAAATCATTGCTAAACTCAAAATCTGTCAGAATTTTAATTTTACTAAAATCAGTTAAAATAGCATCTAATTTATCAGTAGTTAAACCTATTAATCCGTAATATTTTTGCGAATCTTCAATTTTAGGAGGAGCAGCCAATGCAATGTTTACTAACCCACGAATTGATTTAAGCGGACTTTTTAAATCATGATACAAACGCCACATAAATTCATTCAATTCATCGTGGCTTAATTGTAATAATCTTTGGCTTTCTTGTAGTTTATTTTCCACAATTTTTCTTTCAGAAATCTCATATTCTAATTTTAATTTTTCATTTAATAATAAGGCATTTTTATTTCGCAAATTCAAGGTTCGGAAATAATAAACTATAAAAATAATAAATAAAAATAATAAAAATGACAATAAAATAAACCACCATTCTTTCCAAAAAGGTTTGTTAATTTGAAAAGAATAAGTAGTCGGAATTTTATTCCATTTGCCATCTTTATTTTTAGAAATAACTTTAAAAGTATAAGTTCCAGAAGGTAAATTAGAATAAGTTGCATAATTTTGTTTACTTTCCAAAGACCAGTCATTCTCAAAGCCTTCCAAAAAGAACTTATATTTTACGTTTTCGGGCGATTTTAGGCTTATCCCAATAAATTCAAAAGTAAAATGATTATCTGAGTGTTTGAAATTGATATTTTGAGGTGGTGAGGTGATTTGCTTTCTAACTTTTAATTTATTCCATTCAGGTTCATTGAAAAATAATTTTAAGCCTGTAATAACATTTGAGTTTTCAATAATATTTTTTCTATCATTTTCAGAATCAAATTTTAATAATCCATGATTTGTTCCATACCAAATCTGGTTTTGAACTTCGTTTTCTGGGTCATTACAAACGGCATTTAAGTTAACTTCTGCATCTGAATATTCAGTAATATTTTCATAGAAATTTATTTCAGATGTTTCAATATTAATCTTTGAAAAACCATTTTTATGTCCTACCCATAAAAAACCATTATTATCTTCACTAATCGTGTAGCAAAAATCGGATCCCATGCCATCAAATTTAGAAAATTGCTTATCAAATTCTCCATTTTTATATCGCATTATACCTCTCCCATAAGTTCCAAACCAAATATCTTTATTTTTATCTTCATAAATGGTACTTATATTTACCGCCACATTTTCTAATGGCGAATGAATTTTGAATAACTTACCAAACTCAAAGTAAGAAATTCCAGAACTATGCGTAGCAAACCAAATTCTATTTTTAGAATCACGTTTTATTGTATAAACTTTATTGTGTGGTAATCCATTTTCTATACCTATCCTTTTAATATTTTGTGAAGATAAATTAACTTGATAGGCTCCATTATCGGTAGCGAGCCATAAAAAATTTTCATCTTTTATGAAATTATTAATTGTGCAAGATGGTTTATCTTCTAGGTGACAAAAAAATTCTTTAAATTTCATTTTTTTTAAACTTGAAGAATACAAACCTTTATTTTCAATACTTATATAGATTATGTCATTTTCATCTATCAAAATATGTTTAATCTCTTCAGTTTGTGCTTCTTTTGATGAGATATGATAAGTAAGTTTTGTGTATAATTCTTTTTTTATATCGTATTTATACAGTTCACTTCCAATGGCATAATAAATAACGTCAGCTTTAATTGCTATTGCCGTTACATTTTCTTGCGGATAGTCAAAAGAGTTAGAATAAGACAAAAATACATTTCCAGAGGATTGCAATAATCCATTTCCAAATGTGCCAATCCATAAATTATCTTCTTTATCTACATACATAGATTTACAAAATGTTGAAAATTTATCTTTCGAAATATTGTAAGAAGTATTTTGTTCAATGCTAAAAGCGAGTAATTTATTTTGACTAAAATTACCATTTTCATAACTTATATAAATGTGATTATTTTTATCCTTATCAATAAAAATAATTTTACCAGATAATTCTAAATCAAGATTATGTGGTAGTTTATAAGTTCTATATGTGTCAGAATTTTTAAAATCAATACCGAAAATACCATCGTATTCAGTGGCGTAAACAATCTGATTTTTAATTTTTAAAATAGAAATAATTTGATAATAATCGGTATTTTCTATTGTCTTTTTTGTGTATCTATTTGTTCTGTTATCAATAGAAATACTAATTAATCCTTCATTGGTTGCTAATAAATATTGATTTTCATTAATTTGTTGAATATCATTTATAATAGGAAATTCAGAGTCGCTTGTAGTAATTTTTTTGATAGAAAGATCTGAATTTATTATCCAAAGTCCATCACTTTGAGTGCCAACTAAAATTTCACCATTCTTATTTTGAAAAAAAATATTAATTCGGCTTGTAATTAGTTTTTGTGTATTTAAAATTTTAAAGCTATTATTATCAAAAACTGTAATTCCGCCAGAATAATGTCCTATCCATTTTCTATCTAAAGAGTCAACAAATAAAGTGTTTACAAAATTTTCTTGTAGCCCATTTTTAGTATTGAAATTCAAAAAAGACTTTCCATCAAAACGCAATAAACCTTCGGCAGTTGCTATCCACAAAAAGCTATTTTTATCTTGTTTTATAGCATAAACATAGAGATTATGAAGCCCATCAGCTTCAGTAAAATGTTTGTAATTAATTTTTTGAGCAAAAATAAATTGAGCTAAAAAAAAACTTGATAAAGTAAATTTAAAGAAGTATTTCAATAGAATTAATTGATTTTTGTTGGTTATTTTATTTTATACCTATTTTGTATTTATATTTAGGTACACCCCCAATTGGAATTGAGAAAAAAGGCAAAGATTTTCCGTATTGATTAGTGATAGTTAAAACAAGATTATTATTTACTTTTTCTCTAAATTTAATAATTTGAATATCAAGAGAAGTCTTTTTTTCTTCATTACTGATAGTATGATTGCTAATTGCCCACTCGTTATCAATCGAGCCATTGATTTTATCACCTTTTTTGGCAACAGAAACCAATCTCATATAGCTATCATCATCCAAATCGAAAGTATTAATATTAACAGATATTACATTTTCATCCACAAAAGGATATACATGAGAAATTGAACCTGGTTTTTCATCCACCCGAAAAGTATATTCGTAGGTAAATAAATTAGCTCCTTCCAATGGAATATTACTAATTGAGGAGGATGAGAGAAAATATTTATATAAATTACCATCGTTTCCTTCCAATCCATCCGAAATAATTTTAAAAACATACCCATTTAATTCGTTTATTAATTCACCTTCTGTTGGATTAAATGGACCAAAATTAAACCATTTTTCATCAAATTCAGGTTGATTTCCAAAAACTTTACTATTTAAAAGTGTTCCAGATTTATAGTTACCAAGAGGGTCTTTGTTGGTTGCATCTGGGTCTGTATAACATCCTTTTCCTCCAAAAACCGAAAACTTCGTTTTTGAATTAGCGTCAGCTTTTAGTTCATCAATTTTACCAGCCACATCTGGGTCGTAAACACGAATATAAAATGGTTTTTTTGTGTCTTTTGGAATTACATAAAACCAAGTTTGCGAAAAATCATCATCGCCCCATCGTTTTTCACTATCTTTACTAAATGTTACTAAATATGGAATATTTTCTTCTTTTCCTGGTACTTGTTGAGCTGTACATATTATATTGAATAGTAACAAAATAATGCTAATGGGTTTATTTTTTTTCATTTTTAATTAATTTTTATAAAAACATTTAATTTTTTTACTAAGGTAGTATTTTTATTTCAACTCTTCTATTTAATTCTATAAATTTTTTATTTGTTGTAAGTGGAAAAGTATTTCCGTATCCTTTAACGAAAATATTTTCAGACATACAACCCTTGTTGATTAGAAAATTTGAAACTGCCAAAGCTCTTTTTTCTGAAAGCTTAAAATTATAATCTGCATCTCCTAAATTATCTGAATGTCCGCCAATTTCATATTTAAATGTACTGTTTTCTTTAATAAATTTAGCTAAAAATTCAAGTTCAGAAAATGACTCTGATTGTATTTCAAACTTATCAGGTTGAAAAAAAATGTTATTAATTTTCATTGGAATTGAACTAGATGCCAATTCTTCTATTTTATATAAAGTAATATCGTTGTTGATTTCAAACACACTATTTTCAAAACGCAAATCGATATTGTTTGAGTAAGGAAAATAACCGCTAGAAGATAAATAATAACCATAAATTTCGCCATCAACTAAAGTAGATTCGTAATATCCTAGAGGATTATTAGTTAATTTATTTCCTAAAATTTCGCCTGAAGAAAGATTTTCAATTTTAAATGTAGCTTCAATAGGATTCCCATTTTTATCTTTAACATTTCCTTTTAATGTTACTATTTTAAGTGGAGTTATTTTCTCGTCAATAGGAGCAAAAGAGGAAGAATCAGTTCCAGAAACAACTCTTCCGTTGTTTTGAGCAATCAAAACTGCCTCTTTAAAGCCAATTTTACGCATCAATTTTAAATCTGGGATGGCATCTTGAGCCGTTTTGTAGTTTCCAACAGTATATCCAAAAACATTTCTGTCGTAATATTCTTCTACTTTCAACATTCCATCAAACTTCTTGAAATGTTGTTTTTTAGATTGCTTAGAAGTTCCTAATTGAATTTTATAAACATTTCCATCGGAATCTTTAATATTATATACTTTTTTCATCCAATCTGATGCTAAAATTTTTGGTTTTTCCTTATTCAGAAGTGCCAAATTAAACTCATTTTGAGTCATTACTCTAATTTTCCGACTTACGCAAGAATTGCGAATATTTACTAAAGAATCAATGAATTTAACATTTAATCTTACTTCATAGGTTCCAGCAAGATTGTAAGTAAATGAAGGTTTTACACCATTAAAAATCTCGCCTGTTCCAAAATCCCAAATATAATCCATGGGTTTAAAATTTATGCCATCAATAGTAGATTTTGAGGCATCAAAAATATTTATATTTGAAGTAATTAAGGTGTCGGGGGTTTGAAAAAAAGCTGATTTTATATCTTCAATTTCAAATTCATAAGTGGCTTCGTTCATTAAAACTTGGCTTGAAATTAAATCAACAATATTTAATTGAATGATATAGATTCCTGGTTTTTGAAAGCAGTGCTTTATTTCGTTTCCACGTTTTTTTGTACCATCTCCCAAATCCCATTCATATACCAAAGGTGAATTTTCAGTTGGCATTGTTCCCTCTTCAAAAAATGTTCTACAAAGATTATTCTTTCGTAGAGTGTCGCAATTTTCAAAATTATTTACAATAGAATTAAAACTATAAATATCATCGTCTTCTTTTCCATTCAGCCTGTTAGAGGAAAAATATCCTTGTGTGAAATCATCATTCATATAAATTCCAAAATCATTGAAACTTGTGTTGAAAGGATAACCTATATTTTTAACATTTTTCCATTCAAATTGGGCATAAACAGTGGTATAAATATCATAACCACCTAATCCGCCAGCAACATCTGAAGCGAAATAAAGCAAACCAGAAGGGTGCAAAAAAGGCATTATTTCATTTTTTTCTGAATTAATAGTTTTTCCTAAATTAGTAGGCTTCGACCAGATATCGTCTTTTAAATAAGTTATATATAAGTCAATTCCTCCATATCCACCAGCCATATTTGAAGAAAAAATCATAAACAAGCCATTGGCAGAAATTGTAGGATGCCCATAAGAAAACTTTTCATTTATAAATGGTAATAATTTAGGTTCGGACCATACATTATTTACTAAACTTGATTCATAAATAAATAACCTAGTTTTTTCCTCAAATACTTTATTTCTTGTAAAATAAACTTTTGTGAAATCTGCATTAAAACTTAAAGGTCCTTCGCTGAAAACCGAGCAAATTGATTTGTCAAACACTTTTGGTTTCGACCATTTCTTACCACTAATAGATTTTACAAAATAAAAATCAACCATTGGTTTTTCGGTTTTTTCGGATCTATAAACGGTTCCAAAATCATTATCTCGGTCTGAACAAAATATAATTCCATCTTTATAAATTACAGGCGAAAACTCTGCGGATTTAGTATTAAATGGTAAATATTTAACACTAAAAGAAATTTTTTCTTTTAGAACTGTGTCTCCTGTTGCTTTAGTTTGTGCAAAAAGATTTAATTTTATCAAAAAAAGTATAAAAAACAATCTGATCATTTGAATTTTTTCACATTTAGGTCATTAACATAATACTTGAAAATATATTTCAAATGCAATTCATGATTTCCAGAGGAATTATTTTTTAAATTTGTAGTAATATGTTCGTAAGAATAACAAACTGAAAACTGCGGGGAAATATGAATCATTGCAATTCCTGCAATGGCATTATTTAATTTAAAGTTTGCTCCAAATGTTACTTTATCAAAAGCTGAAATTAATAAGTTTCCATCTAATTGATTTCCCGAAGATTTTAAATTTCTTAATAAAAATGATGGTTTAATGACAAAACTGTTTGATATTCTATAATTAATCCCCCCATAAATATGAATTTGATTATAAAAAAAGTCTTTTTGAAGTTCGGTTTGCTGAATTTTTGAAAATTTAAGGGTTGGCGTAAAAGCCCCTAAGTAAAAGAATTTGTAAGAAATATTCATTCCAAATCCCAAATTAAATTTATTTTCAGAAGGGTTAGTAATGCTTAAAAGATCTTCATTGGCTTTATCAAAACTAACAGGATTAGTATTTTCAAACGTAAACCTTCGGTTTAAATATCCTAAACTAGATGCAAAAGTTAGTCTAAACTTAGATATTTTTATTTTATAGGAAGCCATTAAATTTCCATTAAAATTGCTTTGTGGTCCAAATTTTTCATAACTCATGATGGTTCCAAGTGCTATATTTTTGTTTTTTAATGGCGTATGTGCAAAAAGGGTATTTGTCAAAGGATTTCCACTTTCAATACCTAAAAATTGAATGCGAGAAACCATTCCGAAAGATAAAGCTCCGTCAGCCCCTGTAAAAGCAGGATTTATTAAAATAGGAGATATGGCATAGCTGTTATATACAGGTTGGTGTTGAGCAGTTAATATAAAAAAAATAAATAAATTTATTACTAAAAATAATTTTTTCATTATCGCCTTATGGTAACAAAATCTTTTTTAATTACCTTTCCATCGTTAGAAGTTAATATATAGGTGTATGTATCGTCTAGAAGTGGTTCGTTATTTGAGTTATTTCCAGCCCAAGTGTTGTCGTAATTATTGGTTTGGAATACTGATTTTCCCCATTTATTAAATACTTCAAGCTTAGAATTTGGATATTTATCTAACCCTAAAATTTCAAAAAAATCATTTTGCAAATCGTTGTTGGGAGTTATTAATTGCGGAACGATGATATCTTTCAAATCAATTTTTAAGTCAGAAAAAGCACTTTGACAACCCGATATCGAAACCGTCCATCTAAAAATATTTTCTCCAATATCTAAACCTTTAACTTGAGTTTGGGCTTGATTAGGATTTTCAATATCTGCAGTGCTTTTCACAACAGACCACGAACCAGCTCCGTAGGATGGGTTTTGGGCTGCAATGTTGGCATTAATGCTATAAACTTCTTGTTTTTGAAACGGGCTTGGTTGTTCAGGTTTATTGTTTGTAATAGTAACAATATCTACTATTTCAGGACATTGATCGTTGCTAATTGTCCATTTTAAAATATTTATTCCTTGATTTAAATTACTTACCATAGCGGTTGGTAACGAATTGTCAGAATTGAAAAAAGTACCAGTCCCTGAAATAACATTCCAAAATCCTTGTCCAAAACGAGGAGTATTTGCTTTTAATTGATATGAATTTTTACAAATAATTGAATCAATGCCTGCGTTTGCATTTTCTAATTTATAATTAAAAATTTTAATTATTTTTTCATTTATTGGGCAAACGGGCTGTTTGATAGCATAAATAAATGTGGTTACGCCATAGGGTAATTTGCTTATATATAAGGTATTAGAATTTATTAAATTAGCATTTATCCCATTCAAAGTATTTACAGACCAAATACTATTTCCAAATTGTGGTTGTTCTGCCATTATTTCCAAAGAATCTTTACAAATGGTTGTTTCGGTTTGCAAATTAATGGGCGATGGTTTGTGATAGGCATTAATATAAATGGTATCTGAAAGGATACAGAAATCATCTTTTATTACATAAATCAAAGCTTTAGATGTAATTTCTTTGGCATATAAAAGAGTTTGATTTGCTAAAGAATCTCTTACAAAACTGATTGGAGAAAGCACTGTGGTTAGTTGATTTCCATTCATTAAATAGGGTCCTTTCCAAACACTTTTACCTAAAAGTGGCGTATTTCCCAAAATAGGAATTGTTGTAGTATCACATTGATCGGCAATTCTGTTGGCAACTGGTTTAGTTATGGAAGATCTCACTTTATAACTTACAAAAGATGAGTCTTGACAGGCTCCGTTTGTTATTTTCCATTTAAAACTATAATCTCCTGGGGCAACATTGCTAATTTTGGTTGTATAAGAAGTTGGATTTGTTATAATAACAGGCGAAGTGATAGATTGAATAGACCAAATTCCAGTACCTACTTCCAAATTTTGAGCGTTCAATTGCAAAGTATCGGCACATATTTTTTGGTTTATTCCTGCAGATGATAATAAAGGTTTTTTAAATCTATTTATTACTATTGTATCTCTACTAATTGGACAAAATGCAGAATTTGATAATTCGTAAACTAAACGATTTGTGCCGTAACCAACTAAAGTAGTTAGAGGATTTGTTGAAGAAATATCATTAAAAAGAACATTTCCTTCTATAAATTTCCATTTTGGTGTTCCTACAAATAAACCATTGCTTTTATAAGTATTGATTTTAAAAGTATCTTTTTCACAAACGGAAAGGTTTATACCTAAAATTGAGGCTTGGGTTGGTGGCGAAAAAGAGGTAATATTTACGTTATAAGTAGAAGAACATTCTCCAAGTGTTACACGCCATTGAAAAATATTTTGAAATCCAACTTCATCGTTAGGAATTCCGGTAACGGTTGCATTTCTGTTGTTAATTTGATTTATAAACCCTCCGCCTGAGTTCAAAATCCATTCACCCGAAACACCCACAATGCTTGGAAAAGAGCCTTTCATTATATAGGTATCGTTACAAATCGAAGCATTAGGTCCAGCATCACCCGAAATAGAATTTTGTCTTTTTACTACAAAAGTATCTGAGACAATTGAACAAGTTTTATTGGTAATTGTATATAAATATTTATAAAAACCAACCCGAACCATTTCTGTAACTTTTAATCTATTGGTTGTAACATCTTCAAGTATAGCATTGCTAAAACCAGGTTGAGTAACAAGTGTCCATTTTGCAGTAGCAGTTGGAAATTGTAATTTTGGATTATTACCTTCAAAATAGTTAGTAGTAAAGCAAGAAATTGGCACCCCATCAATTGTTGCCAAATAAGGAGCAATATTTGAAACCGTTATAGAATCTCGGTTTAAACATCCCGTATTTTCAATTTCAAAAGCAAAAACATTTTTTCCTGTGTCTAATCCTATCACAATTGGATTTAATAAATTGCCCTCAATAGTTCCTTTTCCACTTATATTTTTCCAAGAAAAAGTTTCTCCTATGAAAGTATTAGGAATATTGATTGCATTTATTTGAACAGTATTTACACACAACTCTTGATCATTTCCTAAATTAGCTTTTGTAGTTCTAGTAATAATTACAGAATCTTTATTCATGAATCCCGATAAAATATTTTCTATGTTTAGATACATTTTTGTTTTACCAAGTGGGATATTTGAAATGGTTGCTAATGGAATATTATCTGTTTCCGTTTGTAAAGTTTTATCAATTTGATTGATAAAAACCGAAGGCTGATCACTGGTCCAAAAATATCTTTCTGCCGATAAATGACGGATTGGAATTGTTGGATTATTTCCTAAAAGTAAGTTATTGACTGAATTTATACAAAAAGGATTGCCAGCTATTGCTTTTGTTAAAACGGTAATTGAAATATTTGCAGTGCTTACAAAACCAGGAAAACTTACGTTTGATATGGTCCATTTAAAATTAAAAACCCCTCTTCTTACATCTGAAAGTTGAATAGTATTTGGATTTAAACCTTGAGCTATAATTGGAGCATTTACTGCAAAAAAATCAACCAATTCCCAAGTTCCAAATTCGCCTCTTGATTGTCTGATACTTTCTGGGGCAGTATTTAGTGCCGATAAAGTAAAAGATAGTGGATTGGAAGGATTTGCGTTTGTAACATAAAAAGGTTGATTAACACGTGCTTCTGAAAGAATATTGAGTGCTACTGTATCTCTAAAACTGCATCCGTTAGCTAAATTATTAATTTGCCAAACAAACAAATTAACACCAGAAATTAGGTTTTGAATAAATGTGGTTGGTGTTATGAAACTACTTAAAATTGCATCTGGACTACTACTGTTTCCTCCAATATTTGCAATGCTCCATGATGCACTTTCTCCAGATAAAGTATTTGGAATATTTGCAATTAAAATAGAATTGGCATAATTATTACTAGAATTAGCTATTATATTTTCATCAATTCCTGCATTTGGTTTGGTTACTAATGTTATAAAAACACTATCTGTGATAGAGCAATTAGAATTTATATTAAAATTTGTTAAATAAAATCTATTTCTTCCATTAACTAAATTATTGGTTGTACCAGTAGCGGTATTTATTTCAGCTGGACCTGCTGCAGACCAAATAAACTTACCACCTACCAAAGGATTTATAGGATTTCCAAGATTTGGAACTAAAGGAGTTTGTAGGGATATATCGTTTATACATTGGTTTTCGCCTGCATTAGGTTCTGTTAATGCTGTTATTTTAACATTGTTGCTAGAAATACAACTTTGTAAACTCAAGTTTCTTACGTTATAAGAAAACACATGCACACCTTTTCTTATTCCTTGAACATTACCAGTGATGCTATTTAAAGTTGGAAATGGAGCATTGCCATTAATAAAATTTTCATATTGCCAAAATCCGTTTTCTCCTAAATTAGAATTTAAAATATTTTGAGTAACTAAACTCGAATTCAAATTAGCTATACCAACGCCCATTCTTAAACATTGATCAATACCAGGATTAGATTCTGGAATTACAGAAACCAAAACAGTATCTTTGCTACGGCAAGTACCTCCAAAAGAATCGAAAACATCTCTAACCATTCTATAAAATCCTCGACCTACTCCGCCTACTGTTAAATTGGATGCTATGCTATTTGGAGAAAAGGTGTAACTTGCGTTTGGAAAAATTGCCCATGTGGCACTTTCGCCTGATACTAAATTATTAGAATTAAGTTCTACTATGGCAGATGTATTTGTAGTTAGTATAATACAATTTGTACCAGAAGTTGTTGGTTTATTTACTGAATAATTAAAAACCTGAATACTGTCTATACTTGAAGGGCAAAAACCAGAAGTTATTGACCAAATATAGGAGTTTAAGCCTTTTCCAATTCCATTAACTGAAATAATGTTGGATAATGAATTAGAAATCAGACCATTGCCTTTGTTAACAACCCATCTTCCAATCCCTTGAAGGGGTACATTTGCTATTAAAGATAATTTATTTACACATATAATTGTATCATTTGAAACCAAAGAAACACTTGGTAAATCATTGGTTCTAGTTAAAATTGCTTTGCTTACGCAATTAGCTTTTGTTACATTGAATTCAAATATATTCGTGCCTAGACCCAAATTATTGACTAATGAAATAGGGTTTGAAGGTGTTAATACTACTCCTGTTCCTGAAATTAAAATCCAACTTGAAGTGCCTTGAAAAACTGGTTTAGCTTTTAAAGTATCTGTAAATGAGCAAATTATTTTATCACTAAAAACCTCAGCTTTTGTTGGTTGATTATTAGTAATTGTTACTAAAGCACTACTAGAACAGTTTGTACTTTGAATTTGCCACCTCAATATATTGGTATTAGGGAATAAACCTGTAACAGAAATGACTTGATTTGAAGGATTATCTATTGTGCCACCTCCACCAACTATACTCCAGTTGCCAATACCTAAGGTTGGAACATTGGCATTTAATCCTAAATTATCAACACATAAGGCTTGATTTCCGCCAGAAATACTGGCTGGCGTAACAAAATCACGTGTTATTGTTACATAATCTTTTGAAAACGAACAACCTGGTGTTTGAAATTCCCATTCTAATAAAGTAATACCGTTAACAGAAATATTTCTTACTTTTGAATTATATAAATTGGGTTGAACTACTATTCCTGAACCCGATATTATTTTCCATATTCCAAAACCCGGAATTGAGTTGCCTTCTAAAAAAACTGAATCTCCGCAAATGGCTCTGTCTAGACCAGCATCTGATTGAATAGCAACAAATCTTGTGATTTTTAAAGTATCAAATCGGTCAGGACATCCAGCAAAGGAGGTTTTCCATCCGACTTTTACTATTCCAGCACTCAATCCAGAAATAGTAGTATTGTTCAAATTTGGGGAATTTATTATTCCAGTTCCTGTAATATTAAACCAATTTCCAACACCTTGTGTGGGTGCAATTGCGGTTATGGTTGTATTTGTATTACATACTTCTAAATCTTTTACTGTTTGAGCTTTAGTTGGACTATCATTTCTAATTTTAATAGTATCTAAAGATTCACAAATTCCTTTTTTTATTTTCCATTCCAAAACATTATAACCTTCACTTAAATTTTTTATTTTTGTATTGGGAATTGTTGTATTGGTTATTAAAGCAGAAGTTGAAGTCAAAATAGTCCAAGTCCCAACACCTTGCAAAGGAATATTTCCTGTCAAAATCAAAGAATCAGTGCAAATAACTCTATCAATTCCTGCGTTTGCTCCATTAACAATATTGCTTGTTATGGTTACCTCACTAAAAGAAATACAGCTATTTGGACTTA
Source organism: Cytophagales bacterium (assembly GCA_004294265.1). Classification (GTDB taxonomy): domain Bacteria; phylum Bacteroidota; class Bacteroidia; order Cytophagales; family UBA9547; genus REAG01. The sequence continues at coordinate 276 of REAG01000138.1, read as the reverse complement.
TATTTCGAGTTGTCCATCTAAAAATATTATTTCCCGGTTTAAGAAATTGTATATAAGCCTCTTCATCAGTTTCATCTGAAATAAAGGGTTCTGTAAGAGGATTTCCAGTAATTGGAAATCTTAAAGTCCAAGTTCCTGAATTTACACTTGTTTGATTTGCTTGTAACTGAGTAAAATCTGAGCAAATTTCTTGATTCGGTCCTGCCGCAGCTTTATTAAAATTAATTGAAACCGTTGATGTAGAATTGCAAAAATTATTAGATGAAGCAATATTCC
>REAG01000241.1 GCA_004294265.1 Cytophagales bacterium | reverse complement strand
CTTAGCTGCCCGTTTGCTAGATATAAATCCTGATTTAGAACTCGTAATCTTACCTCAATACATTAAAGATAAAGGTTGCGATGAGCTTTTGGACAAAGATTTTTACGATTATGCCGTAGATGCTATTGATACGCTTTCACCAAAAGTTTATTTTATTTTGAAATGCAAAGAAAGGCGAATTCCGCTTATTTCTTCTATGGGAGCTGGCGGAAGGGTTGATCCATCACAAGTTTTTGTAGCCGATATTGCTAAAAGTCATCATTGCAATTTAGCTAGAGATGTAAGAAAAAAATTACATAAATTTAGTGTTTTTAAGGGCGTTAAAGTAGTTTATTCGCCCGAGTTAATTGATAAAAGTAAAGTTATTGCTACGCCTGACGATATGAAAAAAAAATCAATCATAGGTACAATATCTTATATGCCCGCTATCTTTGGTTGCATCATTGCCTCGGTTGTCATTCGTGGGTTAGCTGAAAAGAAAAAAAGGTGAGAACCTGCCAATTTGGTAGAGTTTAAGTAAGAATTTAAAATAAAAATAAATGAACAATATTGAATTTTTACGAGTTTTTCAACTACTTTCCGATAAACTAAAAACCCTTTCCGAACAAGAGATTAAAACACTTTCGGAAACAGCTTTTTATCAAAATCTATGGTTTTCTGAAAAAAGTATTCGCTCTAGCATTGCAGGAATTATACAATTATTAGAACCTACATATCTTGAAAAATGGTTAAATAATTATTCTTTTGAAACCATAAATCCTAAGAAAATTGGGGTTATTATGGCAGGAAACATACCTTTTGTGGGTTTTCATGATGCTATATGCGTAATTTGTTCGGGACATAATTTATTTGTAAAACTTAGTTCTAATGACAAAATCTTACCGACTTATATTTTAGATTTACTCACAAAAATTGAACCAAAACTTAAAGAAAAAATTATTTTTACAGAAAAGTTTAACGAAATTGATGCTTTAATTGCTACTGGAAGCAACAATTCGGCTCGTTATTTTGAGTATTATTTTTCAAAAATCCCTCGCATTATTCGTAAAAGTAGAACCTCTTTGGCAATTTTAGACGGAAACGAAACTGGGCTCGAATTAGAGAAATTAGGAAAGGATATTTTTACTTATTTTGGACATGGCTGCAGAAATGTTTCTTCGATTCTTGTGCCAAGAGGTTATTCGTTTAATTTATTTTTTGAATCCATGATGCCTTTCGGAAACGAAATGTTAAATAATAATAAATATTGTAATAATTATGATTATCACAAAGCTATTTATTTGATGAATGTGGATACATTTTTGGATAATAATTTTTTAATGATTAGAGAGTCAGACCAAATATATTCTCCGATTTCGGTTGTTCATTTTCATTATTATGACAACCAAAACGATATTTTAGATTATATTAATTCTAATAAAGAGAAAATTCAGTGCATTGTTTCTAAAAACGGAGATAATCAAACTCAAATTAAATTTGGAGAAACCCAAAAACCTTCTATTTTTGACTATGCGGATGGCATAGATGTAATGAAGTTTTTAATGAATTTGTAAGTAAAATATTATAGTAATAAAAATTAATATTTTATTTACAATTTAATCTTTAAGATTAACTAAATTAAACAATAATTTAGTTAATCATTCATAAAAACAAACTTAATTTTAAAAATAATTATTAGACAATAAAAAACTATTTATTACTATTCTTGCTTTTCGCCAATTTCATTTTCATTTTCTGTAAAATCTTTTGGTGTAGGCATTTCAGCCATCGAATTGATACCAAAATAATCCATAAATTTATCTGAAGTGCCGTAAAGAACAGGTTTTCCAACGGTTTCGGCTTTTCCTTTAATTTCTATTAACTCTTTTTCAAGTAATTTTTGAATGGCATAATCACAATTTACGCCTCTTATTTGCTCAATCGAACTTTTGGAAATAGGTTGTTTGTATGCTAAAATTGAAAGTGTTTCCATGGCAGTTGTGCTTAATCTTTTTTTAGATTTTTGCTTTAAAAATATGCCAATAGAGGTTTGATAGGCAGGTTTTGTTAGAAATTGAACGCCTCCACCTGTTTTAATTACTTGAAATGGATAATTATCAGAATTGTATTTTAATAATAATTCTTCCAAACAAGTTTTAATATCGCATTCAGGAATTTGGGTGTCGTAAATTTCATTCATTGCCGACACAATTTCTGAAACTGAAACTGGTTTTTGCGAACAAAAAACGATTGATTCTATATGAAGTAATAAAAAATCAATCATTTATCTTTTAGCATTTTTGGCTTCAATCGAATGTTGGGTATGCGGAACGGCTCTCAAACGCTCTTTTGGAATGAGTTTACCTGTGTCAATACACAAACCATAGGTGCCATTTTTAATACGCATTTGAGCAAATTCGAGCGATTGAATAAATTTTTGCTGACGAGCCACAAGCTGCGTTAGGTTTTCCTTTTCTGCCGTATCAGCTCCGTCTTCAAGTACTTTTGCCGAAGTTGAAGTGCTATCAGTACCCGAATCTATCCTTCGAGTCATGCTTTCACGCATATAATTGTATTCTTTACGTGCTTTATCAAGCTTTTCAGAAATTAACACTTCAAATTCAACCAATTCTTCTTCCGAGTAGCGAACTCTATCTTTTGGTATTTCCATTTTTTTGATTTCAATTTGCAAAATTAATATTACTTATTCAAAAATCAAAAAAAATGTTAGATTCCAGTTTTTGTGTTTTCATTTTTCAATATTCTAACAAATTTAATAAAATTACATTTAAGTAAGAATTAACTTTTAATTAACATAAAATAAATATTATTTAAAATTCCTATTTTAATACTTCAAATTGTTGCTATTGATTTTAATTTATTATTCACAAAATAAATCTAAAGCCACTTTATCAGCCAAATATTTACCTTCTTGAGTCAAAAAAATATGATTTTTATTTATTTCTATCAATTTGAGATTTAAGTTTTTTAATACTTGTTCGTCAAAAATTTTTGATTGATTATTTGATATTAATTTCTTAATATATTGAATTTCGATGCCCCATTTTGTACGAAGTCTTGTTAATATATGCTCGTTAGCTTTGTCTTTAGAACTCAAAATTTCTAGGTTTTGAATGGATTCAATCAAAGAATAATCATTTTGCAACCAAAAATCTATATATTTTTTGTTGTTGGAAATATTTGAAATTCGTAAATTATCTTTAAAAGAGTGAGCCGATGGACCAAGACCAATGTAGTTTTTGCCTAACCAATAAGCCGAATTATGTTTTGAATAGTTTCGATTTCTAGCAAAATTTGAAATTTCATATTGCTCAAAACCATTTTCAAAAAGAGTTTTTACTACCAAATCAAATTGAATAATGGCATTATCATCTAAAATTTTTGATAATTTGCCTTTAGAATTCCAATTTCCAAAAACCGTTTTTTCTTCTATTGTTAAATGATAGGCCGAGATATGTGAAATATCAAAAGCACACATTTTCTCTAAATCATTTTGCAATATATATATAGTATTAAAATCTAAATTATCAATTTTTGATGGATAAGAATAAATTAAATCTATGTTTAGGTTATCAAAACCTGTATTTTGGGCTATTTTAATGGCATTTTCACTTTGTGAGGAAGAATGGTTTCGGTTCATGACCTTCAAAAGCTGGTCATTAAAAGTTTGAATTCCAATGCTCAAACGATTGATACCTAAATTATGTAAGTCTTTTAAATAAATCTCTGAAACGTCATCTGGATTTGTTTCAAAAGTAATTTCAAGGCTTTCTGATAATTTATAATGATTATAAATAGTTTTTAAAATTTGATATATTTCCATTGGATTTAACAAAGAAGGAGTGCCACCACCAAAGTAAATTGTTTCAATAGTTTGATTAAATAAAAAAGTACTTCGATATTTAATTTCGTTGGTTAAAGCCTTTAAAAAATCGTTTTTAATAGAAATATTGATGGAAAAATGAAAATCGCAATAATGACAAGCTTTGCTACAAAAAGGAATATGAATGTAAATACCTGCCATTTTAAAGAATCAATTCTAAGCAAATAAAAGGCATTTTGATGATAGAAATAAAAATATTTTAAGATAATTGAAAAATTTTTTCAAATTAGTTTTGTGCAATAGAAATTTCCAATTAATTTTGCACTCCCTTTATAAAGAGGGGGTGTTCTTTATTGTATTAAAAATTAAAAATCGGGGAGATACCAGAGCGGCCAAATGGGACAGACTGTAACTCTGTTGTTGTAATGACTTCGAAGGTTCGAATCCTTCTCTCCCCACTTTTCAATGTTAAATTATTTGCTTAATGTTAAGTGAATATTTAATTTTGAAATTAATGCGGAAGTAGCTCAGCTGGTAGAGCGATAGCCTTCCAAGCTATAGGTCGCGGGTTCGAATCTCGTCTTCCGCTCATTAAATTAATTGAATTGCGAATAATTTATTATTCGCAATTTTTTGGCTCATAACTGTTTAATAAAAGCTGTTGTAGCTCAGGGGTAGAGCACTTCCTTGGTAAGGAAGAGGTCGGCAGTTCAATTCTGCTCAACAGCTCAAATTTGTGCAGTTGAAAATATTGAAAATTGTTTATTTAAAACATAAACTTTTGTAATTAATAAAATTTTATATTATATATCTTAAATCTGAATTAAACTTAATAAAAAATGGCTAAAGAACAGTTTGACCGATCTAAACCACACGTAAATATTGGTACTATCGGTCACGTAGATCATGGAAAGACTACATTGACAGCTGCTATCACGATGGTGTTGGCAAATAAAGGTCTTGCTGAAAAAAGAGATTTCTCTTCTATCGACAATGCACCTGAAGAAAAAGAACGTGGTATTACAATCAACACTTCTCATGTTGAGTATTCTACTGCAAATCGTCATTATGCACACGTTGATTGCCCAGGCCATGCTGATTATGTAAAAAACATGGTAACAGGTGCTGCTCAAATGGATGGTGCTATCATAGTAGTTGCTGCTACTGATGGTCCAATGCCACAAACACGTGAGCATATCCTTTTGGCTCGCCAAGTTGGTGTGCCAGCTCTAGTTGTTTTTATGAACAAAGTGGATATGGTAGATGATCCAGAGTTATTGGAATTAGTTGAAATGGAAATTCGTGAGTTACTTACGTTCTATAAATATCCTGGTGATAAAATTCCTGTTATTCAAGGTTCTGCTTTGGGTGGTTTGAATGGTGAGCCAAAATGGGTTGCTACTATTGAGAAATTGATGGAAGAAGTTGACACTTATATTCCAATTCCAGCACGTTTGGTTGATCTTCCTTTCTTAATGCCAGTTGAGGATGTATTCTCAATTACTGGTCGTGGAACGGTTGCTACTGGTCGTATCGAAAGAGGTGTAGTTAATATTGGTGATTCTATTGACATTATTGGTATGGGTGCAGAAGGTTTAAAATCTACTTGCACAGGTGTTGAAATGTTCCGTAAATTATTGGATAGAGGCGAAGCTGGTGATAATGTTGGTGTTTTATTACGTGGTGTTGATAAAGAGCAAATCCGTAGAGGAATGGTTCTTTGTAAGCCTGCTTCTGTAAAACCACATACTGAATTTAAAGCTGAAGTTTACGTTTTATCAAAAGAAGAAGGCGGTCGTCATACCCCATTTTTCAATAAATATCGTCCACAATTTTATTTCCGTACTACGGACGTAACTGGAGAAATTGAGTTGCCAGCTGGTGTTGAAATGATTATGCCAGGTGATAATATTTCTATCAAAGTTAATTTGATAGCATCTGTTGCAATGGAAAAAGGCTTACGTTTTGCTATCCGTGAGGGTGGTCGTACGGTAGGTGCTGGTCAGGTAACAGAAATTTTGAAATAATTAGTAAAATAATTAATATTGAAAGTAGTTGTCGGCTGGTAATTGCAATAATTATCACGGGCAACTATTTTTGAATTTACGGGAGTAGCTCAACTGGTAGAGTAGCGGTCTCCAAAACCGAAGGTTGTAGGTTCGATGCCTACCTTCCGTGCATTAAATTTTTAAAAACTTATGTTTGAAAAAGTAAAATCGTTTATAAACGAATCGTTTGAAGAAGTAAAAGACAAGGTAACTTGGCCTACAATGAAAGAATTGCAGTCAAACACAGTTCTGGTATTGGTATCTGCTTTAGTTTTTGCTATAATGATAGGGTTGGTTGATTTCGTTTTTGAAAACGGGATGACTTGGTTTTACCGTTCGTTCTAAATTATAAATCAAAATGGCTGAAGAAGTAAATGAATTAGGATTTAATTGGTATATTTTAAGAGCAGTTTCTGGACAAGAAAAAAAAGTAAAAGCTTATTTAGAAACTGAATTAGCAAGACAAAATTTGCAAGATTTTGTTCCTCAAATTCTTATTCCATCCGAAAAGGTTTATGAACTTAGAAACGGAAAAAAAATAACGAGAGAGAAAATTTCTTATCCAGGATATATGTATGTAAGTGCAAATTTATCGAATGGAGAAACTTTCTTTTTATTAAACAATGCACCCGCTTCTTTAGGTTTTTTAGGAGAAGGCAAAACAAAAGCATTAAAAAAGCCAGAACCAATCAAAGAATCTGAAATAAATCGTATTTTAGGTAAGATTGAAGAAGGAAATTTAGCAAGCGTTAAATCAGAAATTAAATATTTGGTTGGCGAATCTGTTAAAGTTATGAATGGTCCTTTCAGTGGTTTTATAGGAACTATTGAAGAGGTTTATGATGACAAGAAAAAAGTAAAAGTAATTGTAAAAATATTTGGTCGTAATACACCAATGGAATTGAGCTATATAGAGGTTGAGAAAGCTTCCTAATCAACCGGTGACACCTCAGTTTATATTTATTCATGTTTAATAATAAAAAATAAAATGGCAAAAGAAATAACTGGTTTTGTAAAGTTGCAAGTAAAGGGAGGTTCTGCAACACCTTCGCCACCTATCGGACCTGCTTTGGGTTCTAAAGGTTTGAATATCATGGAATTTTGTAAAAAATTCAATGCATTAACACAAGATAAAGCTGGTCAAGTTTTACCAGTTTTGATTACTGTTTTTTCAGATAAATCTTTCGATTTTGTTATCAAAACTCCACCAGCAGCTAATTTGCTATTGGATGCTTCTAAAAAAACAAAAGGAAGTGCTGAGCCAAACAGAAATAAAATTGGTTCGGTTTCTTGGGATGACATTAAAAAAATAGCTGAAATTAAAATGCCAGATTTAAATTGTTACAAAGAAGAATCGGCAATGAGCATGGTTGCTGGAACAGCTCGCTCTATGGGATTGACCGTAACTGGTACTAAACCTTTCTGATTTTAATTCTTTAAAAAAAGCCCAAAATTTATTTTGGGCTTTTTTTGTTATGTGGTTGGATTGTAAAATTATAACGTCATAAAAATAAATTTTTAGAAAACCCCTTTCTTATTTCCCCAATGGGGAAAAGTTAAAAAGGAATTGTAATTATTTATTGGACTTTATATATATTCCAAATTCCTCGTGCACTTCCGTTGTTATTGGGCGTAACATTGTTGTAATCTAAAAAATTAAAAAGTGATTTTTGGTGTCTATTAAGCCTTTTACAAACGCATTTAGCTTTTTTGAAGGATGAGTAGGCGGACTTTCCTCCCGTTCTTCGTAGTATGTTCGGCATAGTCTCTGAATATGTCGAGGTGTTTGCAAATCTCAGATTTGCTTTTTATCAAACATAATCAATTTCATTTTTTTTTCAAACCTACACAATTTTTAGCCTTGACTCATGCTTATAAAAATAAAGACTTTTTTGTTTTATAGAAAATCTCTGATTTGCCATCACCATGACGAAGTCTTGAAACTTCGCCAAACGACAGGCTTTTTTTTGCAAACTACGCCTAGCAGGGGATGGACTTATTTAGAAAGTATAAATTTAGTAATAATTATAGAATAAAATAAAATAAAAATAATACTTCTTTATTTTTAAATGAGAAAGCCCTGTGTAGTACACAAAGATACTTAAACGTATCAAAAATTTTAATAAATTTGTATTATCAACTCAAATAACGCAAATCAGCATTATACGAAGAATTTATCAAGTTTGTAGTACACATCAATTTCACAAAAGCAAGTTTATTGCTCAAAATCAAACCTTTTTGGGTAGATAGCTTTAATGTAGGTTAAATATAAATCGTTTTCCAATTTGAAAATTTGTATAGAATATTAAATCTCCACTAGTTTTGATGAATATTCTAAATTTAATTGTAAATATTTAATTGACTCAAATTAAAAGAATTTTTTCGACTCAAATTGTTATTCGATTGTAAAATAACCTATTGGGTGATATCTTTTGAGTAGAATATCTAATTCCAAAACACTAAAAACCCTTATTTTTTCAATCCTAGCTCTCTTAATCTCTCATGTAAATATTGACCAGAATTCATATCGGAATACTTTTTTGGATAATTAGCATTGATGCAACTCGATAAACAAGTCAAATCCATATCAGATCTTGGGTGCATAAAAAATGGCATCGAATAGCGTGGCAAGTGCATTAAATCTCGTTCTGGATTTACTACTCTATGTGTGGTCGAACGCAATTTGTCGTTGGTAAGACGAGCAAGCATATCGCCAACATTTACCACTATTTGATCTGGCAATGCAGTAACAGACTCCCAAGAGCCATCCATTCTCTGTATTTGCAAACCATCAGCACTTGCTCCCATCAATAATGTAATCAAATTGATATCTTCATGAGCCGCTGCTCGAACAGCATCAGGTTCTAAAAGATCTGGATTTTCGATAGGGTAGTAGTGAATACATCTCAGAATACTATTTCCAGTAGTTACCTTTTGGTCAAAATAGTGTTCTGGAAGTTCTAAATAAATGGCTATTGCTCGCAAGAGTTTAACACCTGCATTTTCTAATGTTTTAAATACTTCTAAACCTACTTTTTCTAAGTTTGGAATTTCTGTGGGCCAAACATTATCAGGATAATCTACCCAAAGGTCATTTTCCAGAGGCTTATTTTCCTGACCAATATGATAAAATTCTTTTAAGTCAGCAGCCGAAAATCCTTTTGCAGTCTCTTTTCTTTTGCCTGTGTAGCCTCTTTGACCTGCACCGTTGGGAATTTGATATTTATTTTTGATGTCCTCGTCTAATTTAAAAAAAGTAGCAAAACTATCATACAGTTGTTTTGTATGCAATTCCGACAAACCATGATTTTTAACTGCTACAAATCCAATTTCATTAAAAGATTTACCCAGTTTTTCTACAAAAGCAGATTTAGTATTCAAATTTAAAAAATCATTTAAATCAACTGCGGGAATAGACATTACAACAAAGTTTAGTGTTAATTTATTTTAGAAATTATATTATCTTCAATAGCCAATCTTATGTTTAATTTCAGTTGGTGAATTAGAAATTTAGAAAGGAAATTAGAAATATTATACATTTATTTTATAATTGCCAAACTAAACATAAATTTTTAAAAATATCAATTTTAATTTATTAATTTATATTTCTTAAAATATAAACTAACAACCTCAAAAATCAAGCCCAACTAGTTTTTTAGTTTAGAGCTTTGATAAAATTCTATTCAATTTCTTTTTTACTTTTAAGATATTCAATCGCTTGATTATAATTCCATTCAAATTCTTCAAATCCAATAGGTTTAATTCCTGTAAGATAAATTCCTGTACTTAGTAATTGATATAAAATAATATGTACATTTGTAAAAAAAACAAATGGCATCAGATTCATTACTTTCAGAGAAATACACTTTATTGTTACCACATCT
>REAG01000078.1 GCA_004294265.1 Cytophagales bacterium | reverse complement strand
AAATATTGTCTTATTTTTAGTAGTTTTTTGAATGAAGACTGGGGGAGCATTATATTATATCACGACTTATTTAATATTTAGGGGACTCCTAAAAACCTCTATTACGATAAAGCCCTCTCGCTTGGATTATGCGGTTTCGTAGCAGAAATTGGTTTGGGTGGGGTTTTTAAAAATTATATTGGGGTTTTTAGAGATTCCCTTTACAATAAAATAAGTCTAATAAATTTTTAAAGTTAAATTTCTAAATAGCCACGTTTCTTATTTTCAAAATGTGGAAAAGTTATTAATGAATTTGTAATTATTTATTAGACTATAAATAATAAATTTGTTATTATTTATTAAACTATTCTATAAATTAGATTTGAATTAAAAATTAAAATATGTTAAATAAAACTGAAATTGTATTATTATTATCAACAGCATTTTTTTTAGTTGCTTGTGATAGAAAACCAAAAGAAACAGTCATTGAGGCAAACACTAAACCAAATATTGAAAATATTGCTGATGAAATAATCGTTGGAAGCGAAACTGACTCAAAAGGAAATGTATTGGAATATGCTTTTAATAATACTAAATGCACCGCAAATTTCAAGCTTTATGGTGAAACCATAGAAATGACTTGCGATACTATGGCTTCTGGATCGCACTATAAAAACGAACATTACAACTATTCACAATGGCACGGAAAAACAACCATTACAAAAGACAGCAAAGTCATTTTTGAAGCTGGGGAAGAAATTATGCCTAAATAAAATATTGATGTGCTTGGTCCAATATTAAAAAATGCTCTTTTTTTTGCAAAATTTATTTTTTATAAACTTTTAAGTTTATAGATTGCGACATAAAAGTATCAAATTAATTTAGAAAAATATTAAAACTTCAATTGTTCGATGGCAGAAAATTTAGACCAACATTTCTTAAACAAAGTTTTTGAAGGTAGTGGAATTACAAAAGATGAATTACAAGTAATAATTCCTAAATATAAGCAAGTGAAATTTAACAAAAATGATTATTTGCTACAAGAAGGACAAGTTGAAAAAAAATATTGGTTTATTGAGAGTGGATTTATTCGTTCTTACATTATTGATACGGAAGGAAACGACATTACATTTAATTTATATGCCTCCAAAGATGTGGTAATTGATTATCCATCTATTTTCTTTTTTTCACCTACGAGGGAAAATATTCAAGCCTTAACAGATTGCGTTTGTTGGGAAATAAAATTAGAAGATTTTCAGGAAATGTTTGGTTCTATTTCTAGTTTTAGAGAACAACAAAAAAGTTTGCTTGTAGGAAGTTATTTTGCATTAAAGCAACATAGCATTTCTTTAATTGCCGATGAAGCAAAAGTACGTTATTTAAGATTGCTAAAAGAAAAACCACAAATTGTTCAAAATGTTTCTCTAAAACATATTGCTACTTTTTTGGGCATTACAGACACTTCATTAAGCCGAATAAGAAAAGAAATTTCAAATTAATTTCACTTCTTGTCTTATGACAAGATTTTTGCATTTTCAATGCTGCACCTTTGCATCATTATTAACAATTTAAAATTTAAAAAAATGCAAAATACTAAAGAATTTATGTTGATGTTCAGATTTGAACCAACCAACGAGCAACCCACGCCAGAGCAATTGCAAGAAATGCAAAAACAATGGGGAGAATTTATTGGCAATATTGCTATGCAAGGAAAATTGGTAAACACTTATCAATTAGGTTTTGAAGGAACACAAATTTTTCCTGACCGAACAACCAAAGAAGGCATACAAGTTGCGGATGGACAAACATTGAGTGGCAATATGGTTTTGAAAGCAGACTCTTTGGAAGTAGCCACAGAACTTGCAAAAAAATGTCCAATATTACTTATGGGCGGAACAGTAGAAGTAAGAAGTATAATTCCAATGAATTAAAAAAATTAAAAATTAAAAATTAAAAATTAAAAATTAAAAATTAAAAATTAACAATTTAACAATTTAACAATTTAACAATTTAACAATTTAACAATT
>REAG01000077.1 GCA_004294265.1 Cytophagales bacterium | reverse complement strand
TATTGCGTAATACAAAGATATTAAAAAAAATACACCCAACAAACTGTTTTGCGTATTTTTGGAAAATTATATTCCGTATCAAATAAAGTTACAGGTTAATAATAGACCAAGAAAAAGACATGGCTTTTTAAGCCCTAATCAAGTTTTTGACAATTTATCATTAAACCAAACAGTTGCATTTGTAACTTGAATGTAGCTTATCAAAAACCTTCTCCCGTTGGAGAAGGTTTTTGAAGGAAATGAATCATCTTATTTCACCAATTTATAAATTCTGTTTAATTCTGTTCTAAATCGTTCTGTCTCTTCCCAAGCTGGGTCATGCCCAGACTTATCGAACAAAACAAACTCTTTTTTAGGAGCTTTCAGTATATCAAAATACTCTTTAGCCAATGGTGTCGGATTGATGTAGTCAAATTTTCCAGCAATAAAAAAAATGGGGATTTTTACCTCAGGTACTTGTTTTCTGAGGTCAAAATTGATGTAGTCTGGGTCGTTTTGTATATGTGCATTGGCAAAATTTGCTCCGTTCAGATAGTTTTCCTTCTCTTTTGCAGTGTATTCGTCGGATTCTTGAAAATTTGCGTACAATTTTTCAATTGTGAATCCATCATAAATTTTTCGATTCAACTCCAAAAGCATGAATTTCTGTAAAGAGAAACCTTCAGGAATGGCGTACATCGTGCGGAAATCGCCGCTTTTGGGTTCGCCAATAAACTGTAATTGTTGCACAAGCGAATCAACTTTAAATTCTTTGGCTTTGGCCAAAGTGTAACGATATGATTGCAACTCACCATCATAGGCTGCCACTTGCTGGCCAGTTCCCACAAAAGCCGAAAAGTGCTGTGGATATTTTTGTGCGGCCAACATACCGAGTTGAGAACCCCACGAATGGCCTACCAACATTATTTTATTTACTTGTAGTCTATCTTTCAAGTATTTTGCCAGTACTTCAACATCAGAAACGTATTTTTGGACTTTAATTTCGGATGCGGGAAAGTTCTCTGTATAAGATTTTCCTGCATTGCGTTGGTCCCAATAAACTACTGTAAAGTCTTTTTCTAAATCCTTATTATACTTTCTCAATCCACCTATTTCTGAAACACCTGGCCCACCGTGGATATGTAATAAAACTGGATTTTTGAGATTTTCACCCCGAATCATCACAAATTGTTTTGTGCCATTAATGTCCAAATACTTAGATTCCACAATGCTTTCCGCAGCTTTTGTTGGATTTTCTTCTTTACAGGCATATAAACTTGATGCCATAAATACTGTTAATAGAAATTTCATTTTTACTGATTTTTAATTTTGAAAATTATTGAAAGCCAAAGCCATTGGAAGACTTTGACGATGCAAAATTAATTCTTGCTTTTGGGGCCTGCATTGACTTTGGTTAAGAAGCATTTTTGTATTCTATTTTCTTTCTTAACTAAAGTCAATGCAGGTGTTTTTTAGATGCTGTTCCTTTGCACAGAAATTAATTTATTCATTGAATAGTAAAATAAAAATGCTAAAAAAATCAATTATTCTGGCGGTTATTTACCTGCTGAATCCTATCATTCCATTTGCTCAAACGCTTACCCAGAGCATCAGAGGCACTATTTTAGATGCCGATAGCCGGATGCCCTTGATTGGGGTAACGGTAAAAGTTGTAAGTCCTTTCATCGGTTCAACAACAGATTTGAACGGAAACTTTGTATTGCCAAAGGTACCTATAGGTCGAGTTAACTTAATACTGACTTATGTTGGATATGAAAACGTGGAAGTGTCTAACGTATTGGTCAATTCAGCCAAAGAAACTATCCTAAACCTCAGCATGAAAGAATACATCTTGAAGCTTGATGAAGTAGCTGTATTGGTCAATAAAAATAATGGTGAACCATTGAACGAAATGGCCTTGGCAAGTTCTCGTTCCATTTCACCCGAAGAAATTAATCGTTATGCGGGAGGCTTCAATGATCCCTCTCGAATTTTATCAAATTTATGATATTATTGTGAGGGGCAATTCACCGAAATATGTACAATGGAGGCTCGAAGGAACACAAATTAATAATCCTAACCATTTTGCCGACATGGCAGCTGTTAGTGGCTCAATCAGTGCATTGAATAATAATGTTGTAGCAACTTCTGACTTTCATACAGGGGCATTTCCGGCAGAATATGGCGATGTATTATCGGGTGTATATGACATTGGGCTGCGAACAGGAAACAATAAAAAATACGAAGGAGTATTCGGTTTTGGACTTTCTGGAATCGATTTAACACTTGAAGGGCCATTCAAAAAAGGTTATAATGGCTCATTTTTAGTCAATTACCGCTATTCAACTATTTCAATCCTCGACAAACTCGGAGCTTTAGATGCTTTGAATGGTTCGCTCAATTTTCAAGATGCTACCGTAAAATTGGTGTTTCCAACCAAAAAGGCAGGTAGTTTTACGCTATATGGTTTAGGGGGGAAAAGTAATTTTGAACTAATTGATGTAACACCCTCATCATTTGATACACCTGGCGATAGAGGTTTAAAGAGCGATATTTTTGAAGATTTTAACAAAAATTCTCAACTCTATAATACTGGCCTAAAACACGTGATAAATATTGGCAAAAATAGTTTTCTCAATAGCTCGGCAACTTACTCTTATGAAGGATTAACAGACAATATTTTTGAAACTAAACTGTTGACTTTCAGTGGAAGAAAAGATTCTTTGATAAATTTGGGATTAAATTATTATGGAAAATCAAACAAACAAATTTGCCGATTATTATCCACTTTTCATCATAAATTCAATGCACAACATACCCTTCAAATAGGGTCAAACTATAACTTATTTCTTTTAGATATTAACCAAAGTAACCGTATTGACGACACCCAAAAACGTATTAATTTATTGAGTTTTAATGGAGAAATAGAAACTTGGCGAAATTTTATTAACTATAAATACCGAGTAAGCGACAGGTTCTCGATAGTAGCGGGTTTGCACAACATGAATGTGCTTTACAATCAAAAAAGCACCTTAGAACCACGTGTAGCTATGAGTTTGCAAGTTGGAAACCACGGAGCATTGCAGATTGGCTATGGAAATCATAGTAATATGGAGAGTGTTCAGCATTACTTGGTGACGCAAACTGATGCCAGTGGTAAAGAAACTGTGCCTAACAAAGATTTGGGTTTATTGCGGGCAGATCATTATTTGATTGGTTATGAAAACAGATTTGCAAAAAATTTTAGAGCAAAAATTGAAGTCTATTATCAAGATTTGTATAACCTTCCAGTCGAGAATAACCCTGATAGTTATTTTTCAACCATTGTCGAAAGCTCAGATTTTAGATACGCCGAGTTAGTTAATAAAGGCAAAGGACGAAATTATGGTGTAGAATTAACCTTGGAGAAGTTTTTGAGTAACAATTTTTACTTTCTCCTGAATGGTTCACTTTTTGAGTCAAAATACACAGCATTAGACGGTATTGAAAGAAACACACCTTTCAATAGCAAATATTTGGCAAACTTCTTGGCAGGAAAGGAATTTATAGGTTTAGGACGAAAAAAGAATCGAACTATTGGTGTTAATGCAAAGGCCTTTTATGCTGGTGGACGTAGAATAATCCCTCTCCTACGTGATTCCAACGGCAATTTAGCGGTCCAGCCCGACAAAAACCTATTTTGGGATTATAGCAAAGCGTTTGAAGATAAATTGGATGATCAATACCAAATAATAGTTTCAGCAAATTATAAATGGAATAGGCAGAAAACTACTCATGAGATTTTCTTGAACTTTGATAATGTAACGAATAGAAAAGGAAAAATTAGTGAATTTTATGATAAATCTGAGCCAAATTCTATTGGTTATCTGACCCAATTCGGCATTTTTCCTAATCTACTTTATAGGGTTTATTTTTAATTTAAAAACTTAAACTGTAACTTTATTTTTACGGAATAGATAATCCAATACTTTGCAGTAGTTTTTGCTGCTCTTTGATGATTGGTTCAAGTATCCAATCATCATTG
>REAG01000240.1 GCA_004294265.1 Cytophagales bacterium | reverse complement strand
ATAATTCATAATTCATAATTCATAATTCATAATTCATAATTTAATATTTATCTAAACCATCCAAATCATGCTTAAAAAATTTCTAAAATTATCAGCCATAGGTGTTTTATTAGCATCTAGTTCAATCTACGCACAAACGCAAGTACATCCGCTCACAGGTGCAACAGTTACAGGAGCTATTCAAACTACCATTCAAGAAGTTCAAACCATTATTGGTTCAAGATTAGCAAATTGTGATGATAAATCTCCATTTTTTACTTTGACAATAACTGTAAAAGGAAGAATGCCTGTTCCTGGAAAAATTACTTTCCCAGATATGACTATTGCTGGAATTGCTTATCCTTCCACAACCGTAGTAACCGCTGTAGGAAATGGTGGACAAGAATTGTATATTCAACAGGGACAAGTAGCTGGACTTTCTGTTAGGCGTTCAAGTTCTGGAACTTCTAAAAATTACTCTGGTGAAAATCTTATTGATTTATTAGCTGGCGATAGTATAGAAGTTACTGGCATATTGAATGAGTTTAGGGGTATGACACAGCTTGAGCCTATAAATGTTACTGTACTAAATACAGCTGCAAATTTGCCTTCATTGATTGATGGACAACAAGTTGAAGGAATACATCCTGTTACAATCACAAGTTTAGGAGACTTAAATAATGCTACTCGTCAAAATAATTTAGAAATTGGAGAACCTTATGAAGGAATGTATGTAGAACTTAAAGATGTAACTATAAGAGAAATTATTCCTTCCGCCCCTTACTCAAGTAGTTCTCGTCCATATTTTGTTTTAGTAGATGCAGCCGGAAATCAAGTAATTTTAAATGATCGTTTTAAAGCGGGCAGATTGCCAATACATAGCTCAACTAGTTCTAGTAGTCCTGTTAGAGTTGGCGAAGGAAGGCTTGTTGTACCTAATGTTGGTCAAAAATACAAATCGGTTCGAGGTATGCTTTATCATGCCAAAACACAAACGGCTTCTAATGGTTGCATAGCTGCTAGTGGAGAATTTGAAACTTTTGCAGCTGCAAGTTATCAAATACATCCTTGGCATCCATCTCAATTTGAATTGGATAACAATGTGCCTCCCATTATTTCAAATATAGTTTCTCCAATTGCTGCCAATACAACTGATGGTATTTCTATTTCAGCTAATATTTCTGCTCAAGATACTTACTCAATCACTTCTGCTTTTGTATATTATTCAACAGATACTTTAAATTTTAATACTTGGGCAAATGTTTCAATGACGGGTATTGGAAATGAATTTACTTCTAGCATACCCAATACATTTTCAAATGGTCAATTGATTTATTATTATATAGTTGCAAATGATAGCAAATCTTCAATATCTGTATCACCAAACGTACCTTCTAGTATTTCCGGAATTATTGGAACTGCGAAACCTAAGTTTTTTGTAGTTCGCAACGAAGGCTTACAAATTAAAGACGTACAATTTACTCCTTTTGCTAATGGCAGATCGCCTTACGAGGGTATAATAGTTTCAGTTACAGGTGTAGTTACTGCAACTGTAAAAGATGGTTCTCAGAATATGAGTAACGTAGTTATTCAACAAGAAGGAGAAAGGGAATGGGCAGGATTACTTTTAGGCACATCTGGTTTATTAAGTAATGTAGAAATGGGACAAAAAATAAGAGTTCAAGGTAGAGTGATTGAAGTAACTGCCGGTGCATCAACTTTTACAAGTATGGATCAAATTACGGCTGTATCTGTGGTTGGTTCTGGTTCTATTACGGCTTTAGAATTGCCTGTGAATACTTTTAGTGGGGTTTATGATTTTGCTAATCATGAAAAATATGAAGGAATGTTGGTTAAATTAGTAAATCCTATTTCAAATCAAAGATTATTTGTAGTAGATACTAATGCAGATTTTACTGCTTCTTCTCGTGGAAACTTTTGGGAATATAGAATTGGAACAGATATATCGCAGCTGGCAAACTTGCCATTTACAGTAACTGGTGCAAGTAGAAATATTTTGATTTCTGGTACTAGAATTTTGACTGGCAGAACACCTACAGTTAATTCTCCAGGATCTCAATTTGTTTCATTGATTACTAGACATGTAACTACTTTTAGCGGTGGAGCAGATACAAACATTGTAAAAGCAAATACAGGAAAAAGAATAATATATGCAAGTACCAAGGTGTCTTTTCAATCTATGACGGGGATTGTACAAAATTCGTTTGGTAACATGAAACTTTTACCAAGAAATGATGCTGACATAGAATTATTATCAATTTCTGGAACGGGGTCATCAGAAAAAAATATTTTAGATTTCACTATTGAAGGTAACTTTGTTGGTACTATTACTGGAAATACCATAAATATTTCTGTTCCAAACGGTACAAGCATAAGTAATTTAACTGCAAGTGGTATGATTTCAAATCTTTCTACCGTAATTCCAAGTTTTAAAACTCCTAAAGATTATTCAACGACAGTTCTTTATACGGTTACTGCTCAAAACTTAACAACAAGTGTATATACTGTAAATGTAATTGTAAGTTCTGTTACAAAACTTTCAAATGTATTGGAGGTTGAAAACAAAATAAGTATTTTCCCTAATCCAGCACAAAACGAAATAACGATTAAAGGTGCACTTTTAGGAGAAGTGATTCATATTTATAACGCTTCTGGAAAAATAGTGTATGAATCAAAATCATTACAAAATGAGTTAAAAATAAATACATCATCTTACGATTCAGGAATTTATTTTATCAGATTATCATCTTGTAAAACAACCTCAAAATTTGTCATCATTAAATAGTTAAGTAATATGAATGGTTTGTTTGTAATGGTTTTTATAAAATCATACAAACAAACCATCTTTTAATAATAAAAATTAATTGTACTTATCATATAAATGAAAAAGTATTTACTTGTCATATTAATTAGTTTGATTTTTTCGTGCAAAGATAGGAGTGGGGAACTGAAAGTTCTGAAAGAACCAGATACAAGTATTTTTGTAAACAGTATAAACCTTCAAGGAGATAATAGCCTTGCAGGAAGAGTAAAACTTTTTTGGAGTGGTCAATCCCCCAATGGTAATATTCAATTTTTTGAGATAGCAGTTGATACTTTTCCTTGCAATACGAGCAACCAAAATTCCTTTAAATGGATAAAATCATTAAAAACTGATAGCACTTTTTTATTTACAATCCCAAAAGGAAAATTAACAACAAAAATTTCTTTTTATGTGAGGGCAATCGACCAATTAGGAATTAAAGATTCAAGTCCTGCCTGTTTAGAAATTCCTGTTAAAAACTCCGTACCAAACATCCTTTTTGATAAACTTTTCAATGGTAAAGTGGCTTATGATTCCGTATTTAGTGTTTTTACACTCAATTGGAAAGCTTCTGATTCAGATGGCTCTGATAACCTAGATTCTGTATATCTTAAAATTAATAATAGCAAATGGGTTTCCTTTTCAAAAGCTATTACTCAAGTTACGATTATTCCATTAGTACCTAATGCTCAAGATTCATCTAATTGTAAAATCCTTTTGGGAAATAATGCGTTGCTTTTTTCTAAAACCATTGGTGGTTTAAAAATGAATGATTTCAATAAATTATACATCAAATCTAAAGACATAAGTAATAGTTTTAGTAGTTTAGATTCCTCAAATACTTTTTATTGCAAAAGAAAATCAAGTGATTTACTCTACATAAATGCTTTCAATGATGCAAATGCTTTAGCCGTTCTCAATCCCATTTTTAATGACGTATATCCTTCTGGAGTAGATAAATATAATCTATTAAGTTATCCGCCACTATTATGGAATATTACTTTTAAAGAATATATAAAATTATACAAAAAAATTTATTGGAATAATGACGATATTTTAGTGGGAGGTTCAAATTTGTTGATTGAACTGGGTTCTGCCGCTATAGAAAGCTATTTAAGTACTGGTGGAAAAATTTTAATTTCTACTTATTTAAAATCCAGAGTTGATAATTCACCAATTGTTCGATTTGCTCCTTTTGATAGTCTTACTTTTGTTAATGGTGGTCAGGCTAGATTATTAAGCTCAAACACAATCATTGGATTTAATGATAACATAAATAATCCATTAAGAACGACAGGCTCGCTACTGAATATCTATACACAATACCCCAAAAATAATGCCTCTGTATATTATGAAACCGTTAATTCTCCAAGAGTATCTGATATTTGGAGAGGCACAAAAATAGTTGCCACCTCTAACAATGGTGCAAACGGAAAACCTAATCAGATTTTCTTTTCAGTCCCTTTACATAGACTTAACGGAAATACAAACCAATTTAGAAATCTAATAAATCAAATTTTAAACGTAGATTTTGCAGACTAATGAAAAACTCAACCTATTATTTAATTTTATTTTTTACATTCATTTTTAATTCTTTTGCTCAAGATAAAACCTCTTTTGCAATTCTTAATGGAACAATAAAAGATAAATCTACAAACGAACCTCTCATTGGAGCTACCATTCAGTTGATAGGGACTTACAAAGCAACGGTAACAGATATAGAAGGAAAATTTGAAATAAAAGATATTAAACCAGGCGATTACAATATTAAAATAAGTTATATTGGGTATGCAGATAAAATCTATAATGGCATAAAATTAAGTTTAGGCTTAAGCAAAGAGCTAAACGTGGATATGGTTGAAGTAGGAAATGCTCTTGGAGAAGTATTAATAGAGGGAGAAAAGACTTTGGTGGATTTAGAAGATGGTAAATCAAAATTTAAAATTACATCAGAGGATATTAAAGAAATGAGTGTTAGAGATGTTCAGCAAATTGTTGCTCTTCAGCCTGGAATCAACCAAACCCCCGATGGAATCCAAATTAGAGGAAGTCGTGCTTATGAAACTTCTTATTATGTAGATGGAATTTCTGCCCAAGATCCACTGGCTGGAACTGGATTTGGCGTTGGTGTAAATGCCAATTCAATCCAACAACTTGATGTAATCACGGGCGGTGCTGGTGCAGAATATGGCGATGCTGTTGCAGGAGTAATTTCAGCTAAAATACGGGAAGGTGGCGACAAATGGCGTGCTACTGGCAACTGGACAACAGACAACCAAACAAGACTGTGGAACTCGTCTTCTATGGGATGGAATACGGATAATGTAAATTTTGGGGTTGGTGGTCCAATTTTAAAAAAGAAACTTACTTTCTTTTCTAGTATAGATATGAACCTAACAGACGAATATACCAGCGTTCCCAACGAACCTTGCGTGTCTGGTCAGCCTTGCCTCACTAAAGAAAGCCGTTTTAAAGCAACGCAGTTGGTTAGTTCTTTGTACGATGATAGAGAAAATGGCAATACAAGTTTTTCAAAAATATTTGCTCCTCGCCAAGATAATAGATGGGCAAATACAGTTAAACTTGCTTACAATATTGGAAATGGAATGAAATTAACACTAACTAATCAAACCAGTTTAGCCATTAATCAAAATACTCGTTCGTTGCAAGTGATTGGATTTGATCAAATTTTTTCGCCAGGGTTTCAATACAGATTTAGCAGGAATTTGGATAATGCAACAACTTATACCAATCAAACTAATCTTACATCACTTAATTTTAAACATTTTTTTGGTAAAAAATGGAACTATGACCTTACTTTAGGACGAATGTTTTCTGGTCTTCGTGCCGATGCTAATGGTCGTCCGTTCAGACCACAAACCATTGATCAAGTATATGATGCAGAATCAATCATTTCTGACCCAGTTACCGTTTATAACTCTCCAAACCCAGATATTAAATATGTAAACCCAGGACCTGGTTATGTAAACAACAATGGTATTAGCTCTGTTTGGCACGACCATTATGTAGAAGAAATTACTCTTCGTGGCAAATTAGTTCGCACATCTGAAAATAAAAAAAGTGTTTTGAGCATGGGTTTTGAGCATGTCGAACAAGAGTTTCAATGGGCAGATGTGGACAAACCTTGGGTAGGAGCTCCCATTAAAATTAATGACGAACTCACCACACCCTCCACGAGTGTTGGCTCTCGAAGTGATATATGGAAAGTAAATCCTTGCAAAGGTGGTTTATTTATAAATGAAGATTTAAAATACAAGGGTATCATAGCTTCTTTTGGTCTTCGTATGGATTATTGGGCATTTGGAAAATATGTTGATGATGCGGTAAAAGACCCAAGATCTCCAATTTCTTCACTCGATAGAACTGATTATGAAAATAGAACGGTAGATTTAGGACGCAGATTTCAAGCAAGACTTTTACCAAGTCTAAATGTATCTTTTCCAATAACAGACAATAATGTGATGTATTTTAATTACAGCCACGCCAAAAGACTCGAACATCCTAGATATTATTATCAAGCATTAAATCCAGAATTTCAGTCGAGAGGTTTTTTATCTGAAGTTGGAAATCCAGCTTTGAAACCTCAAACCACGGTGGCTTACGAATTAGGTTATAAATCTCAAATTACTCAAAATACTGCCATAGAGCTCAAAGCATTTTATAAAGATATTTTTGATTATGTAACAAAAAGAGTAGCTACCATTCAAGACCGTACAGGACAATTTGTGGATAGAGAATTATATATAAATCAAGACTATGCAAGAATAAGAGGAATAGAATTTGTTTATTCACAACGAATTGCCCGATCTTTCAGAGCGGTTGCTAGCTTAACTTATCAATTAGCTACAGGAAAGTCTAATTCGGCTGCCGAAGCTTCAAGACAAATTAAACAACAAGGATTTGTAGGAGCTAACAAAGAACAATATTTAATTTGGGACACCCCAATAGATGCAAAACTTACCATTATTTTTACTCCTGATTCTTCTTGGAGAATAGGCAAATTTAAACTTAAAGGGTATAGAGTATTTTTAAGTTCTATTTTTAAATCAAACAACAATAGATATACGCCTCAAATCATTACTGCTCGTACGGATATTCAAAGAATTAACAATCCTAATGATTTTAGAAATATCTATGAAGATAGTCCAGTATTAAGAAATACAGAATTGAGTGAGGCACTTTTTTGGGCTGATTTAAAAATTAGCAGAGATTTTATGCTTGCAAAAAAACTAAGTATGTCTGTTTCTATTGAGTTCAAAAACATATTTAATAACGTCAATTCGCAAATTGTTAATCCAGTTACAGGCAGAGCCTACCAAGATGGAGACCAATTACCAATTAGCGACAGAGATCCTTATTACCAAAACCCGCAAGATAATGGTATAATGCCTTTCGATCCATCACGTTTCAGACAACCTCGACAAATGTTGTTAGGAATTTCTTTCAATATTTAACTTCATAAAATAATGTTAAAAAAATATCATTTATCATTCATTTTACTGAGTATTTCTTCAACGCTATTGGCTCAGTTAATTCCAAATTTGGGTGGACAGCGTACAGGGATTTCTACATTAACCTTTTTGAAAGAAGATGTAAGCCCACGTTCGATAGCCATGGCTGGTGCTACCACCACACTCAAAGGAGATGCCTATGCAGCACACTGGAACCCAGCAGGACTCACAGAAATATCAAATCATAGTTTTGCAGCTTCAACCAGAATGTATCCTGCCTCTATTATACATTCTTTTTTTGCAGCAAATCTCAAATTATCAGAAACGGATGTTTTTGCTTTTACCATTAATAACTTCAATCTTTCGAACCAAGAAATCCGTACAGAGTTTCAACCAGGAGGAATTGGACAAAAATTTATAGCTAATAATTTTGCTCTTGCAGCAACTTATGCAAAAGCTCTTACCTATAAATTTAGTATGGGACTAACCATAAGATATATCAACGAAAGAATGGATGTTTATTCTGCACATGCCGTTGCAGCTGATTTAGGATTTATCTATAAAACAGATTTTAAAGATCTTCGTTTTGGGGTTTTCCTTCAAAATTTTGGACCAAACTCTAGGGCTTCTGGCAGCTATGTATCAACAAATTTTGCCAATAAAGGATTCGCTCCCGATGCATTTTCACTTCCTAATGTTTTTAAATTAGGAGCTTCCATAGTGCCTTTTAAAAAAAATAATCATTCAATTACAACTGCAATAGAATTGCATCAACCTAGTGATAATGCTGCAAATATTAGAATTGGACTTGAATATAGCTTTATGGAAATGTTTTTTGCCAGAACAGGATATTGGTTGAATTTTAATACCTATGTCGTTCCTACTTTTGGGGCAGGTGTAAAATCTAATCTTAAATTTGGAACACTCTATTTTACTTATGCTTTTGCTACTGCAAGAACATTTATAGGCACAAATCACTCTTTGGGAATAGAATTTATCTTAAATAAACCTAATCAAAGCAATGACATTAAAGAATAATAAACGAAAAATTCAAATATTTTTTTGTGTATCAATATTTTTGACTCAATGTGTTTCAAAAACAGATTTGAGTTTTATCCCTGAGCCAACCAATTTGTTTCGTCCTATTTCTTATGTCCCTATTTTACCAGCCGCTCAAAATGGATTTTCAGAACTTTCGGATATTACCGTAGGTTTTGATGAACTTATTTATGTTGTAGATAAAGGCAGGCAGGAAGTGATTGTGTTTAATACAGCTATGATGGAATTGTCAAGAAAGTTTGTGCAAGGAGCTACTAAAGTCGTGCAGGATAGACGTTTAAATTTATTGGTTTTAGGTACATCTGACACTACAATATCTAATATTTCTTATAAAGATTTGGCTACTGTTTATCGATTTGAACTCAAAAACTCAAATTATGGATTAGCGAATGCTACATTAAAAAAGAAAGTTGTTCATCCTTTTTATTTTCCCTCAAATTCTGTTATTAATAGAAATGTAAAATTTAATGATTTATGTATAGTAGGGGATAATGAACTTGGCGATAACCTTTATTATTTAGCAAGAACTGGCACAAACAATAATCCTCTTAACCCAGGAGGTCCGGATGATGCTATTTTACTTTTTGATAAAAACGATAATTTTCAATATTTTGTACAAATATCAGGCAATGAAGGAATAAAAACAGATTTTTTTAAATCACCCAAAGCATTAGTAGCATCTATTCAACCTCCTCAATCCGACAGGATGCCTCGTAGCATGGGTTTTTACTATGCCAATATAGCTGCTTTTGAGCCAGAGAATAGACGCAGAGTACTTCCCATTGAGTATATACCTTCTCCTGAAGGGGCTACTTATATTCAGTCAACTAATTTGATTCTTGACGACACAACCAAAGCCGATGGATTTTTATTAACCTTAAATAAATTTAGCTCTGTATCAGACCTTGCCGCATCAGGAGATGGTACAAATTTACTTTTTGTGGCTGATAATATAAAAGATTCAATTTTTGTGTTTGGAGTAGCTTCTGGATTAGAGGGAATTACGCCACCAGCGGGTTCTTCTAACAGAAAAAACATTAAGGTTTCTTTCGGTGGAACTGGAAAAGAATTTACTCAGTTTGATAATCCTGTTGCAATCACCTATTTTGATAGAATACTATATGTGGCTGATGCAGGAAACAATAGAATTCTTAGATTTAAACTCTCTTCCGATTTTAGATAATGCTTTTTTAGCTAGATATTTCAAGTTTTAAAAACCTGGAAAGTTTCTTTTGCCGATGTCAGCCAACTAAAGATAACATCCCACCTCACACCATCGAAAGTGGGTTGGTATCATTAAAATCACACCATCGAAAGAGGGTTGGTATCATTAAAAATCTGCGAAATCCATTAATCCTTTTAAAATCTGCGGTTCGGTAGTGTTCAAAAAAGTGTGTAATAGCAGTAAGAAAAATCACATTTTAGAGATAGATTGAGTCCGCAGCTTTTTGTCTAACATTATCAAATGGCGT
>REAG01000076.1 GCA_004294265.1 Cytophagales bacterium | reverse complement strand
CATACGATTTAAAATCAATATCCTTTGAGCTTAGATTTATAATTTTATAACTTATATCACCAGGATAAACATATACTTTCTTATTGCTGATTACACCTTTTATTTTAAGCGTAACTGTGTGGCTACCTTTTAATTTATATTTGTGAGAAATTTTACTTTCACTGGTTATTAAAGTTGTGCTATCTCCAAAATCCCAATAATAATCAGCATTTTGTGTAGTATCAATCGCGGTAAAATTTACTTTATTAAATAAATAAATTGAATCTGGTTGTGAAATAAAATTTGCATTCAGCTCGTTGATTGGTTCATTTGACTTTTTGCAAGAAAAAAGAAATGTGGTGATAGTTGCACACAAAATAACTAGATGACTTAAATTTAACTGGCTTAACATGGTTTGTATTTATATGGTAAATATTTTATGATTTATAATTAATTATGTCATCTCCCCCGCCTTGGTGCGTGTCCTTTAGCTTTGAAAAGTTAAATGAGGGACAAAAATTTCTTTACTATTACAAAATTTTTTATTTTTTTTTCATTTGAAAAATCATTTATTTTATGAAATAAATGACCAAACAGCAGGGGCGCATTAAGAACGTGTCAGGGTTAACTACCCATGTGGGGATAAAATCCCCTGCTGTTTTTTCCCTTAGTGTCCATATAGCAATTAGGGTTAAATACCCATTATAAAGGACTAGGACGATGGGGCAAAAACGGTCATTATTTATCAAATATAAAAAATATAATTATGAACGGAGACACTAAATTTTACTTGGGAATTGATGTATCAAAACCCTATTTCGATTTGTCAGTAATGAGCGTTGTAAATCACCAAAAACAACCTATGAATACTGAACGTTTTGAGAATACTGAGCAGGGCATAAAACTGTTTCACAAATACCTCAAAAATCATAAAGTTAGTTTTAATACCGATACACTATTGGTAATAGAAAACACTGGAGTTTATCACCGTTTAATTTGGCGTTTTTGTAGCGAACATTCTTTACCTATAAACATAGGTAATGCCGCTCATATCAAATGGAGCTTTGGTCTAGTAAGAGGAAAAAACGATATTATAGACAGTAAGCGTTTGTGTAACTATGCACATAAGCATGCCGATGAAATAAAAGCCACAGCACCCTTAAACCCTGTTTTTATAGAGATAAAGGACTTAATGACCGCAAGAAGTAATTTATTAAAACAACAGGGAAATATCAAAAAATATTTGAATGAGTTGAAATTATCAAATTCTAAACCAGTTCAAAAACTGATGGAAGATGCACATAAGGCGGCACTCGAAGGTCTTGAAAAATCTATAAAAATAGTTGAAGCCCAATTAATGAAAATAGTAGTTAAAGACACTGCTATTGCCACAAATTATAACCTAATAGTAACCGTACCTGGTATAGGTCATTTAACGGCATTATACATTATTTCTTGTACCAACAATTTTGCAGGATCAATTAGTGGTAAACAATTAGCTTGTTATGCTGGCGTAGTTCCTTTTAAAGACACGAGTGGTATCAGTATAAAAGGTCGTGAAAGAGTACATAAAATGGCCAATAAAGAGCTTAAAAAAATGCTTCATTTATGTGCCATGTCAACGTTAAGATATTATCCAGAATTTAAGGATTACTACGAAAGAAAAAAGAAGGAAGGTAAAAATGGTATGAGTATTATGAATGCTATAAGAAATAAGTTAGTGTTAAGGGTGGTGGCTGTTGTAAATAGTAAGAAACCTTACGTTAACAACCATAAAGCGGTTGCATAAAATAAATGAAAATATATTTGTTTTATTCATAGCAATCCCCACGAACCACGTATAACCCCCCGCTCTCGCATTGTTAAGTTTTTTCAGCGTCACTTGTGAGAGTTAGATAAGCATAGTTTGAAACTTTGCATAGAAAAGGAAACCGTTTGCCGGTGAAAGTCAGCACAGCTTAATCTGGATTGGGAAATAAAAGAGGGTTTACCAAAAAATACCCCGATTACTCGTAAATATCTTTTCTGTGCCCGAGGTCAACCACATC
>REAG01000239.1 GCA_004294265.1 Cytophagales bacterium | reverse complement strand
GCAGAAAAACCCAGAACGATTAAAGAAATATTTTAACCATAAAGATATTCAATATGCTGCTTAAAAGTTTATAGTTATAGTACCGTCAGGTTAATATTATCTAATAAAAATCGGAATGACCACACTCCTATTGGTGGATTCTGCGGCTTTGTTTGCAGAAATTGGCTTTGATGTGGTGGCTTTTTTTGAAATATTTATGAAGGCTATTTTATAAATTTACATTTAAAAAAACATAAATTTAGTTTTTTTAAAAACTTAGATTATAATTACAATTTAAAAAAATAAACCATCATACAAATCATGAAAATAAAAAGTATTATTATCCTTTTATTAATAAACATTTATTCCTATTCACAAAGTGACAAACTTACAAAATATGTAAATCTTTTTACTGGAACAACAGATGAGGGAAATTTATTTCCTGGTTCAACATTACCTTTTGGAATGGTACAGCTAAGTCCAGATACAGATATTTCAAAACCATCTGGCTATAATTTTAAAGATTCTGTAATTTTAGGGTTTAGCCATACGCATTTAAGCGGAACTGGTTTGGGTGATTTTGGCGATATTTTAATGATGCCAATAAATTCAAATATAAATAATTTTAATAGTAAATTCCCTGATTTAAAGTCTAAATTTAATCACAAAAACGAAAAAGCAAATCCAGGATTTTATGAAGTTATTTTAGATAATTGTAAAACAAAAGTTAATCTAACTTCTACAGAAAGATGTGGATTTCAAAAATATAATTATTTGCAAAAAAGCAACTCTCAAGGTGTTTTTATCGATCTTGTTCATAGTATTTATGGTTCAAAAAGTGCTTGGATGCCTGACATAGTAAGAAATTGCCAACTAAATTTTGAAGATAAATATACTATTTCTGGTTACAAAAAATCATCTGGTTGGGCATCGCAACAAAACATTTATTTTGTTATAAAATTTAATCAACCAATTTTAAAATATTATATAAAAAATAATAATAAAATCATTATTAATACAAAAACCATTACTGATTCTTTATTACAAACAGTCGTCCTATTTAAAAGTAATAATGAACTAAAAATTAAAACAGGAATTTCTAGTTCGAGTGTTGAAAATGCGCGACAAAATTTAAAAGTAGAAATAATAGATTGGGATTTTGAAAATTATAAAAACAAAGCATCCAACACTTGGAATAATCATTTAGGTAAAATAATAATCGAAACGGACGAAAAATCAAAAGAACTTTTTTATACTTCTCTCTATCACACATTAATCGCTCCTAATCTTTTAAGTGATGTAAATGGAAAATATTCTTGTTCAGATTTTAAAGTTCATAGTTCAACAAAAACAAATCATTATTCTACCTTTTCACTTTGGGATACTTTTCGAGCTGTTCATCCATTATATTCCATAATCTTGCCAAATAAAAACTATGAATTTGTTCAATCCATGTTGCAACATTTTGAGAATTTTGGAAGACTACCAATTTGGACTTTATGGGGAAATGAAAATTATTGCATGACTGGAAATCCTGCCATTCCTGTAATTGCAGATGCCTTTTTAAAAGGAAATATTTCTTCCGATACGAATCTAATTTGGCGATCTTTATACGAATCATCTACAAAATTATTCCCAAGAACAACCTTTGATATTAAGCAAAACTATGGATTTATACCTAATTATTGGGGTGAATATGGCTGTCGTGGAGATAGAAACCGTTTTGATTTAATTGATAAATATGGTTATTTGCCACATGATTCCATACGAGAAAGCGTTACTCAATTGCTCGAATTAAGTTATAACGATTGGTGTGTTGCTCAAGTGGCTTTAAAGTTAAATAAAACTAAAGAATATAATTTTTTTGATAATAGATGTCAATCCTATAAAAATATTTTTGATAAAGAAACTCAATTTATGCGACCAAAATTAGCCAACGGAAAATGGCAAACCCCTTTCAATCCATATTCTGTAAGCGATTGGAAAACCAGTGCATTTGTAGAAGGAAATTCTTTTCAATATTCATTTTTTGTTCCACATCAAATCGATACGCTCATAAAATTAGTGGGCGGAAAAGACAAATTTGAAACAAAATTAGATAGTTTATTTTTGAAACAATTACCTGATTCAGAAAAAAATCATATTGGTTCGCTGGGCAATTTAGGAATTTATGCTCACGGTAATGAGCCTTCGCATCATATTGCTTATTTATATAATTTTATTAATAAACCCGAAAAAACTGCTGAGAAAATTAATCTTATTATGAATTCTCAATACACGCTCAAGCCATCAGGATTAAGCGGAAACGATGATTGTGGACAAATGTCAGCTTGGTATATTTTTAGTGCATTAGGATTCTATCCTGTTAATCCTGCTGATGGAAAGTATTATTTTGGAACTTCCAATCTGAAATCAGCTCAAATAATCATAAATAGTAGTAAGAAACTTAACATTAATTATATAAAAACAACCGAAAATCAAAGTTCCATTTATAAAATTGTGTTAAACAATAAAGAAATTACTCAAAATTATATCACTCATTCAGAAATATCTAACGGTGGAATTTTAAATTTATATTTTAAGTAAAAAACAAATATAAATTTAACGAAAAAAGTAATAATATATAAAAAATATTAACATATAATAAATCCAACAAAAATATTTTATAGGATGTATTACAAGATTTACCATCGTTCCATCACAAAATCCATGATATGCAAATGCTTTATTCCCAAAGTATTACCCTCGGCATCATCATCCATGGTTACCACATATTTAGGATAATTATCTTTGATTTGAAGTAGGTTTCCAAACTCTCGCTCACGAGTAGTTTCATCCGAAATTTGGTAAGCCACCTGCACATAAACTCTATTACTATCTTTTTCTGCCACAAAATCTATTTCTTTATCTGCATTTTTACCAACAAAAACTTGATAGCCAAATATTTTTAGATGCAAATAAACAATATTTTCTAGCATTTTTCCCATATCAGTTTGTCTGAATCCAGCCAAAGAATTACGCAAACCTAAGTCCTCAAAGTAATATTTTTGTCCAACTTCCAACTGTTTTCTACCCACTATTTCCATGCGAGTAGTTTTATTGACAAAAAACGCTTGTGCCATATAACCCAAATAATTTAATATCACATTTGGCGATATTTCCATACGTTGCGATTTAAGAAAATCAGAGATGCTTTTTGCCGAAACAACACTTCCAGTACTATCAGCAAGTAATTTTGCTAAATTTTCGAGCAATGCTACATTCCTAATTTCATGCCTCGAAACAACATCTTTAAATAATATAGTCGCATAAATATTACGAATATAATCAAAAATAACATCATCATTAAGCGGAAGATGCTTCAAAAAAGGCAACCCACCATATTTTATATATTGCAAAAAAGTCTTTTTTGATTCATTCAATTTATGAAATTTAAGATATTCGCCATACGAAAGTGTGTGCAATGTTAGTTCAATATATCGCCCACTCAAATACGTAGAAAGCTCACCAGAAAGCAAAAAAGCATTACTTCCAGTGATATAAACATCATGTTTGACTTCAGCTTGAAGACTTCTTAGTGTTTTTTCAAACTCTGCTACGTCCTGAATTTCATCTATAAATATATAGTGTCGCACGTCCGTTTTTATCTCATTTTCAAGATAATTTGCTAAATCAAGATAACTTTTGATGAAATCAAAAGCCAATAATTCTTTGCTTATATAAATTATAGGTGCTTCAGGATTAGATTTTCGTATGAAGTTCATGATTTCAAACATAAAAAAACTTTTCCCTACTCGTCTCTGCCCTACTATAACTTTAATTAAATTTTTATCAATATAAGGCAAAATTTTATCTAAATAGTTTTGCCTACGTGTATCAAAAAAAGGTATTTTATACTTTATACTATTCATAAGTAAAAATTTTTTACAAAAATAATACATTTAACTTATAAATACAATAATTTTATAATATATAAATATTATATTTATATATTATAAAATTATTGTATTTATAAAAAGTTTTACTTATAAGTAAAACTTTTTATAAATACTTTAATTTCTTTATTTATAGATTTTATTACAACTTTGGTTGATTAAAATATATTACCTATATTTGGATAATAATTGTCAAGAAAAAATATTTCTATGCAAAATTTGGACAGTATCGGTACTCAAATCAGACAGTTGAGAGAAAAAGCAGAAATGCCATTGAGAAAACTTGCGTCATTGCTTGACCTTGACCAATCAACATTAAGTAAAATTGAGAGAGATGAAAGAAAGCCAAGTATAATATTAATTGAACAAATCGCACAAATTTTCAATGTTGAAAAATCTTCACTTTTAGTTGCTTTTTATAGTGATGTTGTTGCGTATGAAATTCAAGAGGAAAGTTCATTTTCTGAAATTTTACAAGTTGCAGAAGCTAAAATTGAATATCAACGAACTAAAAAAAAGTAAAATGAGCAACAATTTTAATTATTTTCTAATCAAAGAAGAGCAATTAATTGCTCAAGAAATTCAAAAAATATTTCTTTCTAACGCTGATGAAATCAAACCAGTTTCACAAATTGAAATTCATTCAATTAATGCAAACTTACTTTTGACAGACGACAGAAATGTAGCTTATAAAGTTCATAAGGAATTAATTAATTCACTTATTACCCTTTTTATCAAATCAAAATTTGAAGCTTTTTCTGAACAATTAAAAACTGTTTTTGAAACATTTGCAATTAAAAGCGATGCAATTGTAGAAACAAATATTGACAATATTCCTCAAATAATTGAAGATTTACACGTTTCCTTTTTAAATTCTGAATTTGGAATTGTAAATGGAAAATTGACAAGAAAAAAATCAAAACATTACCTAAAAGAAACTGGAGCAGTTTATACATTAAAAGAAATTACAAGCGAAATAGTTGATAAAACAATACAAAATGCAATCACAGAACAAGTAATTGCTAACGCAATCACTTGTCTTGATTTTGCTTCTGGTACTGGTCGATTTTATTTTGAAGCGTTAGAAATTCTTCAGAATAAACACAATTTATCATTGCAAAATATTGTTTGCAATAATTTGTATGCAGTTGATATTGATAATGTCGCATTATCTGTCTTGCGTTGTAAAATTATTTCAAAATTTGAAACACTCAATAATGAAATTATCAAAGCGTTACAAACAAACATTTTAAATCGTAATGCGTTAATTCCGAAAGTTTCATTATTACAAGAAACTGAAAACAGTTTTGACCTTTCTAATGATTTTAAAGTTGTATTTGAAAATGGTGGTTTTGATGCTGTTTTTTCTAATCCACCCTATTATTTGTTGAAAGCAAATAAAAAGGAAGATGAACAAAAATTAAACGGATATTTCGTAAATCTTCAAAACAAAATTCAAAACGAAATTAATTTTTTCAGAACTTCTGGATTGTTTCAATATTCAATTGAGGGAATGTTGAATTATTATCAACTTTCAATAGAAATGATACTTCGTTTAACAAAAGCAAAAGGTCAAATTGGAATTATTTGCCCATCTTCTATTTTTGCAGATTTAACATCCTCAAAACTGCGAAAACATTTGTTGAAATCAAATAAAATCCATTTGATTCGCTATTATTCAGAAGCATCAAAATTGTTTGAAAATGTTGCCCAGTCTACTGTTATTTTTTATATGCAAAAAAATGGAACGACTGACAAAATAGAAATAGAAGTTGAGGAAAGCACTTTTAAAGTAGATTTTGAAACAATCAAAACCATATTCCCTATAAATTTTGAAATACCATTAATTGATAAAATAGGTTGGTCAATTTTAACCAAAATATCAAAACAAAAAAAGGTAAAAGACCTTTCATATATAAGAAACCGAAGAGGTGAACTGGATTTGACATTATTTAAGTCATTTATTACCACGAATGATACAGGTTGGAGATTGGTTAGAGGTAATATGATTTCTGAAAATACTGTAATTGACAAAAACGGAGAATTTGTAGAAATTGAAAGTTTTTTAAACAAAAAATCTGATGATTTTAAAGTGAATGATTACAACAAAGAACGTTTAGTTTGTCAGCAAATTTCTAACGTAGATTTGAAGAAAAGATTAAAATTTGCTTTTGCAGAAAAAACGGATATTCTTGCAAACTCTTGTAATTATATTGTTTCAACAAGATGCAATACAGATTTAAAAAAACTATTCTATATTTTTAATAGTGAACTTCTAAATTGGCGATTTAAAATTACTAGTAGCAACAATCATATAAACAATTATGAGTTGGATGATTTACCAATTATAGATTTTGAAAAAATTGATTTAGAAAAATTCTCAAATAATGGACTTTCAAATGATGAGTTGATTTGCAAACTTTATGGATTATCTGAAACAGAAACAAATTACTTATTAAGAACAACTAAGAAACTCGAATATAACTTACAATATGAGCAAGAAGCTGTATAACCACATTGCCCCAAAATTGAGCGACCTTGAATGGGAAATGGCTAAACATATTCCTGCTGGTGGAAATTGGCAAAATATACCTGAAACCATTCCGTCTCAAAGACTTGTTCAAATTAGAAAATCAGGCGGAAGAACGACCTATTATGGTCGTTTAGAAAACCATAAACCTTGCTATACAATAACTACTTATTTCAATAGATTGGGCAACGGTTGCAATTTGCACCCAACACAGAACCGTATTATTTCAACAAGAGAAGGTGCAAGGTTTCAATCATTTAAAGATAGTTATGTTTTTTATGGTAGTAAAACTTCGCAATACAAACAAATTGGAAATGCTGTTCCAACTTTACTGGCAAGAGCTATTGCAGAAACATTAAAAGGACATTTAGAAAACTTATCTTTTATTGATTTATTTGCTGGTGCTGGTGGAATGTCAGAAGGTTTTTTGTCGGAAGGCTTTCAATTAATTGGGGCAAACGAAATTGAAAAAAACTATTTTGAAACATTTAAAAAAAATCATACAGAATACGATACAGGAGATAATTTGATTTTAGGCGACATTACTTTGTCAGAAGTAAAAGAACAAATTATTGCAATCGCCAAAAGAGAAAAGAAAATTGGAGTAGTAATTGGCGGCCCACCTTGTCAAGGATTTTCTAATGCAGGTTGGCGAAATCCCGATGACAAACGCAATCAACTTTTTAAAGAATTTGTACACGTTGTAGGTGAAGTACGACCAGAAATTTTTGTAATGGAAAATGTTCTTGGTATTTTAACTATGCGAAATGGCGATGCAATGAAAGAAATTATCGCATCTTTTGAAGAAATTGGTTACCACGTAAATACACCTTTTAAATTAAATGCTGAAAATTATGGTGTTCCACAAAAAAGAAAAAGAGTAATAATAGTTGGCTCACTAAAAAAAGAAAAGATTAATGCACCGCAAATTTTATTTTCGGCAACCGATGAAAATTTACCAAATCCAATTACTGTAGAACAAGCAATTGGAGGGTTGCCAGCTATCGAAACAGGTAGTGGAGATTTTGAAATGATTTCTAATTATAAAGCAACTTCTGCATATGAAAAACTAATGCTTGGAGAAATTGATTTTGCAAATTTCTATGAAAATTGTTTGAAAAACCTACCAATTTTTAGCGTTTAGTTGAGCTAAATTATTGATTACATTTTCTAATTGTGATTTAGCTTGTTCTAATTTTTTAGTTTGCAAAAATTGAAATAATTTTTCAAGTTCGGTGTCAATAGTCTTATCTTCCCAAAGGTTTGCCTTTCTGTTTTCGATGGTTTTGTATTCTTGCAACTTTTCAAAAGCAACTCTGTAATATCTATCTATATTATTTTGTTGATTTTTGCCTTCTAATTTTTTGGCAATAGCATTTTTGTAAAGCCCTGTTTTTGGGTCAAATTCTTCAAATTTATAGTCGAAAAATGAATACGATGGATTTAGAAACTGTAAAAGAAATTTACCATATCCTTTTTCATCAATCATTGAAAAAACAATCAAAATATGATGCAAATTTTTACGCATCAAATCACTCAATTTGACTGCTTCTTTATCTGTCCTAACTTTGTTTTTTAGAATATCCCATAAGTATTTTGAATGCCAAGAAACTACTTCTTCCGTTTTTTCATCATCCAGTAAAACTTGAACATCATTCAAACTCATTCTATTGTTTTTGGCAGAGTTTTCAGCTTTCGATAAAGGATGAAATTTTGGTCGGTGGCAAAAACCTAAAGAAATTGGCCCAATATGGTCTGCACTTATTCCATTTTTACGGAATAACGACATAAGTCTGTCTGCCATTTTCCAGTCGCCATCAGCCCAATTTTCATAAACTCTTCTATCTTGCCCATATCTTTGAAGATTATCTTTGTGTCTTCCTTTATCGCTTTCGTGTCTACAACAAGCACCATCAGAATGATAGCCATCAAATCTATCAGGCGAATTACTCATTGCTCCAGGCGATAATAAACCTTTTGCAAAAGCATTTACAAAATATTTTTGTAAATAACTTTCAATATTTTGTTTTGTTATTTTTGCAGAGGTAGGTATTTTAAAAATTCGTTTTACTTTTTCAATATCATCATCAGTTTTAGCCAACTCTTTTACAATTTGAAAAATATCTTTGCTAAAAGGTAAAATAGAAACGTTAAACTCTTTTTTAAAACTAGCAATTGTACGTTTGTTTGGGTAAACATATTCAAGACTTAACTCTTTTCCACAAATCTGACAAGTATGTTTTTTAGTTGGGTGTACTTCAAGAGCAACTTTAGCATAACAACCAGCTTCAATTTTTATCCCAAACTTTTTGCATTGTGTATCCCACCAATCACGTCTTTTTAACCCATTTTCAGATTTTCCAGTAATTACCCATTTTACTTGACCATCATTATTTCTTTCAAAATAAAGTCCTTTGTAATTTTTATGATTTACTATAAACTCTGTGTATTTTACAAAGTTTGGATGCCATTGTCTTTTATTGTCAGTGGTTTCACTCATTTTATCGGAGGAGGTTTTATTATTTTTCATCAAAAAGGATTGAAATTTTAACTTTAAGTGCATTAGCGATTTTTTCAATAACAGTAATTGAAACATTTCTTTCTCCTTTTTCAATGCTTGGAATATATGTTCTGTCTAGGTCAGCCAAAAGTGCTAATGCTTCCTGCGACAGTCCTTTTTCAAGTCGTAACTTCTTGACTTGTTTTCCGAATTTTTCTTTAATTTCCATAATGCAAAGTTCACAATTTGTTGACTACTGGACAACGGACAACTATCTACATATAAAAACAAAATGCCAACGCAATTTGTGGCACATTTACATTTTTCCCAACACACAAACCAACGCTAAAAAATGTAAAAGAGCCACAAAGCCAACGCACAACGACACGACAAATAACTGAAAACAAGCTAAATGGAAAAATGGGCGATCGGCTAACAGGGGTTTTGCAATATTGGGGCAGAAGTGCTATATTTGAACTTTGGTAATTCTAATAAACATTTGTGCTAAATTGAACATTCGTATTTTAAAAGTCGTTTATTACAATACAGTCAAACTGTATTGAACTTTTATTTTTTGAATAATATATAAATTTCTATTTTATAAGCTTAACAATAAAATGATATGATTCAAAAAAGAATATGATAACTATTTGAGTTTTATTTTAACATTAATATATTCTTTTTTTTATGAAATATAATTTAAATTAATAATTAGTTTCTACTGTCGTCCGACAACTCATTATTACAAAAAGTACTATTCTTAGAAAAGTACAATTTTTTAAAAATATAGGTGTGAATTATAAAAAAACAACACCTATATTTGATGTTTCGTTTTTACCACAAAATTCAACATCATGTCGCAAATATCTAAAGA
>REAG01000075.1 GCA_004294265.1 Cytophagales bacterium | reverse complement strand
ATAATACTTTGTCTATCGTCGAAAAATACAAAGATAAAACTGGCAATCCTATAACCAAAACTGAGTGGCACAATATTGTGGTTTGGGGCGGACAGGCAGAAGTAGCCGAAAGATTTCTTAAAAAAGGTAGCCAAGTTTATTTAGAAGGCAAAGTTGAAACCCGTGAATATATTGATCTTAAAGATAATATTACAAAGCGAATTACTGAAATTATTGTAAGAAATATTACTTTATTAGGTAGTCAAAATTCTGGTTTAGCTTCATATAATAATGTTCCACCGCCAACCGAGCCTGAAAATATGTCCACTTCTAGAAGTAATGTTGAACCAATGATGGAAACTCCTGTTTTAGAAAGCGTTCCTGATGATTTACCTTTTTAAGATTGTAAATAATATAAAAAATTTTATATATTACAAAAAAGATTTATTACTTTAATAAATCTTTTTTTTGTAATAATTATTATTATATTCAATCATAAAATAATTAGATATAATATTTGTTTATTATAAATTATCTTTTGTTCAAATAATTATTAGTAATAAAAAAATATTACTAATAATTAACAAATATCCAATATTCTAATTCTTTTGATTTTCTAAAAACTCAAAAATTTTGATGGCTTCTTCAATAAAATATTCTTTAGTTTGATAATTAAAAGTAGATTTTAATTTTGTGGATTTCACTTTCAAATCGGTTGGGTATTGGGTTGTATCGTCCGAATTAATTTTAATTGGAATATTGATTGAATATTTTTTTTCGTAAGCCGAAGCAACAAAATTAGCAACTTGCAACATAGTATATGTTTTTTCACTCGAAAGATTAAAAACATCGTTAGTTGCTTGATTATTAGCTATTTGTAAAATAATCTCTGCCACATCTCCCATCCAAATAAAATCTCGAGGAGCAAGTCCGTTTGATTTTAAAATAATTTCTTTTTTCTCAAATGCCGATTTTGATAAGTCATTTAAAACCAAATACCATTTTGATGATTTATAATCTTTCGGGCAACCATAACTGTTGGTTAATCTTAAAATAGTGTAAGGCAATTTATGAGATGCATAAAATTGTTTTAAGTAATATTCAGCAAAAAGATGAGTTGAACCATAATCATTTTTTGGTTCAGGAATGGTGTCTTCATTTATATTGCCACTATATTTTCCATAGACTTGAAAAGTAGAAAAATAAATAAAATTTTCAATTTTTTTATTTTTAAAAAATTCCAATAAATTACGAGTACCTAGTGTATTTACTTCAATAGCTAATTTGTAATAATTATCTACAAAACCATCATTCACACTTCCTGCGTGCACAACTATATTAAAATTTAAATCTTTTAATTTTTGATTAATCTCCTGAAAGTCAGCTAAATCGCAATGAATTAAATGATATTTTGCTTTAGTATCAATTTTTCTGAAGTTTTTTGCCAAAACCCAAACTTCGTGTCCTGCCATAGCAAAATATTCAGTTAGCCATGACCCCAAATTTCCTAAACCACCCGTTATTAATACTTTTTTCATCGCTATTTTATAGTTTTCAACAATTATTTTTCAAATATATAACCTAAAAATTACAATTTTGTGAATGTTAAAAAGTATTTTTATTATGTAATATTTAAAAGATTTTAAAACTTTCAAAACTTAATTTATCGTTAAGGTTTATCATTACAAAATACGGAGCTTGCCAATTTTGTGATTTCAAAGCATGTTTAATTATTTGTTAAACCATAATTAAAATAAAAAAATAAATCTTTTAAAAAAATAAAATATTAAGTTTACATAATAAAAATAAACTAGTGCTCGTTATTAAGTAAAATATGAATTATAAAATAAATTACATTTTATTTGGACTACTTTTTTTAAACCAAATAGTAGTAGCTCAAAAAAAGACTCTTTAACAACTGAAAATATAAAAATATCCAAGCATGCCTTGTTTTTTGAAGCTGCGGGAAAAGGATTGGTTTATTCATTAAATCATGAAATTACACTTTCAAAATTTCCGAAAACTGCTACATTTTCAGTAAGCTATGGAATA
>REAG01000074.1:374-2412 GCA_004294265.1 Cytophagales bacterium | reverse complement strand
GTGGTAAATTGAGCATTTGTACTTCTAATCAACATTTGTGGTTTATTGAACATTTGTGCTTTTAATCCCTGCCTTCGCCAAGCCGCAAACCGTTATGCGTCACCCTATGAAAGACAACCTGAAACTAAAAACGATGTTTGAAAAATTAAAAATATACTGCAAATCTATAATTACTCTGACTGATGAGGAACTAAACCTTATCGACAACTACTTTGAAGTGAAAATAGTCAAGAAAAAAGACTTTTTACTTCAAGAAGGTAAAGTTTGTGACTTTATTGGTTTTGTAGAAAAAGGTACTATCCGACATTTTCATATCAAGGACGGGGTTGAAAAAACTTGTGACATATCTTTTGAAAATGCTTGGGTAACTGACTTTCAAAGTTTTACTTACGGAACAGTTTGCATAATGAATCTGCAAGCAATGGAAGACGCTACGGTTTTTTCGATTAGTAAAAAACGTAAATTAGAATTGTATAAACTTTGCAGTAAATATGAAACATTTGGTAGAATAATGGCAGAGCAAGTTGCCGTAAGAGCAACTGAAATTGCAATGTCGCTTTCGTCAGAAAAACCAGAAGAAAGATTTCAAAATTTATTACAAAAACAACCTGACCTTTTTCAGAGAGTTCCACAAAAATATATTGCAAATTTTTTGGGTGTAAGTCCTGAAAGTTTGAGCAGAATTCAAAAGAGAATTCATAGCAAACAAAAATCTTAACTTAAGTCATCGTTGTTTGGCTCGTTGTCATCGGATATTTGCACTTCATTTAAACAATAAAATAAAATGATGTACAAATTTTTCACTTTAATCATTATGACAATGACATTAACAAACAGCTTGACAGCACAACAATTAGACTTTACAAAAGTCAAAATATATGAACATCAATTAGATGATGTTATGGAAATTATTGACACCACAGAATTGAAGGCAAAACTCAAAGATGTTGAACAAGAATTTCAATTAGCACAAACCGAAATAAACAAAGTTCGTCTTGGTATTATTTATCACGAAACAGCCTTAAATCTTGGTTTTTTGGCTAAAACCAGCTTCAAAGGATATTCAAAAAAGAGTTATGATGTTTTGAGTGAATTGTATCTTGACACAAAAACTACCAAAGAATTGTTGCCATTTATTACATCTTACAGAGCATCAGCCCTTTCATTGCTTGGTGGCGAAACTATGAAATTAGGATTAGTTGGCGATGCTTTTAAACTTTTCGATGAAAGTATCAAAAAGTATGGCAATGTTAGCTATTCCCCTGAATTTTTAAGAGGAAGCGTTGCAGAAAATTTACCTTGGTTTTTCTTTTCAAAAAGAAAATTTGCCAAAATTGATATGCAATCTATCATTGACAAACAAATAGTAAACAATGAGTTTGCAAATTGGAAAATAATGAGTTTTGTTTATTGGGCTTGGGCAAATCAAAGACAAAGTGGCAAAAACAAAGCTCAATCATTGGTTTATCTTGATAAGGCAATTGCATTAGACCCAAATTACAAAGCAGGTCGACAAAGAGCAGAAGAATTAAAAATCAAAATGACTAAATAAAATGAAAGAACTAAAAAAATATTTAACAATCAATGCGATTTTTTCAGCCATTAATGGCTTGACAATGTTACTTTTTTCAAGTAATCTGAACAAGCTTTTCAATATTGATAATGCTTATGTATTCCCAGTTATTGGAGGTAATTTATTGTTTTTTGCAGCCTTTGTTTGGTTCGTTTTCAGCAGACAATTGAAAAATAAAATATTGGTGACAACAATTACAACTCTTGACGCACTTTGGGTTTTAGGGAGTTTTGCAATTGTAGTTTTCAGCTTATTTGATATTTCAAAGACTGGAAATATTTTAATAATTGTAGTTGCCATCTGGATAGCGTTTTTGGCATACAAACAATTTATTAATACCAGAAGTAAAATTTAAACCAACATTAAAAATACAATTTGACTTATGCCTATAATTGAATTTACAGCAGGTAAGCTGACAAAAGAAGTAAAAGAGAAACTAATAACGCAACTGACAGATATTTCAGT
>REAG01000074.1:0-366 GCA_004294265.1 Cytophagales bacterium | reverse complement strand
AAATACAATTTGACTTATGCCTATAATTGAATTTACAGCAGGTAAGCTGACAAAAGAAGTAAAAGAGAAACTAATAACGCAACTGACAGATATTTCAGTGGAAATTACAGGAATACCAAAGCATTTGTTTTTTATAACAATAAATGAAAAACCTGATGAAGATATTGCAGTTGGTGGGGTTAGTGTACAAAAAATAAAGGAAGAATTAAGTAAGCAGAAATGACCTTGCAAGATGACGGCAACCCAATAAAGGCTACGGCACATTTATCGTAAGCAACTTAGGTTGCCTAATCACTATTTTAAGTCGTTGAATATCAACAATATTGTAAGTCAATTACAACAAAAATAAATTATGCACAATTTTAT
>REAG01000073.1 GCA_004294265.1 Cytophagales bacterium | reverse complement strand
TATATTAGGGTACAAAAGGAATAAGTGAGGTAAAAAAAGTGTTGTTGTTGTTCAACCCAAACAACGCAAAATGTACGCTCACTTATTAGACAAATTTAAGGAAAGTCATCCAGAATGGCAAGCAGGATTATTAAAAAATACGCTACTCATGGTGGCATTGATTTTAGACCGTCAAACGGTGTGCCTTTGGAAATTAAAGGGGAGTGTAGGCAAATTTCTGAGTAATACTCAAACGGATAGCCGCTCTCATTATCAGCGTATAAAGCGGTGGTTTTGGAGTAGTTTAGAGCAAAAATACGTTTGGATAATCTTGTTAGAAACCTCGGCGGGACTTCTAAAAAAAATGACAGAGATTATTATTATAGATGGTACTTCTTGGCAATGGGGTGGTCAAACTTACCATTTTTTAACGCTAAGTGTTCTTTATAAAGGAGTTGCTATTCCAATTTGGTGGATAGAACTGGGGCGTTTAGGTGTGAGTAATCAAAAACAAAGAAAAGTATTATTCATTGGTGCTTTAAAGGTGCTAAAACTATTAGGAAAAACGCTTATTGGAGATAGAGAATATATAGGAGTTTTATGGTTTAAATACCTAAAAGACAATGGATTAGATTTTGTAATTAGGCTTAGAGACAAAAACTATAACGATGCCATTAATGCGGTTGGTAAGTCCATAGAAAAATTAGAAAAAAAGGCAAAAAAGCGACTTGGACGAGCATTTTCAAAGCACTTTGAACTTGATGGCGAATCTTATTTTTTTGTACTTACAGCTTATAAGGATAGGAATGGAAAGGTAGAAATACTCCGATTAATCACAACCTTGGCTTATGCAAATAAAGCAGTAGAGTTATATAAATTAAGATACAGAATAGAATCATTATTCAAGCATTTGAAATCCAATGGATTTGATTTGGAAGCATTGCACTTGCAATCTTCTCGTAAGATTAGACTAATGATGGCTCTTGTAGTTTTGGCTTATACACTATCGATAGTTTACGGATTAAAAGGCTATAAAAGAAAATATCCACCTTTAAAACACGGTTCGCCTGCCATGAGTGTTTTTAGAGTTGGCATCGAATTATGGCAAAATCATTTGGGTAGTTTTGTTCTTTTCTTAGAAAAGGCACTTCAATATTTTAATCATGTTTTTGAAAAGAAAAAATACTCATTAATCATAAATGTACCCTAATATAACAAATATCTTCTGCCATTAACCAAATTAGCCTTGATTGGCTGGCTCAGTTTTTATTAATACTGTCAATAGCCATAATTATTTGGCTGAATGATGCCTTTTTTGGACTGCCTTTTTTAACCGAAGCTACCAATTTTGTATATACAACCTCCGTTTTTTTCTTGGCTTATTTCTCCATCAAGCAAAAAACTATTTTTGCATTTAAAGAAAAAGACTTGAAAGAAATTTCGGAAATTCTTGAATATGAAGAGTATAAGATAGAAACCAAAGCAAATGAAACAGTGATTGAAGAAGTAACTGAAAAAGATAACACCGTTGAAATAGCAAAAAACTTGGTGGTTGAAAAAGAAAAACCAAAATTAAAAAGGCTCAATGCTGAACAGTTGTCAAAGTTATCAGCTCAATTATTTTCTCTAATGGAAAAAGACAAACTTTTTCTTGACAATGATTTGAGTCTGCCAACTGTTGCCGAAAAATTGGGTATTGGTATTCACGAAGCCTCTTTTTTGATTAATGAAACAACCAAAGACAATTTTTATACCTTCGTCAATAAGTACAGAGTCGAGGAAGCCAAAAAGCTATTAGTTTCACCCCAAATGGACAAGCTGAATATCTTAGGTATTGCCTTTTCATCTGGTTTCAACTCCAAAACAACATTTAACACGACTTTTAAAAACATTGTCGGTATTTCTCCTTCCCAATATAGCAAAGAGCAAAAAAAAATGTAGCTATTTAGGTAGTCAGCTGTAGGACGGACTAAAGTCCGTTTTTTAGTTATAAAAATCAGAGATTTTAGTCAAAAAAGGTATTTTTAATTAAAAACTTCGATTTTCATAACTAAAAAAACGGACTAATTGGGTTTCAATAAATATTCG
>REAG01000072.1 GCA_004294265.1 Cytophagales bacterium | reverse complement strand
GCTGTTATCACTAGAAACAGTACCAGTTCCTAAAGCAGGTGCTACATCTTTGGTTATAATAAAACTATATGTTTTGATTGTGCCATTTTCAAAAGTAACAGTTAAGGTAGGATTTGAACTATAATTTTGAACACTTCCACTTGTGATTGTTCCAACACCAGATAAAGAAAATTTGGCGTTGCTAGGGTTAGTATTAAATGAAATTCCTAAAGCAGTTGCATTT
Source organism: Cytophagales bacterium (assembly GCA_004294265.1). Taxonomy (GTDB): domain Bacteria; phylum Bacteroidota; class Bacteroidia; order Cytophagales; family UBA9547; genus REAG01. The sequence continues at coordinate 1,855 of REAG01000072.1, read as the reverse complement.
GCGTTTGAGTTTAGGTTTAAAATAATTTTGTTTCCAACAACTGCATAACTTCCATTCCCACTGTAAATTGATGAAATAGAATAAGTTGGAAGACTAGGACCACCAGCCTGTGCTGTCATCCATGTAGCGATTGATAATACGAAAGCGTAAAATTTAATTTTCATTTTATGTTTTGTTTAAGTTAAATGATTTAGCAAATTTATAATTAATTTTAACAATATAAAAAATAAAGTAAGAATTATTTGTTATTTTATGGTTTATGGTTTAAGAAAAACCATAAATCATAAAATAAAGTTAAATATGACTTATAAAAAGTAATAAATTTTATTTTATATTATTATTAATTCATAAATTAAATTAAAAAGTTTGTACTTTTAAAGTAATTTATTGTATAAATCTATTAAATTGATATAAATAAAAAAAAGGAACAAGTAAACCTGTTCCTTTTTTTTGTAAAATAAAATAAATTCAAATTTTAAAATACAAAATCATTGGCAGCTACCAATTGCGAAGCAATTTTTCTGCGTGTTTCTTTGGTGTTTATGTTTATATATTTGGCAAATCGTTTTAAACCCATGTGAAGCATTTTTTGCTCATCGCCTTCGGTCATGCTATTGATGGCATTTTTTCCAGCAATCGAAATTTTATCAACTGTATCGAAAATCAATGTTTTTACTATAGCAATTTGAGCTTCCGCAGTGGTTTCGCCTTTGATAGACACCATTTTTTCGGTTCGCAAAAGGGCAGATTCTGCCACATACGTATCGATAATCATGTCAGCCAAATTCATCAAAATCTCTTGCTCTTGTCCTAATTTTTCGCCAAATTTTTGAGCGGCAAAACCAGCCGACATCAACACCGCTTTTTTGAAATTTTTGATAGCTTTGTGTTCTTCGCTAAATAAAGTGATTTCGCTAGATTCCATTTCGGGCATTGCCAAAAGCTCTTTTTGAACCGCCATAGCTGGTCCCATCAAATCAATTTTGCCTTTCATGGCACGTTTAATCAACATATCAATAATCAACATGCGATTGATTTCGTTTGTACCTTCAAAAATACGGTTGATACGAGAATCACGATAGGCTCTGTCCATCGGATAATCTGCCGAAAAACCATAACCACCCAATATTTGCACGCCTTCATCTGCCACATAATCCAACATTTCGGAACCAGCCACTTTCAAAATAGCACATTCTACTGCAAATTCTTCGGCTGCACCAAGCACCGATTCGTTGTAAGTTTTTCCTTTTTCTAGTAATAATTGTTCAGAATTATGAATATCGTGTCCTGCACGATACATGGCAGCCTCTACAGCATAAATGCGAATGGCTTGCTCAGCTAATTTATATTGAATTGCTCCAAAACTCGAAATCGGAACTTTGAATTGTATGCGTTCGTTGGCGTATTTCACAGCTTGTTTTGCCACTCTTTTGGCAGCTCCCAAGGCGGCAGCTCCTAGTTTTATTCTACCAATATTTAAAATATTAAAAGCAATCAAGTGCCCTTTTCCAATATCGCCAAGCACGTTTTCTTTTGGTATTTTTACATCCTGAAAAAACACTTGTCGAGTAGAAGAACCTTTGATTCCCATTTTGTGTTCTTCGTTGCCGAGCGAAAGTCCTGCCGTTCCTTTTTCAACTATAAAACCAGTAAATCCACTTTTTCCATCGGGCAAACCATCACCACTGGCTTGTGCAAACACAATAAATAGATCGGCAAAACCAGCATTTGTAATCCACATTTTTTGTCCGTTCAACACAAAATGATTGCCATCAGAAGTCAAAACGGCTTTGGTTTTGGCAGCCAAAGCATCCGAACCAGAGCCAGGCTCGGTAAGGCAATAAGAAGCTTTCAT
>REAG01000238.1 GCA_004294265.1 Cytophagales bacterium | reverse complement strand
CAGAAAGATAGGGTCCGAATTTCTTCCAAGGTGTTCCTTTTTCGGATTCAATTAATCGTAAGTTTTCAGCTAAATTATTCAAAATAAAGTAATTTTTTAAAAAATTATGAAAGGAAAAGCTGAGCCAATAAATAATCCGCAACTAGTGTTGCAATGCAACTATTTGTAACGGCATTTGTGCTAGATTTACCAACTTCTAAAGCACCGCCACGAGTAAAAAAGCCTTGAAACGCTGATATTGAAGAAATTAGAAACGAAAAAACAACAGATTTCAGCAAAGCCAAAACTACATTTGAAGACTGAAAACCAGTACGAATACCTAAAATATAATCTTCGCCTGGAACAGCATTTGTGAGCATAGCTGAGACATATCCACCCCAAATTCCAAGAAATCCTGCCAATGAGATTAGTAAGGGAAACATAATTAACGAAGCAATTATTTTTGGTAAAACTAAGTAAGAAGCAGAGTTAATTCCCATAACTTCAAGAGCATCAATTTGTTCGGTAATTCGCATCGTTCCAAGGTTTCCAGCAATGTTAGAACCGACTTTACCAGCCAAAACTACGCAAGTAATCGTTGGTGCTAATTCTAAAATTTCCATATCCCGAACCACTGTACCAACCACAGAAAGCGGAATAAAACTACTCACTAAGTTTGCCGCAGTTTGAATAGACGAAACTGCACCTATAAAAGTGGCAACAATCGAAACTATAATAATAGAATCCAAACCAATTATTACACATTCTTCGATTACCAATTTGGGATAAACGCCAAAACGCTCCCTCTTTACAAACATAGAAGAAATAAAAATAAAATATTTCCCTAAATATCTAAGCCATTTAATCATGTTTCAAAACTAAAGATTATTTTTTAAAAACAAAGGATAATTTTGAAAGAAATGAATTTAAGATTGTTTTTATTTGGTAAGGAAACTTTCCAAGTTTTAAAAACTTGGAAAGTTTGCAACCGTTGGTAACGTACAGCTACGTTGTCAATGGCTTTTAGCTTTGACAATCGTTATTATTATTTTGTTTTTTTAACGCAGACAGGGTTTAAAACCCTGTCTGCGTTTTGTTCTTGTTAAACTGCATAAAATTGCGATTAGGGTAAATTTTTTGATCATGATGATTTATTTTTAAAGATTAAGATTGATGAATTGTAGTTGAACGCAGACAGGGTTTTAAACCCTGTCTGCGTTTTGTTCTTGTTAATTAGTTAAAACTCGATTATTAATTCTTTTATTATTTTCTCATTCGTTTTTTCTAAATGAAATTGTTGATAATGATTTACGCCTCCAAACCAACTTATTACAGACTCTCTCATTAGTTTTGTTGGTTTACTCAGTATATGACTATGATATGAACTGTGCTGATAATCTCTAAAATCTTTTATAAAACCATGTTTTTCAGGATTGGTATGAATATAAGAAACCAAATTTGAAAAATATGCATCAGAACTAACGGAAATTCTACGAAAAGGAGTTTCAAACAATGCTCCCGTTCGGTTAAATGATTTATTTATGCCTTGTGCATAGCCATTAAAGAGGTCTGAAAATTGTTTACTGATTAGATTGGAGATGTTTAACGCAGACAGGGTTTCAAACCCTGTCTGCGTTTCAGTCTGCGTTTTAGTAGAAACGAATTCTTTTATCTCATCAGCTGTTTTGGTTTTGATTAATAAGTGAAAATGATTTTTTAGTAAACAATAAGCATAGGTATGAGCTACAACAGGTATATATTTAGCATATTTATTTAAAAAATACGAATAATTTGTTTCTACTTTAAAGATATCTTCTCCATTAATACCTCTATTATATATATGATAATAGGTTTCTGTTTGAAGCGGTAAGATATTTGATTTCATTTTTTATTATTTAACAATTAATGCAGTCGGGTTATTAACGCAGACAGGGTTTAAAACCCTGTCTGCGTTAATAAATTGATTTTTTCATTCGTAAAAGGCTTTTATTTTTAATTGTTTTTCGTTTTTTCTTGCTTTAATATTTGCCATTTTGGTACAAGGGAGACCCTTGCACCAGTGGGGAAATTATTACCAACAATGCCACTGTGTTGCGGAAATACAAATACAGGTTCGCCCAGAACTTATAGGTACACTAGTTGCACCTACGTTTCCTGTTGCAGTTATTGTAATTACACCTGTTGCGTTGGCATTTAATAAATGATATATTTTACCAATCAATGAAGTGCCAGGTGCAGGAAGAGTAAAAGTAACTGCAGCTGTACCAGTTTTTGATACGATAAAATCAGCTAACAAAACAGTATAGTTTGTTGTTGATGTTGTTATCTTTCCTTGAAAAGAACCATTTACATGCAAAGTAGATGCTGGTGCAGCTATACCGATGCCTACACTTACAGCATTAGTACCTGTGCCACCCAATACCATAGTATTTGAATTGGTAGCTACTGCATTTTTTCCAATGGCTATTGCATTAGTAGCAGCACTACCAACGTCAGCATGATTTCCTATTGCTATATTATCACTAATAGCACCTATTGAATTTCCTGCATCAGATCCGATAGCAATGTTATTATTACCAGTGGTTAAATTTGATCCTGCATAGGAGCCCACCAATATATTGTAGCTACCAGAGGTTGCTGAAAAGCCTGCGTTGTGACCTATACCTACGTTTTCTACCCCACTGGTTAGGCTATACAAAGCAGCACTACCAAGCCCTGCATTATATTGACCAGTAGACACCCCTGAGACTCCGTATCCTGATTGAGCACCCATAAATATATTAAAACCTCCAGTGTTGAAATATCCAGCTTGCCAACCAAAATAGTTGTTATGAGAACCAATTAGGTTAGAGAATCCTGCTTCTTGACCTAAAAAGTTGTTTCGTGAAGAAGTAGTATTTGAAAATCCTGCTTTTTCACCAATAAATATATTTCTATTGCCAGTAGTATTATTAAAACCTGCTTGAGTACCTACAAATAAATTACTATATCCTGAGTTAGTAAGTCTCCCAGCCATTGAACCTATAAAAGCATTGGCATAACCAGAATTAAGTGCATTACCAGCAAATGACCCAACAAAAAAATTATCACTCCCTGTCATCGATAAATTCCCTGCTTGTCCAATAAAATAGTTTCGTGATGGGGGTATTCCATCAAGCCAATCGATGCCATCTTTTGTAATTTTGCCTGATTGAACATTAACAGTACCCACAACATCAAGTTTTGTTCCAGGTACAGTAGTACCTATCCCCACATTACCACTTACAATCAAACCATTTGCAGGAGCTGCATTTACTCCAGCATAAGCCCCAATTGCCATGTTGCCTAAAACATCTAATCTATTCTGGGCAAGAAAAGTACCTATGCCCACATTGCCATTTGATTGCTTTATAGATAAATAACTAGGAGTAAAACTAGCATCAACTGAATTGCTTGCACCAAATCCCCATATATCAGATGCACCATTATATCCTGCAGATATTCTGTTTGAGCCTGAAATAAAAGCAATTTGCTGTCTTATGGTGGTAGCATTTGTTATTTGTAGCGCTTGTCCATAATTAGTTGCTTCATCTAATCCGTTGGAGATAGATAGTTTTGCTCCAGGCACAGTTGTACCAATACCTACATTACCATTTGCAGTAATTCTCATTTTTTCAGTTGGGATTGTAGAAGAAAGATTTACAGTATTAAATATGATATTTGCTCCTCTTTTTGTGCCAGAAGCCCAAACTTCTGACGTTTTACTTTCTATAGAAGCACCAGCAGCATATGCACCTCCATCATATCCTTGAAATATAACAGAACCAATTCTATCATCACTTGCCAAAAGTGTAGGTGAAGTTGTTGATCCTCTAGCTCGTGCCAAAATGAAGTCAGAACCATTAGGGGCTGGATCATGATTTGTTTGTAATCTTATAGTTGCATTACTTCCTTCTTGTACTATATGTAATCTTGAATTGGGTGCGTTAGTTCCTATTCCCACATTGTTGGTTAAATTTTGAGGAATAATATTCGTACCATTAATTGTCCACGCATTAGCTCCAGAACTGGTACTTACTAATAAATTTCCATTCGCATCTGCAAAAACAGCACCTGAAGCTGAAAGGTTGGTGATTCTTGCTCCGCCTTGAACATGGAGTTTGTTTAGTGGGGAGGAAGAGACTCCAATACCCATATTGCCATTTTCAAATACAATTCTTTGGCCACTAGAGTGTAAAATTGAAAAAACAGGTCCATCACTCAATATTCGATGATCAAAGTTAGGAGAACCGTTGCCAAAGGTACTTGTTGATGATCTAGTAAAGTCAATATATTCGTTGGTTGTGCCATCAGTGCTTCTAAGCTCTATTGCAGCATTATTAACATTATTGGCATTGATGACGAATTGTGCAAAATTGTTTCCACCATTGATTTGAAATTGTGCATCAGGGCTTACAGTTCCTATTCCTACTCTTCCATTAAAATAACCAGCCACGCCTGTGCCACCTGCATCAAAATAACCCGCTGCACCAGAAGTAGGAGAAGATAGTTGTCCATATACGCCATACCCATCGCCTATGGCTACTCCTCTTACACCCGATCCTGCACCTGTATTATTGCTATTATAACCCCAAACTCCATTGCCACCTGCCACATTGGAAGTACCATACACAGCAGGAAAATTATTAGAAGATTCTACTCTGAATAAAAAATTGGTAGAGGGTGCTGCACCTATGCTCGTCCATGAGCCATCGGTTTGAATGGGGCTATTAGACATGTTTATTGCATTAAGCATATAAGGAACTCTATTTGCAGTGGCTGCAGATTGAACGTAAGTACCTGAGCTGATGCCAAGATTTCCAGAAGCATCGGCACTTACTAAACCTGGACCCGTTAAACTTTGAATGCGAACTGAACCTGCTACGTCTAGATTAGAAGTAGGAGAAGTAGTGCCAATGCCTACATTGCCACCAGGTTTCAAAATCATTACTGCATTCGTCATATTGGCATTAGTGGCATCAGCGATGTTATTGTTTGCAAAAACAATATCTCCGATTCCATTGCCACCACCACCACTCGTATTATTAAAAAATATAGCTCCTTTGGAATAACCATTTGCAACACCATACGACTTAAATCTAATTCCAGATAAAATATTTAAAGCAGTTTGAGAGTTGGTTATATCAAGAAATGTACCACTTATACCGTCTGTAATATTTGTGTTTTTTTCTACAACTAAAGTGCTAACAGGAGTTGTTGTTCCTATTCCTAATCTTTTGTTTGTATTATCCCATAAAAAATTAGTACCGTCAGCCGTAATTGCACTATTATTACTAAAAAAAGCCACGCCATTTACAGTACCACCACCGCCAATAGTTCCTGTGCTTGGGTTCGCACTTGTGCTGAGCATTTGCCATTTACTTCCATCATAAATAACTCTTACAAAATGCCCTGCTTTAATGTCATTAGGGCTTAAAGAAAGATTAGAATTTTTTACAATTTCTACCAAACCCAAACCATTCAAATTTAAAAAAGCCGCACTCGAGTTTGCCAAATGTGCTTTAAATGTAAACTCCATGCCCGCAGGAAGCGAAACTATGGCAGCAGGATAAGTTACTGCAAAATTATTGACAGCGCCTGTAGCTACCAATTCAACTTGGGCTTGGCTTTTAGTAAAAGCCATAAAAAAAAGTAATATTATTATTTTAAATAGATGATACTTTCCAATTATGAAGTGTTTGAAAATATTTCTTTTCATTTTAGTAGTGTTTAAAGTCGTAATTATAGTTTATTTAATTATATAAATGAAATAAAAATGTATGAAAACTTCATAAAATGTAATTTGTTTAATTAGTCGAACTTTAAAAAAAGTAGGATTTTATTAAATCAAATTTATGAAATTAAATTTATAAATTGAAAATAAAAAAAAATTAAATAGTATTGATTTTATTACATTCAAAATAAGTATATTTGCATAGTTAATTTCAAAAAGAAACAACTTAAATAAAGTTTAATAAACATTTACAAATTCCTTAATTAATTTTCCCAATTGGGGAAATAAGAAAGTGGTTTCCTTAAATTTAATTGTAAATATTTATTAACTCGACTGGATTATAGCTTTTTAAAACTAATTGATGATTAAAATTTTATTTCTTTTCCTTTTTTTTATTTTAAATCATGCTTTATTTTCACAAGTAAAGAAAAATAAATCATTTAAAAATCAATCAAAAGTTGAAACACACTCGCCACGAAAAAAAATAATTGGTATCAATAAAACCGCCTGCCCAGATAAATCTTTAAAGAAAATAGTTGATAAAAAATCAACCACTAATACGATCTCAAACTCGAAAGCACATATTCGCAGAAGTGCAACTACCATGCACTTTGATGTAATAAAGCTAGAAGATATTCATTTAGACATTCCCTCTTTCAAACAATTTAGAAACAATATGACCGACTTTACCGCTGGTGGAGAGCAAGAGTTTCAACGAATAATCAATAAAATAGCCGTTTTTTTAGGTACAAATCACGAAGGAAAAGGTGTTGGATTGAAAATAGTGGGTAGTGCCTCTCAAATTCCTACCAGCTACGACCCGCAGTTGCCAAACAACAATATCAACAAAGATGGCTCATCTATTATTGGGAAAACAAGCATAAAAAACAACTCTAAATTAGCAAAAGCAAGAGCAGATGAGTTGGCAAAAAAAATAAAATCAGTTTTTCCAAGCATCGAAATTGAAACGCCAAAGTTTGAAGAAATTATCATTGGCGAAACTAAATGGACAAAGGAAACACAAGCCGCACTCAACAAAGCAGTATTAAAAAAAGATAAAAAAGCTTTACAAATCGTATATGAACCATTCCAAAAAGATCAATGGGTGAAAGTAGAGTCTAAGGAGCGTTCAGCAAAATCTATCAAACCTGAATCGTTAAAAATGTATATGATTTCTACAAGTCCATCTTACAAAACAATGATAAATGACAAAGAAACTGTCATCAGAAATGTATTTATAGTTTCTAAATCTACCTATGAATTTGTAGGCGGAAATTTGGCTTTTAGCTCTATTAAAGAAAGAGATGATTATTTTTCTAACAACGGATTTGAAGTTCTTTCAGAACAAAAAAATAATAGTACTAGATGGTATTTCTTGCGAGGTCAAGCCGAAAAAAATGCTTTTAAAACCCAAAACCCATTAGAAAAAATATATAATTTATACCACCTCAATATTGTAGATGCCCTAGATGAAAGCATTTTAGAAAATAAAATTCGAGAAGATTTAAGTTTAAATCCCTAAATTTCATATTTGAAAAATTAAAAGAAATCCTTACTAATAAAACTCATAAAAACACAATATTAATTTTTTGAAAACCCAATCAAAACTAATTTCTGCAAAAAAAGTCGCAAAATCCAAATAAGAGTGTTCTGTGCAGGGCTTTCGAATTTAAAATAACTAAAAAATAGTTGCTGGTTTCATTTTATAATTATTACTAAAAATGTATTTGCAAGGTAAATCCCTTCCCAAGGAAAGGATTTCAAGTTGAGATTAATTAATGAATATTTTAAAATGTTGAAGCTCTAGTTGTATTTAACCAAAGTTTAATAGAATTCACAAAATAGTTTTGAAAATTATTATTCCTATTAAAAAGTAATTCTTAAAAAATAAAAATATATTGATAAATTATGGAACTATTGCCTATTAATATATGTATTAAAAATATTAAATAATTATCTTAAAAAAAGTAAAATGAAAAAACTAACCTTTGCAGCCTCTATGCTGGCAGCAGTCTATTTCGGACAAGCACAAACGTCTTGGAATTTAGACAAAACACACACTAAACTTGGTTTTTCGGTTTCACACATGATGCTATCTGAAACAACAGGCGATTTTAAAGCCTATGATGTTATAGCAGTTTCAAAAACTGATGACTTTATTGATGCAATTATTGATGTAAAAATTGATGTGAATTCAGTTAATACAGACGATAAAGACAGAGATGCTCATTTAAAAAAAGCTGATTTTTTTGATGTTGAAAAATTTCCAAGTATTACTTTTAAAAGTAAGTCTATGAAAAAAATAGATGGAAAAAAATATAAAATGTCTGGTGATTTGACTATGCACGGAGTTACAAAACCTATTGATTTAGATGTAATTTTCAACGGAACTGGCGTGAACCCTTACAGTAAAAAAACAATTGCAGGTTTTAAACTATCGGGCGTGATTAAAAGAACTGATTTTGGAGTAGGAAATGTTCCTGCAGCAATGGTTGGAGATGAAATTTCGCTTTCTGGAAGCATGGAATTAGTAAAACAGTAATAATTTAGCTAATATCGGAATAATTAAAAAAGAGAGCTTCGGTTCTCTTTTTTTTTGAAAATATTTTAAATTTTGATTGCAATAATGAAATACAATAATTAAGTTTGAGTACTTTTTTTACTCAAAAAAAAATCGTTGCTGTGAGTGACGTGGCGGAGCATGCAAAAAAACAGCTATAATTCTTGTTAAACACCTTAATAACCTCTAAAACGAGGATAAAATTGCTTTTAAAATTTTTTATAAATCCACAAAATTCATCTTATTTGAGAGGTTTAGAGTCTGAAATTGATGAATCAAGTAATTCAATTCGTTTAGAATTAAATCGATTTGAAAAAGCAGGTCTATTGGAATCTTATGAATTAGGAAATAAAAAAATGTTTAAAGCCAACGAAAAACATCCTATGTTTTTAGATGTAATTTCTATTGTTAAAAAGTATGTAGGAATTGATATCATCATTCAAAATATAGTTGATAGATTGGGGAATTTGAAACAAATTTATCTTGCAGGAGATTTAGCAAAAGGTATTAATTCATCTTTTATCCAAATAGTTTTAATTGGTAATATTAATACCCAATTTTTGAATGAAATAATACTAAAAACTGAAAAAATAATACAAAAAAAAATAACTTATTCAGTGTTAAATGAAACTGAATATTACATAAATATAAATGACCTAGAAAGTCATTTATTGCTTTGGCAGAAAGATGGAAGCTAAAAAATGGATGGCAATTTATACCAAACCTCGCAACGAAAAAGTAATAAATGACAAATTAGTTGCTCAAGGAATTGAAACTTATTTACCTATGCACGAAACTATAAAAAAGTGGAGCGATAGAAAAAAAAAAGTCAAAACTCCCCTATTCACTTCTTACATTTTTGTTCATATTACTGAATTAGAACGATTAATAGTTTTGAAAACTTATGGCGTTCTTAATTTTGTTTATTGGTTGGGAAAGCCCGCCATTATTCCATCCAAAGAGATTGACAATATAAGATATTTTTTAAAGGAAGCTGTTAATCATGATATTATCATTGAAAATATCGCAAAAGGCGAAACTGCAATCATAAGCTCTGGACAATTTAAAGGACAAGAAGTGGTGGTTTTGGATTTAGATAAAAAAGAATATTTCGTAATTTTACAATCACTTGGAGTAAGATTAAGAATAAGTAAGTTGGATGTGGAAAAAATACGATAGTAAGATATTAAAATATTATTTTAAATTATATAAGAATAATATTTTATTTTTTTAAAAATTATTCAAAAAAAACTAATTTTACTTAAGTTTTAATAATGAAAATTCTATTTGAAAAATCTGAAAATAATATTTACGCTTCCAAAATATTAAATGATGAAGAGCTTTTTGCATCAAGTATTCATTGTTCCTATTATAGCACAGTTCAATTGATGCGACATATTTTGTTTAATATATGCAATGAAGATGAAAAAATATTTGATAATAAACTTGAGGTAAAAAATATAGGCTCACATAATTTTTTAATTACAATTTTCACCAAAAAATTAAGTACAAAAGGATTAAAAACTCAAGATTTCAGCAAAAGTATGAGAGATTTAAAAAACTTACGAAAAGAAGCTGATTACTCAGGGCAAACGCATTTAAGATTAATATTTTAAATAATTATAATTCTTACTAAAGTAAACGCATTTCTCCTAAGGGAGAAATGCTTAGAGTCTCATGC
>REAG01000071.1 GCA_004294265.1 Cytophagales bacterium | reverse complement strand
GTTAATTGTTAATTGTTAATTGTTAATTGTTAATTGTTAATTGTTAATTGTTAATTGTTAATTGTTAATATTAAAAAATATAATTTATAACTAATTATTTATAACAAAAAAATCTATTATTTCATAATAAAAATGACAACAACTTACGTTTTACTTATACTTGTTTTATACTTTGGAGCTTTAATGATAATGGCTCATTTTACTTCCAAAGGAGCTGATAGTGATGCTTTTTTTACAGGAAATCGAAGTTCGCCTTGGTATTTGGTAGCTTTTGGTATGATTGGAACATCTCTTTCTGGCGTAACATTTATCTCTGTTCCTGGAGCAGTTGGGAGCGGTTATTTTTCGTATTTTCAAATCGTTTTGGGCTATTTATTGGGTTATGCTTTTATTGCTTATGTGTTGATGCCGATTTATTATCAAATGAATTTAGTATCCATTTATGGTTATTTGGAGCAACGATTGGGTTTTTATAGCTACAAAACGGGTTCATTTTTCTTTTTATTATCTCGAACAATTGGAGCAGCATTTAGATTGTTTTTGGTAGCTCAGGTTTTGCAAATTGCACTTTTTGATGCTTGGGGAATTCCTTTTGAAATTACAGTTTTTATTACTCTTACTTTGATATGGATTTACACTTTCAAAGGCGGAATCAAAACCATTGTATGGACTGATAGCTTCCAAACTATCTTTTTAATTGGTGCAGTTGTGATTTCTGTATTTTTAATAAAAGATAAATTAGAATTAGATTTTAGTGGGTTGTGTAAGATTGTGAGCGAAAGTAAATATAGTCAAGTGTTTTTTTGGGATATTAAATCGAGTCAATACTTTTTTAAACAATTTATTTCAGGTGTTTTTATTGCCATTGTAATGACAGGATTAGATCAAGATTTAATGCAAAAAAATCTTACTTGCAAAAACATAAAAGAGGCACAATTAAATATGAGTGTATTTTGTGTAATTCTTATTTTTGTAAATTTTTTATTTTTAACATTAGGAGCATTGTTATATATTTATTCGGAGCAAAACGGAATCACAATTCCAGCAAAATCGGATCAACTTTTTCCTTATTTGGCTTTTAATCATTTTGGAATTGTGGCTGGCACACTATTTCTTTTAGGAATCATTGCTGCCTCTTATGCAAGTGCTGATAGTGCTTTGGCATCACTTACTACTGCTTTTTGCATAGATTTTTTAAATTTTGCAACAATTAAAGATGAAAAACAAAAAAATAAGCAAAAATTATTTACGCATATTGCATTTACATTCTTACTTTTTATTGTCATTTTAGTTTTCAAACAAATTAACAATCAAAATGTAATTACAGCAGTTTTCAAAGCCGCTGGCTATACGTATGGGCCGCTTTTGGGTCTGTTTTTCTTTGGGTTATTTACAAAATATAAAGTGAAAGATAATTTAGTTCCTTTTATTTGTTGTGTATCTCCTATTCTATGTTTTTTTATAAATCTATATTCAAAAGAGTTGCTTGGAGGTTATGTTTTTGGATTTGAAATATTGCTTTTAAATGGTGCTTTTACCTTTTTGGGAATGATGTGTGTAAGAAAAAAATAAGTTTATTTTAGAAAAAAATTTTAATTTATTTTAAAAAATCAATTACTGTTATTCGACAAATTTTTTAATTTAAAAAATTTGTCGAATAACAGTACAAATAGTGAAATTTTGACATTTCGCTATTATTTGTAATTTTACAAGTTCTCTAACTAAATAAAATTACGATGCAAGATACAAAATTATCTTGAAAACCTGTTATTTTTCAATTATTTGGTTAAATAATTATTTAACCAATTTTTTTGGTTTTCGCTTTTGTGGAGCAACGTCTTCAAAAACTCTGGTCTATCCAAAGGCGAATTTATTTTTACAAAACCGGTCTGATAAGCAATTTTCCTGATTTCCGATTCTGTTAAAACCTCAAAAAGTGCGTTTAGCACATCTTTTGAGTCACATAACCCCTATATAATACATAATGTCGTTAACCCAAGTTGCAGCTGTCCCTTATAAAAATTGCATTTTTTAAATAAATTACATAAATTTTCAAAGATAATAATTTTTATTTTTTTTACAAAGTTGAT
>REAG01000237.1 GCA_004294265.1 Cytophagales bacterium | reverse complement strand
CCTCCCCAAAGGGAGGGACTTGCTTCGCAAGCATATTTTTAGTAATAATTATAAAATAAAATCAATAGTTACACTTTAGTTATTTTAAATGCGGAAGCCCTGGGAACTTCTAAAAAAACCAATTTTATTTTTAAAAGCCTCACCCCAAACCAATTTCTGCTACGAAACCGCAGAATCCAAGTGGGAGGGCTTCATCGGAATTTAGGTTTTTGGGAGTTCCCTATTTTAATATAATTTTCTAAATCATATAAAAATAAAAAATCCTCTTAAATAAATTTTAAGAGGATTTAGTGAGTGGGAGCACACGGGTTCGAACCGCGGACCCTCTGCTTGTAAGGCAGATGCTCTGAACCAGCTGAGCTATGCTCCCTTTTGGGATTGCAAAGGTAGATACTTTTTTTTGTTCTACAAATTATTCTTGCATTTTTTTAAAATATTTATTTTAATTTCCCATTTAAGACATTTTTTTTAATTTTATGGGCAACTAAGCTGCTTTGCAACATCTGGGCTAGATTGATTTTTGATAAAAGAAAAATTCGGATTTACTTGAATTTTATGTTCCGCTATCATCGATCCGCCAAACCAACCGACAGCTTTTTTGCCTTTTGGATCATCATTGATAATATTGGTAGGTGCATTGGAAGGCGGACGAGAAAATAGTCCTGAAAGCCCCCCTCCAGAACCGTTGTTTAACTCTCGGTCTATTGCTCCTAAAAATTCTAATTGTTGAATTGTGATGGCATAAATTTGTAGTTTTACTGAATCTCCAGGATAATAAAATGGAAAATCTGAACTTCCACCACTGTTTGGAGACATTAAGGCACTCAAACGCAAGGGCATTATGAATAATCTTGGACTACTTTGTTCAAATTCTACGCTTGTATTTTGGCTACCGTTTGAAAAATTAAAACCTAATGCCAATCTTTGTGTGCTTCTGAAAATACGCCAAGGACTGAAAGCTTCACTTCCTAATTTTAAGGCTTCAGCATAAGGCGACTCCTTTTTATTTATTCTTCTAACATACGATTTAAACCAATAGCAATCTGCAATTTTACCATCGGGATCATAGGCTTCAACATCCACAAAAGGTCCTTTTGGAATTACCCCAATAGGAGTTGCGGAGCGTCTGCAAGTATCTTTTTGAGGTAATCCTCTGAAATCGCAGTTGCGAAATGGAATATTGGTTGTTGCTTTGTAGGACTCTCCATTAGCTAGTTTTATAGAAAGCTGATAAATGCTTCCTGGAATAAGTATTGTACTATTAGTTACATATCTTCCTTCGCCAATATTTATTAAAACATCTGTCATTGAATTTACTCCAACGACTGTATTTCCACCCACAACAGTTATGGAACTTTGAGAATAACTCATTGTTAAAGTAGCGTCAGATACATTTTCTGGCATATTTTTTGCCACATAAGGCGTTGAGTTTCTTAAATAAATGGTATCTCCGCCAATTTTATTTGGATTGAGTGGATTGAAAACTAAATTTCCTTCCACCGCTAATTGAACTACATTTTGATTTCCCAAGTCTATATCTTGAGCGGTATAACAACCCGAAAGGGCTGTTATTAGAAAAAACATTGCAATGATATTTTTCATATTTATACTTTTATATTTTTAAATAGATTTTTTAAATATTAGAATTTGAAATTGTAAGTTACACTTGGAACAAAAAACGAAATCACACTAAATTTTTGATATACGTTATTTATTCCGCTCGATTTATAACCGCTATTAACTTCATTTGCTTGAAAAACTTCAGCATCGTTGTCGGCAACGGCAGGGTTTTGGCGAGCAACCAAAGAGAACGCATTTCGCATATTGAAAGTATTATAAATGCCCATTACTAATTCCCATTCGTATGTATATTTTAATCTTTTGATTATATTTTTTGGTAATTCGCCATTTTCTGGTTCTGGTCTTTTTTTGTTTTTTAAAGTGGCAGAAATATCAAATCGGAAGAAATCAGGAATTCTTAAATTGTTTCTTATGTTGTTTGGACTATGCGGTATAAAATATTGACCATAAGCGTATCCATTTGTTGGTAAGTTAACAGGAGTTCCTGAGCCATAAAACACATTGGCAGCAAATCTCCATCTATCATTAAAGAATAAAAATTTGTTTTGAACATCATAATTAGCAACAATACTTAAAGTGTGGGTTCGATCAAATCGGTTTGGATACCAATTATTTTCGCTTAATCCATTCACTTGGCGTTCGGTACGAGCCAAAGTATAGCTTATCCATCCTGTAAATGGACCTTTATTTTTCTTTACATAAAATTCTAATCCGTAAGCTCTGCCTTTTCCGTTTAGTAATTCGCCTTCGAGATTTGGGTTTAGTAATAAATCGGCATTATCAACAAAATCTAATTGATTTCTCATTGATTTATAATACCCCTCCACGGATGCTTCGTAATCATTATCTTCGCCAAAATTTCTAAAATATCCTAAAGCAACTTGATCAGCAGTTTGAGGTTTTATATTGTTGGTTGCTGGTGTCCAAACATCCAAAGGAACTGATGCTGCCGTGTTAGAAATTAAATGCAAATACTGAACAGTTCGCATATAACTTGTTTTAATAGAGCTTTTTTCGTTCAGTTCATACTTTAAAGCCAAACGAGGTTCTGGATTCCAATATTTATTTAAAAATTGAGGCGAGTTCCAAACTGCCGTGCTAATAGGTCTTTTTTTCTGATTTAATTCAACTTTTGATTGGTCGTAGTCTTGACGTGAGCTATCTATATAATTGAAATTTGAAAACCGAAGTCCGTAAGTAGCCGTTAAACGAGCGGTAATTTTTTGTTCGTTAGCAACATAAACGGCATTTTCAAGACCGTATTTGCTCGATAATCTGTTTTTAGATTCATCACCAGCCACTTTTATAGTTATTTCTCCTGGGAAAAAGTCATAAAAAATACTTTGAGCTCCAAAACTAATCGTGTTGTTAGGATTTAAGTACCAAGTAAATTCTGGTTTGATCGAATAATTTTGGATGCTTGATTCCCATTTAAAACCATCACCAGATGAGTTTGTTTCAGCTCCTAAACCATAATTATATCGGCTGTAAAATCCTGTAAGATTAAAAAATAATTTATCACTAAATACGTGATTCCATCGAGCTGAAAGCGTTTGATTTCCCCAATTAAATCCGAATGAGGCTTGTCCAAATTCATCTTTTCCTAAATATCCTGAAAGGAAAACTTTATCATTTTTACCCAAATTATAATTTGCTTTCAAAGTAAGGTCATAAAAATATAATCTCAGCCCTTTTAAATCTGGATTTCCTGCCAAGGCAGGTGCAATCAAAGCGTCAATATAGGAGCGTCTGCCAGCAATAATGAATGAGCCTTTGTCTTTTTTGATGGGTGCTTCGATAGTAAGGCGACTAAAAATAGTACCAATTCCACCTTGCACTGCCAATCTTTTATTATTACCTTCTTTCAACCTTACATCAAGCAATGAGGATAATCTGCCGCCATATTGAGCTGGAATTCCACCTTTGTAAAGTTTCACATCTTTAACAGCATCGGGATTGAAAACGGAGAAAAATCCAAATAAATGCGAAGAGTTATATACGGGAGCTTCATCTAAAAGAATTAAATTTTGATCTATACTACCGCCACGCACATTGAAACCTGATGCTCCCTCACCCACACTCGAAACGCCTGGCAAAAGTTGAATACTACGAATTACATCCACCTCGCCAAAAAGGGCTGGAATACGAGAAATCTCTTTTATTCCTAATTTATTAACACTCATTTGGTTGCTACGTACATTTTGATCGGGTCGCTCGGCTGTAATTTCTACTTCTTTAAGTTCGATTTTTTCTTCCGCAATTTCTATTTCTATTTTTTGATTGGCAACCAAATCGACATCTTGTATAATAGTTTTATAACCTACATATTGAAAGGCAATTTTATATTTTCCTTCGGGCAAAGACATAGAATAAAATCCGTAAGCATTTGTGGAAGTAGCAATAGAAGTTCCTACCACCACAACGGTTGCTCCAATAAGGTCTTCTCCGTTTCTTTTATCTTTAATATTTCCGCTGATGGTATATTTGTTTTGAGCCAAAGCTTGTGAAAAAACATATATATATAGTATGCCAAAAATTATTTTTCTTAATTTCATTCGGTTATTCGATTTGTAATTTAAAAACTAATACAAAACTATGGAAACTTTTTTTATATCAAAAGTTTTTTAAGTTTTTATTTTAAAATTCTATTTTATAACTCAAATTTGGAATAACTATGGTTGCTAAATCTTTATCAACTGTATTGTCAATAAAATTATATTTAAAACCATTGAAATCGGGTTGTCCTGTAATATTTAGTATTTTTAACGCAATTTCTCTTGAACTTTTTGTTTTGTTAATTTTGTAGCTTGCAGTAAAATGCAGGTTCATAGTAGGGTCATATTGCATTGAAAATGCTTTAGATTCATCAAAAACTACTCCTTTTGATATTTTAGATGCTGTTTCAACGGTTGGCGTATATCGGTTTCCGCCTTGAAAAGTAGCTCTTGTGTTTAAACTAAACACATTTTGTTTGCTTTTACCCATTTTCCATTCCTTACCAACAAGTAAGTTTACGACATAATTTCTGTTAAAACGAGTGTCTCGCCAAACACCATCTCCACCTTTATATTCAGATTCAAATAATGAGCCTGTTAGCATATAATAATAGCCTTTGGATACATATTTTTCAATCGTTAGGTCGATTCCGTAATTTCTGCCTTCGCCTGTGTTTTGTAATTTTTCTGCAAAAAACCAATCGCTAGTAAGATTTAAAAATGAAAACGAACTATTTGCCATCACAGGAACAGAAAATAATTGTTGGTAATAAGGTTCAACTTTTAAATGAACTAAATCGGTTATGTTCCAATCATAGCTTAGCACTAAATGGTGCGATTTTGTGAAGTCAAGGTTTTTGTTTATAGCTGTTTCGCCAGTTGTGAGTGAATTATTAAAGTAATAATTTAAACTTTCAAGGCGGCTGTGCAATCCGTAAGCTAATCCAAAAGTATGGTTTTGCTTGAGTTTATATCTAAAGCCGAGTCTTGGCTCGATGGTATATTGATTATTTAGAGTAAAAAATTGCCCATTTATCCCAATATTCATCATTGATTTAGAAGTTAAATTGATTGCAGAGCTGCTATATGCAGAAATTAATGTACTAAATCCGTTTGAATTTACAATTTCTTTGGGTGGCGTATTTGCTTGAAAGGATTTGTTTAAAAGTATGTCATATCGCATGCCGGTAAGTAATATTCCTGTTCTATTGGTGTGTTTTTTATTAAATGTTTTATTGATAAAAGAAGAAAAAATAAAATTTGAGTTTGCTACAGAAATATTACTTTGTGGTTGTAAAATCATTTGTGAATTTAGTTTTTGTGAAGTCCAATCGGTTCGGTTTGAAGTTGCTGCTAAAGTTGTTTTTACATAGGCATTATTTTTGAAAAAATATTTATTACTGATGCCAAACGATCCCATATAAGCATTAATTACATTATTTTCTTTATCATCAAAATATTTCCATTTTGAACTATCCGTTTTGGCTTTATTATTTGCTCCGTCTATCAAACCAATGCCCCAAACCGAGAATGTACCTGCTTTTTTGGTAGGAAAATTTAATTTAAAAGATAAATCTTGATATTTTATAGTGTTTGCACCTTCGGGTAATAGCGGAGCTAACAACGAAAGCGTTGAATAGCGATAATTAAAAAGATAAGATGATTTTTTACCTTTTTTAAAAGGACCTTCCGAGGAGGCATCTAAGCCAATTATACCTGCCTGAAATGTGTGTTCACGCTTTTCGTTATTTCCTTTTCGCATACTAATATCAAAAACGCCCGATAAAGCATTGTTAAATTCGGCAGGAAAAGCACCCGTAAAAAAATCGGAATTTGCCAACATTTGGCTACTCATGGCAGTCAATAATCCGCCTCCAAAAGATTGTAAATCGCCAAAATGATTGGGATTAGGAATTTCTACTCCTTCCATTTTCCATTGCAAAAATTTGGGAGCGTTTCCACGAACAATAATTCCATTTTGACCTGAATTTCCGGCAACACCCGCAAAAGCGGTTGCTAATCGAGCTGGATCATCAAAACCGCCTGCATATCTTTTGGCTTCTTCTACGCTCAACATTCGAGCACTCAAAGTTGCCATCGAATTGAGCGGTTGTTCTTTATTTATGTTTGGTCTAATTTCTATTTCAGAAAGTAATTCACTATTTTCTTTTAGTAATATAGTTAGGAAAGTTTGCTTAGATGAACTTACAACAACTTCTCTTATAATGGTGGGTTCATAACCTATGCAATTAACTTTCAAATCATACCTTCCGACAGGCGTATTTTCGAGCGTAAAATTACCTAATGAGTCACTTAAATTGCCAATAATAGGGTTGGTTTGCAAAACAGAAATTGTGGCATAAGGAATAGGTTTATTGGAAGAAAAGTCAATTATTGTCCCACGAATACTTTGCGTAGGTTGTGCAAATAATCTTACTAATATTAAGAAAGTAAAGGTAACATAAGCTAATCGTATCATAATTTATATTTGGTTAATGAAAGCACAAAAGTCTTCCAATCCCATATTCTTTACAATACTGATTAATCAGTATTTTTAATCCAATAATCCTAATTTTGCAGCAAACATGACAGCTTCAAACGAATTATTAGCTTTTAATTTCTCTAAAAAACGCTGCCTGTGTGTGTTTACTGTATGAACACTTATGGAAAGTTTATTAGAAATTTCTTTGCTCAATAATCCATTTTTTACCAATTTTAGAATTTCATTTTCTCTTTTTGTTAGCTTTAAATCGGCTTTTTGAGGTATTTCTATGCCAATAAATTTGCCAGTTTTGAAATTCATTAATTGGCTTTTACATTCGTTTAGCGAATCTTGATTGGGCGAAAAATCGACAATAATAAGCATAAGCCATGTTTGACCTTTGGCATCTAATTCCAAAACTTGATATTGCTCAACCAGCCACACATAATTATTTTTAGAATTTAACATTCTATATTCTCTAATTACTTTATGATTTAGTTTTTCATCGCTTGAAAATTGATTGAATATTTTCAAAACTGAAACGCCATTTATGCTACATTTAAGTGCATCTTCGGGATGAATTTTGTCTGCAAAAAAATTTTGTCCCATTTCGTTATAATCAGATGGGTTATATCCTAAAAGTTTGCCAAAATTATTAGAAAAAAAAACAATTTCTCTTTTGGATAAATCAAAAATCGCGGTTCCTGAATTACCTAAATCTGAAAGTGTTTGCACGTTTGAAATATGTTTAAGCAATACTTCGTAGTCCAAATCTTGTTCTTCAAAATTATATTGCATTAAAAATTTAAAAAATATTTCTTGAATACCATTTTGTTTGTTCATTTTTTAAATATTAGAATTTTTTACAGACATAATAAAACTTATTTCATTTTATAAATTTTATACAAAAGTACATAAATAAAAGTTTGTTTTTGCAAGGCATAAAAAACTAAAAAACAACATCAAAACTTACGATAAAGCAATAGGTAACTTCTAAAAACTCCAATATTGTATTCAAAAACCTCACCCAAACCAATTTCTGCTACGAAACCGCACAATCCAAGTAAGAGGGCTTTATCAGAATTGAGGTTTTTAGGAGTTCCCATTAGAAAAAAATTACAATTGAAAGGTGTTTTATAAGATTCCATAGATTCAGTTGAAACCAAAGAAACTGTTCTTGGCAACAAAACTACAAAAGCTACGAGAGTAAAGAAAATATTTCGTACGGCAAAACCAAGCCACACAAATTACATTTTTGGCTTTGTGGCTCAAGAACTTAAATTAAGGTTACCGAATTTAGTTACAACTACCAATAATGACACAAAGGCATTAAACTATGTGCAAGTAATTCCGCTTTAGTTGAGGTTTTTAAAGAAATGAACCCCAAAAACGAAGTTAACTTAAACTAATGCAAATGTTTAAAATCAGTTTTAAAAAATGGAACAGCCCATTTAATTACAAAACACTCAAAAAACTTCGTTTTTTGAGTTCCCCTCCCTTTGGATTCTGCGGTTTCGTAGCAGAAATTGGAATTAGCGTGAAGTTTTGAGAGAAATATTTAATTTTTACATTTAAAATTTAGCTACATGGGCTTTTCAATAAAAATAAACCTCTTTTTTTAAATTATAAGTTAAAAAAACAAACATTTATAAAAATAAAAGCTAATTAGTAAAAAATAATTTTCATTATTCATTTAAACCATTTACATTCGCAACGCAGAAATAATTATCAGCAAAAGATATGAACGTACACGAATATCAGGCTAAAGAAGTCTTAAAAAAATATGGCGTAAAAATTGGAGAAGGCATCATGGCTGAAACTCCAGAGCAAGCAATGGCTGCCGCTGAAAAACTTACCGAAATTACAGGTGCAAAACTTTGGGCTGTAAAAGCACAAATTCATGCTGGCGGTAGAGGAAAAGGTAAAATCAAAGGCACTGAATATAGAGGTGTAATGATTGCTAAATCTCTAGAAGAGGTTAAGCTAAAGGCTTCTCAAATTTTGGGTGGTGTTTTAGAAACCATTCAAACAGGTCCAGAAGGTAAATTGGTAAATAAAGTTTTGGTTGGTGCTGATGTATATTATTCTGGATTAACACAACCAAAAGAATTATATTTATCTATATTATTAGACAGAGGAAAAGGTAAAAATGTTATTATTGCATCAACAGAAGGTGGAATGGACATTGAAGAAGTGGCTCACAGCACACCAGAAAAAATATTCAAAGAATGGGTTGATCCTATGGTGGGTTTACAACCTTTTCAAGCACGCAAAATAGCCTTTAAATTAGGTTTATCGGGCAATGCTTTCAAAGAAATGGTAACATTTGTATCAAAATTATACAAAATGTATGAAGCTACAGATGCTTCTATGATTGAAATAAATCCTGTATTGAAAACATCTGATGATCAAATTTTAGCGGTTGATGCTAAGGTTTCTTTTGATGATAACGCACTTTTCAAACATCCTGATTTGGCTGCTTACAGAGATATTACTGAGGAAGATCCATTAGAAGTTGAAGCTGGAGAAAATAGCTTAAATTATGTAAAATTAGACGGAAACGTGGGTTGCATGGTAAACGGAGCTGGTTTAGCAATGGCAACTATGGATATTATTAAACTTTCGGGCGGTGATCCTGCAAACTTTTTGGACGTAGGTGGTGGGGCTAATGCCAAAACCGTAGAGGCAGGTTTCAGAATTATTTTGAAAGATCCAAACGTAAAAGCCATTCTTATCAATATTTTTGGTGGAATTGTACGTTGCGATAGAGTTGCAAACGGAGTTGTGGAAGCTTACAAATCTATTGGAAATATTTCTATTCCAATTATTGTTCGTTTGCAAGGTACAAATGCCGAAGAAGGAGCAAAAGTTATCAATGACTCAGGCTTGAAAGTAAAATCTGCAGTGATTTTAAAAGATGCTGCAAAATTGGTAAACGAAGCTATTGCTTCATAATTATTTATTTTAACACTTAAATATTACTAAAATGCTCATGTTAGGTTTTATTGTTGCACTTTTTATTTTAGCCATCGTTTCGCCTTGGATTCTTCCAAACAAAATGTGGAGTAAAAATGTGTATGATGTTAAAGGTTAATCAATTTTATTGAAAAGCCCGTTTAAATATTTCAAAAAATACTCCATCTCTACCCTAATTTCTGCTACGAAACCGCAGAATCCAAAAGAAATGGAATGTATTAATTCAATGAAATATTACTAATATATTGATTAATTAGGGTTAAAATACATATCAGAGTTTTTCTGTAATATTAACCTTATTTAAAAGGCTTTTCAAAAGAAAAGCCTTTTTTTATGTTTTTAATTAGTCATTTCTAAATTAGGCTTCCCTTTTCCTCCATAAACGTCTGATTATCAGGTTGTTGATAAATAAAATGCACCAAATTTGACTTAGATAGTGCCAAATTGGTGCATTT
>REAG01000236.1 GCA_004294265.1 Cytophagales bacterium | reverse complement strand
GGGAACTTCTAAAAACCCCAATATTATTTTTAAAAACCCCACCCAAACCCTCCCCAAGTGGGAGGGTTTCATCGGAATTGAGGTTTTTAGGAGTTCCCTGAAATAAATAAATATAAAATTAAAAACCTTAAATAAATTTTTAATTTTCTAAAGCTATTTTCATTTTTTCTCTCAACGAATCGGATGCATTCATCAATGGCAAACGCACATAGGGTTTGCAAATTCCCAAAATATCTAACATTATTTTTACACCCACAGGATTTCCCTCTTCAAAAAATAATTTATTAAGGTGGCAAAATTTATGAAGTTCAATATTTGCATTTGCATAATCATTGGCTAAAGCTAAATTTGTCATTTTAGAAGTAATTGCTGGAAAAGCATTTGAAATTGCTGAAATTGCTCCTACACCACCAACTGAAATTGTAGGAATAGTAAGAATATCATCTCCACCAATTAATAAAAAGTTGTCAGATTTTGCTTTTACTATATCAATGCACTGAGCCAAATCTCCCGAAGCTTCTTTTATACCTACAACTTTAGGATGAGAGGCTAGACGTAGGGTTGTTTCTGGCAACATATTAACGCCAGTTCTGCTTGGAATATTATACAAAATAACCTCCACAGGTGAGGCATCACAAACAGATCTAAAGTGCTGATAAAGACCTTCTTGCGATGGTTTATTGTAGTAAGGATTAACAGTTAAAATAGCATCAATTCCATCAAAATTAATTTTTGAAAATTCATCAACTAATTGTAGCGTATTATTACCACCATGACCGAGTACTATTGGTAATTTTGTGGGATTATTTTTTTTTACAAATTGTAATATTTCTATTTTTTCGTTTGGTGTTATTGTAGAAGATTCTCCAGTTGTGCCAAGCACAACAAAATAATCTACGCCACCTTTAATAACGTATTCTAAATGCTTTTCAAAAGCAGCAAAATCAATGCTTAAATCTTTTTTGAAAGGCGTTATTAAAGCCACTCCAGTACCGTAATACTTTTTCATATTTCTAATTTTCGAGGTGCAAGTTGCAAAAAATAATTTTAATCCGAAATTTGAATCCTATTTTTTTATATATTTATCATATTTTAATTTTTATAATGCCGAAAGATTATTTTGATTTCAAAAAATTTAGAGTTTTTCAAGATCAATGTGCTATGAAAGTTTGCACGGATTCTTGCCTTTTTGGTGCATGGATAGAAGTAATAAATAGCAATAAAATTTTAGATATTGGAGCAGGAACTGGTTTGCTTTCTTTGATGGTTGCTCAAAGAACAAAGGCTCAAATAACTGCCATAGAGATTGATAAAAGTGCTTTTGAACAAGCAAAATTTAATTTCGAGAACTCCATTTTTAATAGTAATCTTACTGTGATTCATATTTCATTGCAACAATTTTTATTAAAACAAGAATTACCTATTTTCGATACTATTATTTGTAATCCTCCGTTTTTTAAAAATTATTTAAAATCAAACAACCTTTCAATCAATCATGCAAAGCATGATATAGGGCTTACTTTGCAAGATTTAGCTAATGCAATTCCAATTTTATTATCCGAAAAGGGTATTTTTTACGTTCTTTTACCTGAATATGAATCTAAATTATTTGAAAAATTGATGATAAACTTTGAAAAAATAACAGAATTAAAAGTATATAATACTGAAATTGATAATAAAATTTTTAGAATTTTTTCGGGATATAGCTATAAAAATCAATTACTTGATAGATTAAAAAGTAATATCTATATTAAAAACAAAATAAATATTTATTCAAATCATTTTAAAACGCTTTTAAATGACTATTACACTATTTTCTAAAAATAAAAAAAGCCCTTACGATTCGCAAAGGGCTTTATTAAATTAACCAAACCTAAACCTATTTAAAATTTCATAGTTTTTTAAAACTATAAGTAAATATACGCATACAATTTTAAAAGGTTGCAAATATATTATAATTTTTATTGAAATAATACAAAATTATAAAAAATAAATTTATTCATTACTATATTTATTATGAAATTCATGTATTTCTGTTAAATTCTATCTTATATTTGCATAAAAAATTATAATTATAAAATGAAAAAATTATTTTTATTAGCTATTTTTAAAACCATTTTTTGTATTTCACAACAAGATCCTAAAGCTGAAACAATTTTAGATGCTGTATCTAAAAAATATAGTGTTTATAAATCATATCAAGCAAAGTTTGTTTACGAACTTGAAAATAAACAAGCTAAAGTAAATGAAAAATTTTCAGGAGATTTAAAAGTTAAAGGCTTAAAATTTACTATTGATTTAGGAAATCAAATAATTATCAATAATGGTACAACCGTTTGGACTTTAATGAAAGAAGAAAATGAAGTAAATATTTCTGATTATAAAGCCGAAGACGATGATTTGAATCCAAATAAAATATATTCTATGTATAAATCGGGCTTTAAATATTTGCATGTGGGCGAAGAAAAAATTGCCAAACAAAGTTTTGATTTAATTGAATTAGTTCCTGACAATAAAAATAAATCTTACTTTAAAATTAAAATTTGGGTTTCCAAAAAAGATAAATCAGTAAATAAATGGAAAATTTTTGAAAAAAATGGCAACCGTTTTAATTATATAGTCAGTAATTTTATAGTAAATCCTAAAATTGAAGACAACATTTTTGTTTTCGATAAATCCAAGTATGCAGGTGTTGAGATTGTTGATTTGAGATAAAAATATTCATTATTGTTTAGTTTTAGATTTTTTAATAAAAGTTATAGTTGTTTACTGAACATTAAATTGAACTTTATTTTTAATACATAGCTCAAATAGTTACATTTGTGAACAAATAATTAAATAAAATTTTATATGTGGTCTTTTATCAAATCTATATTTTCTGTATTTTTTGCCTTAATTTTATTTTTTATAGTAGCAATATTTTTAATAATTGGCATGGGAGCGGCTGCAACTAAAGGTGATAAAGTTGTTAGTGTTGAAAAAAAATCAATTTTGGTTTTCAATTTTGACAAAGAAATTACCGAAATTGAAATTGAAAACCCACTTGAGGGATTAGATTTGCCCATTTCGAGCGGAAATACTTCGGATGGTTTAATAAAAATAAAAGCCACCATCGAAAATGCTATTTATGATGAAAACATAGAAGGGATTTTTTTAAAAATAGGTAATATTCAAGCGGGTGCATCTAAATTAGAGGAAATTAGAGAATCCTTACAAGAATTTAAAAATCAAGGTAAATTCATTTATGCCTATTCTGAAACTTATAGTGAAGGTGCTTATTTTTTGGCTTCTGTTGCCAATAAAATTTACTTAAATCCTGTCGGATTGCTCGAATTTAATGGCATTGGTTATACAAATATGTTTTTGAAAGGCACATTAGAAAAATTAGAAATCGAACCACAAATTTTTAGGGTTGGAAAATATAAAAGTGCAGTAGAACCTCTCATTCTAGATAAAATGAGCGATGCAAACCGCACTCAAACGCTTTCATTTATCAGTTCTATTAACAATAACTTACTAAACTTGGTTTCTGAAAGTCGTAATATTCCGTTCAAAGAGTTAAAAAATATTTCAGATAGTATGTTAGTAAGAAATGCAAAAGATGCATTACGATTAAAAATTGTAACGAATTTAGGTTATTACGATGAAGTTTTGTTGGCTTTAAAATCGGAATTAAAATTAGAAAAGGATAAA
Source organism: Cytophagales bacterium (assembly GCA_004294265.1). Classification (GTDB taxonomy): domain Bacteria; phylum Bacteroidota; class Bacteroidia; order Cytophagales; family UBA9547; genus REAG01. The sequence goes on along the minus strand of REAG01000236.1, from coordinate 6,315 downwards.
AAATTGAATTTTATTTCTTACTCAAAATACAAAAATTTAGTAAGTTTAACTACAAATGAATCTTCAAAAGATAAAATTGTAGTTATTGTAGCAGACGGAGAAATTGAAGGTGGAAAAGGCGATGAAGAAACCATTGGTTCAGAATCTATTTCAGAAGAAATACGAAAAGCAAGATTGGATAGCAATGTAAAAGCGGTTGTTTTGCGCATAAATTCGCCAGGAGGAAGTGCATTGGCATCGGATGTGATGTGGCGTGAGGTAGTTTTAACCGCAAATTCAAAGCCAATTATTGCCTCTATGTCGGATGTGGCGGCTTCTGGCGGTTATTACATGGCGATGGGTTGCACCAAGATTTTGGCAAAACCATCCGCAATCACGGGTTCGATTGGTGTTTTTGGTTTGATATTAAACATTGAAAATTTCCTTAAATCCAAAGCTGGAATAACTTCAGACGGTGTAAAAACAGGTCGATTTTCGGATATTGGCACTATGTCTAGACCTTGCACGGCTTATGAAAAATCCGTTATTCAAGCCGAAGTGGAAGGTATTTACAAAGATTTTGTAGTCAAAGCTGCCGATGGCAGAAAAATGAAATATGAAAATCTTGAAGCCATTGCTTCAGGTAGAGTTTGGAGCGGAGCGGAAGCCAAAGAAAATGGATTAATAGATGACTTTGGTGGAATAAACGATGCCATAATTCTTGCTGCAAATTTAGCTAAGATTGACTCAACTTATAGCATAGAATATAGACCAAACCAAAAAGATTTTTTTGAAAAAATAGTAGAACAATTATCAGCAGATGCCAAAATTTTAGCTTTGAAAAGTGAGCTAGGCGTACTTTATCGTCCTTTTGTTGCTTATAAAGACATTGAAAAAAGAACAGGCATTCAAGCCATGCTTCCGATTGGGAGTAAAATGGAGTGGTAATATTTTTTTTTGTATATAATATTTTAATAATTTTTTTTCTAATTTTCAGTATGAATAATTCATTTATACTGAAAATTTATATTTATTTTTTTGGTAAAAATATTATTAAATCAAAAAATAATTTAATTTGCAAAAAAAACACTTTTTAAAATGAAAAAATATAATTTTTTGGTAATTTTACTTTCTTTTTGGCTGTATTCAAATGGTCAGAATAGTTTAAGGTTTGAGTATGATAGTTGTAAAATAAATTTACAAAAAGGAAATTTAGAAAGAGCTATATTTTGGGTTGAAAAAGCCAAAATATCTGCTAAATCTATTCCTAAGGATACCAATTCTTATATAGAAGTTTTAAAATTAAGTGCTATTATTTTAGCAAAATCCGGAAAAAATTCAGAGGCGGAACTTGCTTTTAAAGAATCAATTTCTTTATATGAATTAATGCCAAGCAAAAAAAATCAATTAGCTGCATTATTACAAAATTTTGGAACATTTTATTATAACCAAAAAAAATATGAAATAGCAGAAATTCAATTTTTGAAATCATCCCAATTAAAGTTCGAATTATCTGGCGAAAAAAATCCTGAATTCATTCAAACTTTAAATAGTTTATCAAGCTGTTATTTGAATCAAAAAAAATACGTTATTGCCTATTCATCCTATTCAAAATTAGCACTTTTACGAAAAGAAATTACTGGAGAAAATAATGATTATTTAGTAACATTACAGCAATTAGCAAATATTAGTCAATCAGTAGGAAATAATGAAAACTTATTAATTCATACTCTTGAAATAGAGCAAGTTACAAAAAATTTAAAAACTGAAAATAGCAAAGAATATGCCTTGAGTTTGATTGCACTTGCCAATGTTTATAAATCACAAATTGATTATTCAAAAGCTGAGAATTTATATTTAAAATCTTCTGAAATATTACAGAGAATTGGAAATGAAAATTCATTGGACTATGCCTTTTCTTTAGCTAATTTAGGTGCAATCTATAGATTACAAAGTTATTACGAAAAAGCAGAACCACTTTTATTAAAATCACAATCTATCATCAAATCCATTTCGGGAGAGGAAAGCAAAGAATATGCCGAAATTTTAAATAATTTAGCTCTTTATTATAGCGAAATTGGGAAATATGAAATTTCTGAGAATTATTACAAAATTGCTATCGAAATTACCAAGAAAAAGTTGGGCGAAAAACACTTAGATGCTGCCACAACTTACAGTAATTTAGGACTTTTATACAAAAATATGGGTCGGTTTGACCAAGCTGAGGCTTTACTTAAACGTGTAGTTAGAATTAGAAAAGAAATATTGGGTAAGAATTCAAGCGATTATGCAAGCTCTCTCAATAACTTAGCTGGCGTTTATGAAAGTATGAATAGAATATCGGAGGCTCAAGAACTGTATAAACAATCGGTTGAAATTTTAAAATTAACAGTAGGTGAGAAAAGTACAGATTTCGCCCTAACGATCAATAATTTAGCAGGAACTTACGAACAAACTCGACAATATTCACTTGCAGAGCCTCTGTATATCAACGCTTTAGATATTCTGAAATCTAATTTGGGAGAATCTCATCCTGATTATTCAACTACATTAAATAATTTAGCATTGCTACAAGAATCTATGGGAAAAAGCGAAGCTGCGATAGAAACCTATCGTAAAAATTTAGAAAAAACTAAATTATCCTTAGGTGAAAAACACCCTAATTATGTTACATCTTTGAGTAATTATGCTACTTTATTAGCTAGTTTAAACAAATACACAGAAGCTGAACCGCTTTTACTTAAAGTTTTAGAAATTAGAAAGGAAATTTTATCAGAAAATCACCCTAGTATTACTAATTCGCTTTATGAAATAGCAAAATTATATAGTTGTATGAAAAAATACACTTTGGCGGATAATTTTTGGGATAAAGCTTTAGGACAATATTTATTTCAAATTAATGCTTATTTTCCTAGCATGAGCGAAAAAGAAAAAAGTAAATTTTACTCTGTAATTTATCCTAAGTTTGAACAATATAATTCTTACGTTTTATTACGCTATTTGGATAACCCACAATTAATAAAGAATATGTTTACATACCAAATTGCTACTAAAGCACTCTTATTAAATAGCTCCAATAAAATTAAACAAAGAATATTGGCAAGCAATGAAGCCTTTTTAATTTCAAAATTCCGAAATTGGACTAATTTAAAAGAACAGCTCGCACATGCAGCCTCACTAACAAAAGAGGAATTATTGAATGAAAAAATAAATTTAGAATCACTTTCAACAGCAGCAAATGATATTGAAAAAGAACTTTCGTCAACTTCCGAACTTTTTAGAAATGAAAATGAAAAATCTGGAATTACATGGCTTGATATTCAAAAAAATTTAAAACAAGACGAAGCTGCGGTTGAAATAATAAGATTTCCGAAATTTAAGTTCGATAGTATGGGTACCTATTCTTCGGATAGTGTGTTTTATGCCGCTTTAATTTTTAAATCAAACACTCAAAATAATCCTGAATTAATTGTGCTTAAAAATGGCGTAGAATTAGAAAAACAAATGTCGAAATATTACAGAAATGCGATTAAGTTCAAAAATCCTGATGAGCTTTCTTATTTGCAATATTGGGCAAGATTTAAGAAAAGTTTAGGAACAAGTAAAATCATTTATTTTTCACCAGATGGCGTGTATAATCAACTAAATATCAACACATTTCAAAATCAAGAAACAAAAAATTATATTTCAGATGAATACGATATTCGAGTTCAAACCAATTTAAAAGATTTATTAAAAAATAAATCAACAGAAAATATAAATAAAAAAATCAATATCATCGGTAATCCAGACTTTAGTTATAATTTAAAAAACATTTCGGCAGCTTTGCCAAACATTACCGAAAGTCAAAGTCAAGAAATTGAAAGAGCGAGTACAGGAATGTTAGCACCTTTGCCAGGAACAAAAATTGAAATTGATAAAATAAACAGTTTATTATCTTCTTCAGGTTGGAAATCGGAAGTTTTGTCGGAAGCTAATGCTACTGAAGAACGCTTAAAAAGTATTAATAATCCAAAAGTTTTGCATATAGCTACACACGGATTTTTCGATCAAGACACCAAAATTAATACTAAAAAGAAAGATACAGAAAATGAAATTATTGAAAATCCATTGCTAAAATCAGGTATATTTTTGGCAGGAGCAAGCATGACATTGCTCAAACGCAAAAACGAACAATTAAGTCTTGATCTGAAAGAAACATCTAAAGAAGATGGAATTCTTACGGCTTACGAAGCTATGAATTTGAGTTTAGAAAATACTGATTTAGTAATATTATCAGCTTGTGAAACTGGTTTGGGAGAGCTAAAAAATGGTGAAGGTGTTTATGGTTTGCAACGTGCTTTCAATATTGCAGGTGTAAAATCAATTATAACGAGCCTTTGGACAGTTAGCGACAATGCCACCCAAGAATTAATGTTTAATTTTTATCAAGAATGGATTAAAACAAATAATAAACGTACCGCTTTCAAGAACGCTCAATCAATTTTAAGAAAAAAATACCCTGAACCTTACTATTGGGGTGCTTTTGTGATGATTGGAGATTGATTGTTATTTTAATAAGTTATATTTTTAAAATTAAATTTCTTGCATACTTATACTAAGTAACTCCAAAGAAACATACAAATAAAAAAACCATAATTACCCATAAGCAATTATGGTTTTGAAAGTACCCGAAGCGAGACTCGAACTCGCAAGCCTTTAACAGCGCCACCACCTCAAGGTGGTATGTCTACCAATTTCACCATCCGGGCTTTTTGTGTTTGCAAATATAGAAGTATTAAAATAAATTATTTAAAAAAAAGTAAAATTATGTTTAAAAAAATTTGATTTTAAAACTTAATGTGTAATCTTTGCGATGTATTTTAACTTTATTTACAAACATTTAAAAATTTAAAAAAAATGAAAAAAACAATCACATTAGTATCTAGCATGTTTGCAATGGCAGCTGCTATCATCGTTTCAACTTCTAGCTGTAAAAAGGACGAGCCAACACCAGCAATGCCAACAGTAGCGGGTGCAGCATTTGATACAGAAGTAACAGGTAAATCAGTTTTTGTAAATGTTTCTCAAGACCCCTCTGCAGCTAACACAGGTTCTTTGTATAGTTTTGAAAGTGCAACTTCTGGAACAAGATGTTCAATTTCAACTACTGCAAGTTTTCAATTGCAACTAGATGACAACGGTAATTATATTTTAACTAATATAAACAAAACTTCAGCTTCAAGCTCAACTTGCATTGGAAACAATACAACTATGCCAAATGCTGCAACTTTTGTAGCCACATCTGGTATAACTTATCTAACAGCAAATGCTAATGATGTTTCAACTGCTACAGGATTTTCTAATTCTGTAACTGTAACAAATGGTTCAGTTGTGTATTATAAAACCAAAGCTGGTAAAAACGGTGTAATGTCAATTTCTTTGGTTGATGATGCTGGTCCAGCTGTTGCAGCTGTTGCAGCAAAAACAGAAACAGTTTACAAAAAAATGAACTTTTCTTACAAAACTATTAAATAATTAATAATAGTTCTTTTATCCCGTGGCTGGTATCCTTACCAACCACAAATTAAAACCAAGTAGAAAAATCTTATCCCGTGGCTGGTGTCCTCACCAGCCACAAATTAAAAACCAAGTAGAAAAATCTACTTGGTTTTTTTTTATGAAAAAAAATAAAATATTAAAATATTAAAGTATAAATTTGTATACAGCAATTTTAAAACTCAAATAAATGGAAACGCTAATTATTGAAGTTAAAACCAAAAAAGAGGCTTTAGATTTAAAAAATCTTTTAATAGAGTCAAATGCAAAAGTTGAATTGTATAACGATTATGTGGAAAGAAAATATGCAAATTGGATAGCAGAAGGACATAAAAATGATATTTTAACGGAGGCTGAAAAAAGTGATTTTTTAAAATCTTTAGGAAAGTGAACATAACTATTGAAAATTCATTTGTAAAAGATGCAAAGAAATTATCTAAAGAAGTTCAAGCTGATTTACAAACTGAAATATTTAAAATTGAAAATTGTTCAGATTTAAGCCAATTAAAGTTTAAAAAGATGGTAGGGTTTAAAAATGCAATTAGAGTAAGATTTGGTAATTATAGAATAGGTATTGTTATTGAAAATGATACACTCAAACTCACAAGAGTTGGAAAAAGAGGGGATATTTATAAAGCATTCCCTTAAGGAATTTACTTTTAATCCCGTGGATGGTGTCCTCACCAGCCACAAAAAAAAACGGCTCACTCGTATTTATTGGGGATTATGCAAATAGCTTATGTAACCTAAACAAGAAAAACTCGGTATCTACTACACCTCTTAAATTAGCTCTAAATA
>REAG01000235.1 GCA_004294265.1 Cytophagales bacterium | reverse complement strand
CAATTAATTAATTGTACTATATTAATAAATTGTTAAATAATCATTAACAATTTTAATTCATCCGTTTTTAATTCATAATTTTAACTTTTTTTGAATTAACAATAATTTAATGAAAACTTAATATTACACTTAAAATATTGATTATCAATAAGTTATGTATTTAAAATTATATTATTTCTTACATTATAAATTAATAACATTTTTTATTCAAATCAAATTAATTAATTTTGAATGTTGATAAAAACCAATATGAAAAAAATAGTACTATTCTTATTTATTTTATTTATGAACATAGAATCTTATTCTCAAAAAGAACCTTTGCATCATGATTCTCATTTGCGTTCTTCACATACTATTAAATTTCCTTGGGGAATTTACTTTGGTTTAGGATCTAATTCATATTATGGCGACATGAGTAGCTTTAGGCATTCTTTTAAATCAATAAACTATCAATTTACTATTGGTTTGACATACAGATTAAGTAAAAGAGTAGCTTTGGGCACTTCATATAGACTTTTACGATTGTCAGCTTCCGATGCACAATCATCTTCAGAATCTAAAGGAAGACAAAAAAGAAATTTGTCTTTTGTGAATATGGTTCATGAGTTTTCGCTATCAGGCACATTAGATTTATTTAATTTTGACTGGAAGCATACGCCTGATTATTCGCATGCTACTGGTTTTTTTCCTTATCTTATAGGTTCTGTGGGCTTTATTTATCATAATCCAAAAGCTGAATTGGCAGGAAAATATTATGATTTAAAAGATATGAAAACTTCAAAAGAAAAAACGGAAGGAACTGTCAAATACAATAATTTGGCTGCTTTTATTTCATATGGTGTAGGCGGAAAAGTTAAAATCAGTTCATTTGTTTGTTTGGGTGTGGAAGCCACTTATACCAATACTTTTTCTGATTATTTAGACGATTTAGGTTCTGGCACTTTTTATCCAGTTGACAACAACAGTCCTGAATTTTTAAGCAGTATAGACGGCAAACTTGCCGACAGAAGTTTAGAATCATCTTTAAATAAAAACAGAATTGCAGATGGAGGAATTACCAAAAGGTCTTTTGATGAGCAAGGAGCAAGAAATGATGGTTATTTTACAATTACTGTTAAAGCCGACTATGCTTTTCAAGGTTTTAGAAACATATTAAATAAAAATTCAAGTCATTTCAATAGAAGTAAAACGCCATTTGATAAACGCTAATATATCATGATACAATTATATAGAAACAACGCAAAATTTATTTTTTCTATTTTTCTCCTTTTTATGCTTTTAGGTATGAATAAAAGTTGGGGGCAGATAAGCATACCAAACACTACACCAGTAACCCAAAATTTTGATGCAATTACAAATAGTGCAACTGCAACTTTACCAACAGGATTTAAATTAGGTACAGGCTCAGATTATACCGCAGGTACAAATACTACTGCCACTACACTTGCTGCAGGAACTTCTGGCACAGGAGCTTTAACGGGAACCTCTGGAGGTGGTGCATATAACTATGCAAATGGAGTAACTGCTTCTTCAACAGACAGAGCCATAGGTTTTTTAACTTCAGGAAGCTTTACAAGTCCAAGAACAATTCTATTGGAAATTCAAAATAATGGCACTTCTAATATTTCTAGCTTAATAATATCATTTGATTATGAAAAGTATAGAACTGGAACAAGAGCATTTGATATGACTTTTTTTCATGGGGCTACTTCTACAAGTATAAGTACTTCAGCTACTTCTGGAGACCAGAGCTATGCTGCTGATGGAGCTAATGCAGTAGTAAATCCACCAACTACTATTAGCAAATCTATTACATTAACGGGATTATCAATTGCTCCATCTGGGAAATATTATTTCAGATGGAATTATGCAGGAAGTGGTGGTTCTACAAATGCGCAAGGATTAGCAATCGATAATTTAACTATTACAGGTAGTTTTTCCGCGTCTTGCACCCCACCCACAACTCAAGCCACTGCCAACATAGCAACATCGATTGCTACAACTAGTGCAACGCTCAACTGGACTAGAGGTAATGGAAATAATGCCCTTGTTATTGCAAGACCAAATGCCTCTACTAATGCACTTCCTACAAACGGAACTTTATATGTCCCAAATACTGCTTATGGAAATGGGGCAACCACTGGTACAAACAACTTCTCGGTTTTTACTGGCACTGGAACTATTGTAAACATTACTGGATTAACCGCAAATACACTTTATACTCAACAGGTGTATGAATATAATAATACTGGAGCTTGTTATTTAACTACTCTGTTAACTTCTGTCAATTTCACTTCTCTACACAATGCCCCAACTGTAGGTTCTGGTTCAGGGGCTACAAGTTCTTCGTTTACAGCTAATTGGTCCGCTCCCAGTGGCGGCTCTGCCTCTTTTAACTACGAAATTCAGGTCAATGAGGATAATACTTTTACAAATGCCAATGAATTTACACAATCTAGTATAGTTTCGTCATCAACTAACGTAAATGTAAATACTGGTTTATCTCCAAGCACTACTTATTTTTATAGAGTTCGTGCGGTTAATGCTGGCGGAAATTCAGCTTGGTCGGCCGTTTCGGCAGGAATTCCTACTTTGGCTTCTGTATCAACTACACCTACTTTAATAACACCAACAGCAACTGCAATTACTTCTAGTACAGCCACATTAGGAGCCAATGTAACTTCAGATGGAGGTTCTACCATTACTGCTAGAGGAACTTTATGGGGTACAAGTCCAAATTCTATTGGAAATGTACTTTCTACAACAGGGACTACAGGTATTTTTACACAAGCAAGAACTGGATTTGCCCCAAACACTATATATTATTATAGAGGTTTTGCCACCAACGCAAACGGTACGTCTTACTCTCCAGATGGCACTTTTACAACCTCAGCTGCAGCCACATCTATTTGGAATAATCCCATCACAGGTATTAGTATTACTGCTAGTCCTTACACTACAGGCGATGTTACTAATGCTAATGTTTCAGTTTCTGGTATAAGAAGAGGTCTTAGTATAACTGGCGTTAGCACTAATGATAGATATAATGCCAATGGATGGAGCACAGGAGCCTTAGATTTGAATGATTATTATGAGTTTACGATTGTTCCAAATACTGGTTTTAAAATAGATTTTACAAGTTTTGGATATACAGGTCAAGTATCATCTGGAACTCCCTCAGTTGTTTTCAGATCAAGCGAAGATAATTTTACTTCTAGCATAGGTGCTCCAGTTGCCTCAGGAAGCACAATCAGTCTTGGAGCTGCTCAATACCAAGGAATTATAAGCCCAATTACATTTAGAATTTATGTTTATAGTATTTTAGCAGCAACAACCACTTATAGTATAAATGATTTTACTTTCAGCGGTATAGTTTCAATTTCTTGTACACCACCTACCATTCAGGCAACAGTTCCAACGAGCAGTTCTGTAACCTCCAATAGTGCCAACATAGGCTGGACAAGAGGCAACGGAAATAATATATTGACTATTTTAAGGCAAGGTTCTGCAGTTACAACTGCATCAAATAATGGGGTTTCTTATTTGGACAATGCAGCATTTGGCTCAGGGGCATCAGTAGGTGCAGGTTTTGTGGTTTACACTGGTTCTGGAACGAATGTAAATGTTACAAATTTACTTTCAAGCACTAAGTATCATTATGCTATGTATGAATTTTCAAATTCTAGTGTTTGTTATAAATTGCCACCATTAGTTGGAACCTTTACAACATCGGTTTGTACAGCACCTACAGTTGCAGCAAGTAGTTTTGTTTCTACAATTTCTGGCTCTTCAAGTTTAAACATAGGCTGGACAAGAGGCAATGGCGATAATGTGTTGGTTATTGCTCGTGCAAACTCGGTAGTAAATTCAAATCCTGTTTCTGGAATAAACTATACTACCAATAGTACTTTTGGTTCTGGTTCACAGATTGGTACTGGTAATTTTGTTGTCTATAAAGGCACTGCCTCAAGTGTAAGTATTACTGGCTTAAACTCAAATACTACTTATTATTTTTCAATTTATGAATATTCTAATACTGATATATGTTATTCAACAACTGAACTTTTAGGATTTGAAACAACACAAAATGCAGCTTTGAAAGGCACTCAGTTTAAACCTGGTGATTTAGTGTTTGTAGGATACGATACATATATTGCTGGAGGTGGAGCTGATAAAATATGTGTTACTAATTTAATTGATATAATTCCCAATACTTCTTTTTCTGTTGCCAATGCTTGCTACGAACGAGGTGCATTAGCCAATCAAAGAACAAACAAATGGAATGAAGCAAATGAAGATTTAACAAACAAAATTTCAAGTATTAAAATTACTTATACAGGCACTGGTATAAACAAGGGTTCTAAGATTTGTTTTGATGCGCCATCTACTGGAAATTTATTTGAAAACTTTGAAATTAATTGTACTAGTTCAAGCAATTTCATAACAACACCTGATGGAGTAGATTTACCTGCAACTAATGTAAATTTTAGTTCTTCAAATTCCGATCAATTTTGGTTAATGCAAGGTGCTTGGACTTCTTTTACAGGATATTCTTTATTTACAGGCAATATTTTGGGTGCAATAACAAATGGAGCCGCGTGGGTACCAATTAGTAATGCAGTATCAACTAGTGGTCCTGGATCAAGAGTTTCTCGAATTCATCCCCAAGTAGATTGTATTGCCCAAGTTGGAGGTATAAGTAGCTCAGATAGAACTTTTGCAAAATATGATGAAACTGAATTAATGAGTGGTACTCAAAGGGCGATATTAGCTTCGATAAATAATCCATCAAATTGGACTATTAATACAACTACAAATAATACCACTGCAACAACGACTGATCACCAATTTCAATCTGCTTTTTGTAGTAAAGTTTTTACAGTAACAGGTTCTTCAACAGACAGAGGAAAATGGACAGGTGCTATCAATGATAATTGGTTTGATTGCGGGAATTGGGAAACTTTTTCAGTTCCAACCTCAGAGATAGATGTAGAAATAGGAACTTACACTGGATTTACAAATCATGCACTTGTTCGTTCAACAGCTACTGGAGCTAGTTTATACAACGGTTTAGCCGTTTGTAAAAATTTAATAGTTTCTGGAAAAGAACTTAACCTCGAAGGAAGTGCCAATAATAAATTACATGTTTATGGCAATTTAATTATCAATAGTACTGGAGTACTTGATATGAGTGATGGAATTACCGGAACGCCAGATGGACAAATAACTATTGGTGGAAGCTGGCTCAATCAATTGAATGAAACTTCTTTCAAAGAAGGCGAAAGCAGTGTTACCTTTTTGAGTTCACAGCCTCAAAATATTGTAAACGTTACTTCAGATAAAGAATCTTTTTATGATTTAGTTATAAGTACTTCTGGAACTACTTTTTCATTGATTTCTAATATTGTAACTGAAAATAGTTTATCAGTTTTAGGTGGAAATTTAGATGCAAACAACAAGTCAATTGATATTAAAAAAGACTTTATTAATAACGGTACATTCTTAGGTACAGGAAGCAGATTAACTTTTGATGGAACATCTTCACAAAGCATAGGAGGGTCTACAGTAAATACTTTTAATGATATAGTAATTAAAAACCAGTCGAGCAGTGGCGTAATTTTAGCAACAAATCAAAATTTATTAGGTACGCTTTCTTTAACAGGTGCATCTAGCAAATTTACAACATCTGGCAAAATATTCACTATTCTATCTAATCAAAATACAACGGGACGTATTGCTCAAATCCCTATTGGATCAGCTTTAGTAGGAGATATAACGATGCAAAGAAATATGCCAGGCAATATAAATTCTAGAATTTTAAACTACCAACTTGGATCTCCAGTAAGCAGTGCAACAGTTTCGCAATGGCAACCAACCAACACACCACCAACGGCACCATCCAATGGATTTTATATTACAGGTAATTTTACAGGAAAGAATGTGCCAACAAATACAGGAATTACATCAGCCTCTTTAGCAAGTTTATTCACATTTAATTCTTCTATAGGAGGCTTCAGTCAATTTCCTTTGGCAATAAATACAGAAAACTTAATTCCAGGAGTTGGATACAGAGCTGTTGTTAGAGACGGTATTGCTGCGTTTGGTTTTAGCACAATTTCAGAAAAAACTTTGGCACTCACAGGAGCTCCAACCATAGGAAATTTTGATTTCAATTTGTTTTATAATACTTCAAATACACTTACTTCTTGGAATTTTATAGCCAATCCTTATCCAAGCGAAATTTCCGCAGACCTAACAAATGCAACTAACTATCCAGTAAGAACAAATGTAAATCCAACAGCCTATGTTTTTAATTCTGTGCAAGGAGGATATAATACTAGAAACGGAGCCATTACTATACTTGCCGGAGGCGGATCTTGGGATGGCAATGTACCTTCTTCTCAAGGGTTTTGGGTGCAAACTAATAATGTAAACCCAGCTTTAAGAGTTACAGAATCGGCTAAATCTACTGGAAGCAGTGCACTTTGGAGAGTAGAAACACCACTATATTACAGAATTAATTTAAAAAATCATGTAGGCTCAGATGAGGTGGTTGTTAGACAATCAGACGATGCAACATATAGCTTTGATAATGATTTTGATTCTAGAAAATTGGCTTCTCCAGTTTCAAACGGCTCTCCAAATTTAAGAATTATGTCTGAAGAAAACATAGGACTTATTATTAATACAATTCCTAGCGATAAAAAAATGCCTTTCGACACTCTTTGGTTGGAATATAGCTCAAACTCAACCCTTAAGCACTCATTTACTTGCTATGGTTTTGAAAATTTTGACCCAAATACAAATGTTTATCTTCTTGATATCGCTTTAGGAAAAATTACAAACATGAAAAATGAAGGAGAATATTCATTTACAAACGACTTTTCTGCCGTTTCTGGTTCAAACAAAAGATTTGCTATTCTTCATGAAGCCGATCAAACGACAGAAGTTAATTTAATCAAGGCTCAAAAACATCAAATTTCTGTGTTTCCTAATCCCTTTGATGGCAATAAATTTACAATAGAATCTTCAGAAACATTGCAACCAAGCCAAATAGAAGTTTATAACTCTTTTGGCGTTAAAATCCCTTTTAATATTTATGAAAATAGAAATAATATCTACCAAATTACTATAAATGAAGATTTAAAAGGGATATTAGTTTTAAAAATTAATTCTTCTACAAGTACTATATTCAAAAAATTAATCTCCAAATAATATTTGAAACAAAATCATGATAAAAGCAAAAAATATATTTTTGAAATTTTTAATTTTAATGATTTTTTCATCAACAGTGAGTTTTTCGCAAGATGAAGGATGCGTACCAGATGGAAGTGGTTCGTGTCCGGATGTATGCAACCCTATGTGTTGCTATTATGATCCTGATAACGATATATGTATTCCTATTAATCATAATTCCGAATATTTGATCTATCTTGGTTTTATAATTCTTGTAATAGTTATATTTTCATCTAAAAATAATTTAGTATTAAAACATAAACACAATTTTTTGAATTTATTCATAAAAAATACACTTATTTATAAAAATAAAACTTAAAATTTAGAAAAAGTTAACAATTTATTAACTTTATGTTTTGTATGTTTGCATTAATTATACTTAAATATTTTAATCTTACCTAAATTTTATAATAAAATCATGAAAAAATTCTATTTTTCAATTATTCTCGGTTTTTTATACTTTCAAAATTTCTCACAAACTATAATTCCAGTTTCCGATGAAATTTTATTACCTCAATACATGATTAATGGTGCTATTACTCCTAACAGAACACCACTTGTATCAAGACTTAAATTAACAGGCTTAAATGCAAATAGCACATATAAGTATCATACTAGTGCTCATACATCAGCAGTACAAACTACGGGAGGTCCTGGAAATATGTTTATAATTAATAATACAGCTAATTCTTTTGGGAATATTGTAGGACACGCTACTGGTAAAGCATTTACAGCAGCTGCTCAATTATTGACAGGTGATGTTTATTCAACTAGTGGTTCTAATTTTGGTGAGTTTACAACCGAATCAGATGGAAGTTATACAGGCTGGTTTAGTGTTCAACCAAGTGCAAATGCAGTTTTCGGAGGAGGAAACGACTTATATATATATGTTAATTATAACAACGGTGTTGGAACAACTATCACAGGTGTTTTTAGAACTACATCTACCATAAAAAGTTTGGTTTACAATAATATAGTAAATACTACCTCTTGCTCCGCAATTACAGCCACTTCAACTATGCCAGGAGAAACTTTTGTGATGTTATACGAAAATGCATCAGGTTTAGGAAGACCATTAATTGGTACTTGGACAGAAAGTGATGGTATTGCAACTCCTTTTACGGCATTTAATACCTTAACCACAACAGGAACATGGTCTTCAGCTATTCCAAATAATTTACCCAATGGGTTTAATAAAGTTTCGTATATAGACATTACTGGAACAGAGATTTCATCACAAAGTACTACTGGTGGAAATTGGAATGATACCAATACAGCTAATTTAATAAATGCAGTTACAGTTGCACAAATTAATATTAATCCTGCACCCGCTTCCTCAGCAAAAACTGTCAACTTTTTTATTTTAGAAGGCGGCAATATGGGAACCATTTCTGGTTTAAATATTTTTGTTAATGTTCCTTCTGGAACTTCATTATTGAATTTAACTGCTGGTGGACTTAGTTCTTCATTTTCAACAGTAAACCCATCTTTCAATACTCCAAAAGACTACACAAACCCTGTACTTTATACTGTTACAGCTCAAAATTTGAGTATGCAAACTTATACAGTAAGCGTAAATGTGCTACCTTCTTCAACATCTAAAATGATAACAAGTTTTACTTTGGAAGGAAATTATGCAGGAACAATTTCTGGAAATACAATTAATATTTCTGTTCCTTTTGGCACAAATATTAATAATCTAACCGCTAGTGGTGTTATTTCAAATTTGGCAACCGTAAATCCAAGTTTTGCCACAGCCAAAGATTATAGCTTGCCAGTGGTCTATACAGTAACCGCAGAAAATATGAGTATGCAAACCTACACGGTAAGCGTAAATATTTTACCATTAATTTTAGATGCCAAAATGATTAGTTCATTTACTTTGGAAGGAAATTATGCAGGAATAATTTCTGGCAATACAATCAATGTTTCTGTTCCATTTGGCACAAGCATAAATAATTTAACAGCCAGTGGCTTGATTTCAAATTTAGCAACAGTCAATCCAAGTTTTGCCACAGCCAAAGACTATAGTTTGCCAGTATTATATACAGTTACAGCTCAAAATTTGAGTATGCAAACTTTTACAGTAAGCGTAAATGTAAGTCCTTCACTTTCTGGTGAAAATATGATTTCAAGTTTTATGCTCGAAGGAAATTATGCAGGCACAATTTCTGGAAATACAATTAATGTTTCTGTTCCATTTGGTACAAGCATCAGTAATTTAACTGCCAGTGGCATGATTTCAAACTTGGCTGCAGTCAATCCAAGTTTTTCAATGGTTAGAGATTATAGTTTGCCTGTAACTTATACAGTAACAGCAGAAAATTTGAGTACCAATGTTTATAATGTATCAGTTTCAATTTTGGTAAGTGTTTTAGGTACAAGCAATTTGTTTTTCTCCGAATATGTAGAAGTTTCAACAGGAAATGCCAAATTTTTAGAGATTTATAATCCTAATTCTACTCCTGTAAATTTACTTTCAGAAAGATATACAACGAGAATTTATTCTAACGGCAATACAACTGTAAGCGGAACTGGAACTACCACATTGACAGGAATAATACCAGCTTTTGGTGTATATATTATTGCTAATTCGCCAAACAACACCATAACAGGCGTAAATCAAAATCAATTTGGTTCAAATTTCTTTAATGGAAATGATGCAGTTGCATTGGTTAAAAACGGTGTAATAGTGGATGTTATTGGTCAAATTGGAAATAATCCAGGTACAGAATGGGTTGGTTCGGGTATAAGTACACTTGATCAAACTCTTGTAAGGAAGTCAAGTGTTTGCCAAGGCGACAATAATGGTACAGATGCTTTTAATCCAAGT
>REAG01000070.1 GCA_004294265.1 Cytophagales bacterium | reverse complement strand
TTATTTCTTACCAAAACTTTCCTCCACGGTTGCTATTTCTTCAGTTGTAAGTTGATAAAGTTCATACACCATAGTATCTATTTCGTTTTCCCAAATTTGGGTATCAGCTTTGGGGTCGGTTTCTTTGGCAAGCAATATTTTATCAACTAATTTGACGAATGGTTTTTGGGCTTTTAAGGGAATGTTAGGAATGGGAAGTTTTTCTAAGTTCCGTAGGTGTGATTTGAGTAAAATTATTTTTTTAAGCTGATAATGTTACTTATTTTTTCTAATATATAATATTTTCGATTTTAAAATTACCGTTTTAAGACAAATATTTTTAATTTACAATAATTATCTTATTTTTACAATATGTTTTATAGAAGACAAGTTATTTTATCAATTTTGCAGATTTTTGATGGTAAATTAGAAAAAATAGCTTTACAAAAATTATTATTTTTATTCACTAAAAGGCAAAATAAGCCTGATTATGATTTTATACCCTATCAATATGGATGTTATTCTATTTCCGCAAATGCTGATTTAGAAACTATGGTTAAAAAAAATATTTTAGTTGATGGCATTACTAGTTTTATCAAAAATGATAAATTTGATTATATATCTAAACTTACTATTTTTGATAAAAAAATACTCCAAGTTGTTAAATTAGATTATGGCAAGTGTAACTCAAAAGCACTTACGATTTTGACTTATTTGAATTATGGATACTATGCTATAAACAGTAAAGTTGCTAAAGATTTACTAACTTTTGAACAATATCAAAAAATACAATTGTTCAAACCTAAAAAAGAAAATATTACTTTATATACGATTGGTTATGAGGGTATTTCGTTAGAAGAATACCTCAATAAATTAATAAAAAATGATATTAAAACTTTAGTTGATGTAAGATGTAATCCATCAAGCATGAAATTTGGATTTTCTAAATCACAACTTCAAAAGTATTGTACAAATCTAAATATTTCATATATACACATACCAGAAGTAGGTATTAAAACTGAATTTAGACAAAATTTAAACGTTCAATCTGATTATGATTTACTTTTTGATAATTATAAAAAAACAGTTTTGAGAGATACTAAAACTTTTCAAATAAAAATATTAGATTTATTAAAGTTGAATAACAGAATAGCGCTTACATGTTTTGAGGCTAATATTTGTCAATGCCATAGAAAACACCTTGCAGAAGCAATTACAAATTTGCCAGATTGGAATTTTGAACTTAAACATATTTAATAAATTGGCACTTACTAAAGTATTAATTGTGGCTAAAACTTATCCGACTATTTCAGTTAAATACGATGAATTAGTTTGTACGGCTGGGTTTAAAGAAGATGGCACTTGGATTAGAATTTATCCAATACAATTTAGAAAAAAAACTTATGAGCAACAATATAGCAAATACGATTGGGTAGAAATTGATTTAGTAAAAAATGAAAAAGATTTTAGACCAGAAAGTTTTAGACCATACTCCGAAAATTCAGAAATTAAAAAAGTTGGTCAAATTGCCTCCGATGGAGGTGCATGGAATGAACGAAGAAAATTTGTATTATCCAATTTCTATACTAATCTTACTGATTTAATTGAAGATGCAAAAAACAAAGAAAAGTATATTTCTTTAGCTGTTTTTAAACCAAATAAAATAATTGATTTTAAAGTAGAAGAAGTTGAGAGAGAATGGGATAAAGATAAATTAGAGGCATTAAATCAACTTGGATTGTTTGAAAGTGTAAAAGATGGAAAGTTTGAAGTTGTAAAAAAACTTCCTTATAAATTTTCTTACTTTTTTAAAGATGAAAAAGGAAAAGAATCAACATTAATGATTGAAGATTGGGAAATAGGTCAATTATACTGGAAGTGTCTTGCAAAACATGAAGGAAACGAAACTTTAGCTTGTGAAGACATAAGAAAAAAGTATTTTGATAATTTTACAAAACGAAAGGATATTTATTTTTTTATGGGTACTTCACTTAAACATCATGCAGCAGGTGCTAAAAATCCGTTTATGATAATTGGCATTTTCTATCCTAATTTTATTTCACAAATTCCTTTATTTTAATATCTATCAATTATTTCTTACCAAAACTTTCCTCCACGGTTGCTATTTCTTCAGTTGTAAGTTGATAAAGTTCATA
>REAG01000234.1 GCA_004294265.1 Cytophagales bacterium | reverse complement strand
AGGGGCATGTCGACCAAACAGCCGTCTGTACTTCGGTAGTCAATGAAGAAGGAAGCTGGAGATTTACCTTTGAGTATGACGTAGCCAATGGAAATTTTACGGTAGAAAAAGGGTCTATTTCGGTCAATGGCGTAAGTCTTACCGTAGTAGATTCACAAATAAACAGTTTTGGCGTTGCTATTATTCCTTACACATACGAACACACCAATTTCCAACAAATTAGTATTGGAACGATTATAAACTTAGAATTTGATGTCATTGGCAAATATTTAAAAAGAATTTTTGAGCTACAGGGTAGAAATGCTATTTAGTTTTCTTACTTTTGGATTAAATACCCGAATTTGCCCAAATTTTAGCAACGACTTTTTTTTGACAACAATACTTTAATTTTTGAAGAAAAAGTAATGATTTTTAGTTTTAACAAGCCCATTCGCAATTTATTATTTGTTTACATTGTAAGCATAGTAGTTATTGCTATATTACTTGTTATACAGCAAGTTACTTCCTTTTATGATATTTATGCCAAACAAATATCTTTTGCTACAGCCTTCTGTATTGTTTTTATTCTTCTTTTGCAGCTATTGCTTATTTTTAACCGTGCTGTAGTAAAAATCGATAATTATGTAGTGCAAATTTCACGCACTAATGATGAGCTAACACGAAGTTTATCACAACAGCAAGTATTGGAAAAAGAGCTACGTCGCAAAGCTGATGAACTTTCCTCTATGAATGAAGTGCTACAGGTTGGCGAGGAAAGATTCAGGAAACTTATTGAGTACAATACAGTAGGCATTTTTATACATGATGGACAGCATATCGTCTATGCGAACCCCGAGTGTACCAAAATTTTGGGACGTGATATGTATTCACTTTTCAAAACACCTATGTTGGGCATCATTCACCCCGATTTTAGGGACATAAGTGGCAAGAAATTGACACAGATGCGAAAATTAAAAATGAAAAAAACTATTACTTTACGTGCAGATATACAGGTAATTAACTCCGAAGGAGAAAGTCGCTGGATAGACCTAAGTACGAGTAATGCGTATGAAAAATCTTCTTTTATAGCTACTATTACAGATATTACGGAACGGAAGCGTGCTAACGACCAAATCCAAGAAGCAAACAAGACCATCGCCCGAAGGAATGACCAAATGAATCAGGTACTTACGGAGTTCAAAAAACAGCAAGAAGCCCTCATGAAACAGGCTGCGAGTTTACATCTTGCTAATGATGCCATATCCAAATCCCAAGAAGAGCTGGAACGCAAAAATAAAATCATTGAAAAAAAGAATGAAGATATATTGGCAAGTATAAATTATGCCAAACGGATTCAAAATGCGTTGTTGCCATCAGAAAAACTGATAAAAGAAAGTTTTAAAGACCTATTTATTATATACAAACCAAAAGATATTGTTTGCGGTGATTTTTACTGGCACAAAAAATTAGAAACCGAAAATGAAATTTATACTGTTGTTGCTGCCGTGGATTGCACGGGACATGGCGTTCCTGGTGCGTTTATGAGCGCAATAGGAATGAATATTTTAAATAAAATCGTAAATGATTCGTGTTTTAAACCAGGCGAAATATTGTCAAAATTGCATTTTGAAATCAGCAAATCACTACAAAACGATGATGTAGAAATAAGAGATGGTATGGATATGTCGGTAGTATTATTTGCTAAAAAGCAACAAAAAGTATGGTTTAGTGGTGCCAAAAATCAAATCATTTACTTTCAAAACAACGAACTTTTTGAACTAAAAGCTAATAAAGAACCAATTGGTGGGCAAACACAATATGCAGATATTGCATTTGCTGAACATGAAATAAACTGTGATAAAAATACTATTTTTTATCTATTCACAGATGGTTTTCAAGACCAGTTTGGTGGAGATGAGAACAGAAAATTTATGTATAAAAACTTAAAAACTGTGCTATCAGAAATACATTTATTGGCTTTTGAAGACCAAAAAATAAATTTGGAAAATAAATTTTTGAATTGGAAAAAAGACAAAAAACAAACAGATGATGTGTTGGTATTGGGTATAAAAATCTAAATATCTAAGTTTTTTATTCGTTTGGCGATGTAATATGTGTTTTCAACGAAATGTGAGTGGTGTTTACAATATTAAAAGTAATATTTGCTATGCTTATAAATCGCAAAAATGAAAAATCTAATTTTAATATATTTTTATTTAATAATTATTACCATAAATGCTCAAAATCAAAACAAAGATTTGAAGGCAATGTTGCTCAAAAACAAACAAATTGAGTCAAGTCCCAAAAAAGATTATCGAGCGTATTTATCAAATTTAGAGGGAATTACAAAAAAATATTTTGAACTTGGCTATTATGATTCAAGCCGAATATTTGCTCAAAAATGGTCGGAAACTGAAAATACAATATCTAAACCTCAAAGTCAGAGCAGGTATTTTGCAAATTTGCGACATGGTGAGGCTTTATATAAGTGTGGTTATTTTAAAAAATCGGATAGTTTATTTTTAATTTCAACGCAATTTTTTAGTAATAAATTATCAAAAGAATCTCTTTCTCAATTATTTTATACTCGTGCTTTAATTAATTATAGAAAAGGAAATTTTGATACAACTCAATATTGTTTGGAGCAATACAAAGCAGATTTTTTATCAAAACCACTTTTAGCTGATATTCGCATAAAAAACATGCAAAGTTTGATGCTTTTGTCTAAAGGACAAAACGATGATGCAGTAGAAAATCAAAGAAATATAAACGAAAATTTAATAAAATCCATCAATGATAGTACTTTGATAGCCAATCATTTTATGGTTTATTCGAAATGTTTGTTGGCAAATGCGAGTTATAAAAAAGCCTTTACTTTTGCTTCAAAAGCAAAAAACATAATGACGAATAAAGTAGGAAACGGAAATATAAATCTTTGCCCATTTATTGATCAATTAGCTGCCGTTTATTACGAAAAATCAGATTTTGGAAAAGCATTAGAATTAGCTGAATATTCGTTGTTTACGAAACAAAAATTTCTTAACGAAGATAATCCAGATATTGCCGATTCTTACGCTTTATTAGCAGATATTAATTTAGGTTTAGAAAAAAATGATTCATATGCCAGTTATCATAACAAAGGGTATGCTATTTATAAATCAAAACTAGATTCTGCACATTTAACTTTGGCAATTTCAAGTAATAATGTGGGTATTGTTGAACAAAAAAACACTAATTTTGAAAATTCAATTTCTTATTTAAAAAAATCGGAATCTATTTATAATCAAACTTTTACGGATAAAAATAATTATTTATTGGCAAAAGTATATAACGATTTGGCTGGTTTAAATGCAACTCAAAAGCAAACCACAGAATCAATAGAAAATTATAAAAAAGCCATTATTATATATGACAATATTTTCAAAAGAAAACATCCAATAATTGCAGAAACTTACAATAACTTAGGTGCAGAATATCAAAATGTTAATCAAAATGAAAAAGCATTAATGAGTTATCAAAAAGCAATTATTGCTAACAAAAATGATTTTAACGATACTATTAATTTATTAGATAAAATTACTACAAATGCAATTGCTGATGACTTTGTGCTTTTACAAACGTTGAGTGAAAAATCGGCTGTGTTAGAAAAAATTTGGGATCAAAAAAATGCTAAATACGATTCAACAAAACAGTTTAAAGAATCTGAAATTTTAGAGCTTTTGGCTGCAAATCAAAATTATAAAACATGTGAAATTCTGATTAAAAGGTTGAGAGAAAGTTTTACAAGTGAGGATTCTAAAATTATATTATCAAGAAAAACATCAAAAATTACTGAAAAATCTTCAAACTTATGCTTACGAATTGGTAAACTTACTGCCAATAAAAAATATACGGAAGAAGCTATTTTGGCTAGCGAAAAAAGCAAAGCAGCAGCTTTGCTAAGTGCCATCCAAGCCACAAATGCAAAACACATTGCAGGAGTTCCAGATAGTGTATTAAAGGTTGAATCTGATATTGCTAAAAACCTGAAAGACAATCAAATACGATTGATTAAAGAAATGAAAAAAGGTAAAAAAGCGGATGTAGAATTGGTTGCTGAATTGCAAAATAAAGTGGCAACTTTATCAGACCAAAAACTTGAAATCATACAAAATATTGAGCGAAATTATCCTAAGTATTACGATTTAAAATACAATACTAAACCAATTTCAATCTCTGTAATTCAAAAATCAATTTTAAGTAAGGATTCACTAAAATTAGACCATAATTCTACTATGTTACAATATTTAGTTGGCGATTCTTATGTTTTTGTAACTATCATCAATCCACGAAATTATGAGATGATTAAAATCAAAAAAGACAGCATGATGCTAAAATACATCAATTATTTTAGAAATGGCATTCGATTTAATTTGTATGATTTACATTATGAAGCATCGTTTAAATTATACCAATCATTAGTTAAGCCTATTTTAAAATATATTAAAACAAAGAATTTAATAATTGTGCCCGATGGGGTTATGGCATTGTTGCCATTTGAAGCATTGATAACGGATAAAAATATTGAAAAAGTACAAAAACAGGTTACTAAATCAAATTTTCACAAATTAAATTATCTGAATAAAAAATATAATATCAAATATTGTTTTTCATCACAATTGGCTATGGAATTATCAAAGCCAATTTTAGAAAAAAGGCGCATAGATTTTATTGGAATTTCGCCTGTATTTGTACCAAAACACGCCACTGGAATTCAGCTTAATAGCACTCAAAAATTAAGCGATAAGACAATAGATTTCAATTTTAAAACTTTAGATTTCGATTCAACACAGGCGTTTTCGCCTGCTTTATCTCCGATTGAAGCTGCATTTGATGAAGTAAGTAATTTGCAAAAAATGTATGATGAAAAATCAAAAGTTTCAAGTTCTTATTTAAATCAGTTTGGACAGGAATCTATTATAAAAAATCGTTATATAAAAGATTCAAAAGTAGTACACATTGCCACACATGGCATGGTTGATGCGAGCAATCCAGAGCTTTCGGGATTGTATTTTGCCAATGATCCAACACAAAAAGAAGATGGAATTTTATATGCTGGAGAAATTTATAATACACAAATTAATGCCGATTTGGTGGTGTTGAGTGCTTGTCAAACTGGGCTAGGAAAAATCACAAAAGGCGAAGGTTTATTGGGTTTATCTCGCAGTTTGATTTTTTCGGGAGCCAAAAACTTGGTAGTTTCGTTGTGGTCTGTCAATGATTTGACTACAAATAAAATCATGTCGAAATTTTACAAAGGTTTTGTATCTAAAAATAATACAATTTATTATTCAAAACATTTAAGAAAATCGAAACTCAAAATGAGCCGCAAAAAAGCTACTGCTTTTCCATATTATTGGGCTCCTTTTATTCATATTGGCGGGTAATAAGATGTTTTATTATAGTTTTATCGAATTTATTTCATTTTTTGTCGAAATAAGTTTTTTTTTATTTAAGTTTTATTAATTTTACTAACATTATTTTTGAATAATATTAAATATATATCTATTGTTTTAAATTGTAATTAAAAAAATGGATTTAAAAGAGATTTTTAATAACAAATATAACTAAAATAGCTTATTTGTTAAAATTAATTTAGCCTTAATAGGTTCACAATAAGTACATTAAAATTTTAAAAAAAATATGATTAATAAATTTTTAAAAGCGACTAAATTTTGTACACTTTGTTTTTTGTTTTTACTTAGCAGTTTTCATAATAACTTACTAGCACAAGTAGATACATTATTTTATGTTCCGCCTATTTTAGATTGGGGGGCAGGTAATGCTACAAATAGGATACAATTGGAAATGTTATTTTCAACCAACTTTCCAAAAGCAGTAGTAAAAATAAGAACTCCAAGCAACTCTTTTTCAGCAACGGTTACTGTTTTGTCAGGTATTACAACTAATTATGTAATGCCTGAAAATACAAATTTGTTCGATGGTACATCTAGGAGTACTGTTGGTTCTTATGATAGATTATTGCCATTTGCTGTTAGAAATGATATTGGAATAATAATTCAATCTGATTTTCCAGTTTCTGTCATTCAGAAATTGAACGACCATACAAGCAATTTAAGTCTAAATAATAACGAAGAGCTAATTATTTTAAAAGGAAGCAATGGCTTAGGCACTCAATTTAGAGCAGGATCGCAAACTGTGGTGGATGGTGCAGGAAGTTGGACTAGTGATGATAAGCAATTTATTGGTGTAATGGCTTCACAAAATGGAACATTGGTAACAATTTCAGGTCCTACCAATTTTGTTGGAGTTACCCTTCCAGCAATAGTAAATATGAATGCTGGTGAATCATTTGTGATGGGAACAACCAATAGTTATGATATAGTTGCTGGAACAAGAATTTTTTCAAATAAGCCTGTTAGTGTTACAACAGGAAGTCAGCATACTAGAATAGCTCCAGGCTTAGCTGGAGATGCTGGTATAGACAATTTAGTACCTTATAATCTTTTAGGAACTCAATATATTGCTGTTAATGGTGGAGGTGGGAATCCTTACGACTATGTTGTGGTTGTACCAACTCAAGATAACACTATTGTAAGAGTAGATGGCGTTATCGTAGATGCAGATTTAGACGAAGCGGAGAATTATATGAGATTTAGTTTTCCAACTTCTGTTTTAGGAGTAGGACGTCCACATTCTATAGAAACGAGTAGCCCAGCGTATGTCTTTCACGTAGCAAGTCGAGCAACCAATAATGAAGTTGGTATGTCATTATTACCTCAACTGAATTGTACTGGAAGCAAGCAAATTGGGTTTCAGATAGATAATATTTTATCAAACATTATCAATTTTGTAGTTCCAACCTCTGCACTTTCGTCTTTTAGGTTAAACAATCAAAGTACGACTGCTTTGGGAGTAACAATTAGGACTGTTACTGGACTTTC
Source organism: Cytophagales bacterium (assembly GCA_004294265.1). GTDB lineage: Bacteria > Bacteroidota > Bacteroidia > Cytophagales > UBA9547 > REAG01. The sequence goes on along the minus strand of REAG01000234.1, from coordinate 3,199 downwards.
AAATTGGTCTGCTTTTAATGTAAATATTGCATCTGGAGCAGCTGTAGTCGATTATGATGCTATTGCCAGCGAAAAATTTCATGTGGGAGTACTAGGTGCAAATGGCGGAACAGGTTTATATGGTTATATCTCAGGCTTCGATCAACGTTTTACACTTTTTGATATTTTTAATACTACATTGCCTACTACAGGCTTTTCAAGTTTAGGAGGGTATTGTCCTAATACTGCTATTTCAAACAAACTTACCTTAGGTAGTTGTGGTCAATTTCATAGTATCACTGGTTTTTCAACTAAATTTGGTTCTAACATCACAACTTCCTTAATTGGTATAAATAAAGTAGATTTTTCAATTAATCCACCAACTTCTACTTTTATTGGTTGTGACACTATAAAATATATTGTTAAGAATGATTTAGGTCAAACAGACTCAGTAACAGTAGAAGCCTGTTGGGGACCAACAAAAGTTTCTGCAGGTATAGATTTTGGTACGTGTGGAAGTAATGCAAGGCTTCCTGCAGAATTTTTGCGTTTTGGAGTAGGACGATGGTCGCAAGTTTCAGGTCCTAATACAGCAACTTTAAGTAATGTGCTTGATAGAAATGCAACAGTTACTGGTCTAGTTGATGGTGTGTATAATTTTAGATGGACAGGCTCTCTGGTTGGCTGTAATGTAGTTTCGGATGATGTACTTTTGGGAGTAACTTGTGCACCTGTTTATCCTATAAATGCTGATACTGATGGCGATGGGATTCCAAATGATATTGACTTAGATGATGATAACGATGGGATTACAGATGTTGTGGAGTATTGTGGAATTAATGGTTTTACAAATGGAAATCCTGAGTTAATTACCAATGGAGACTTCTCAGTTTTGGCATCAGGTATTTTCCCTTTAGCTGCTAATACTAATTGGGCTGGTTGGCGGAATAGTGTTCCTTATCACGGCAATAATATCTACCCTCCTGATACTAGAGTAGCTATTCAGTCTGGTAATATCAATTATGTAGGTGGAATAGTTACTCAGGTGACTTTCCCAGGTGATGCTTTTTTTGGAGTGCCACCAAGTTCAACTTATCTTTATGCTAATGGAAATACTACCGCAGGTGCATATCTCCCTTGTTCTCAAACCATTACAGGTGTAAGTCCAGCTTCCGTTTATGAAATAACTTCTTATGTATCAAATGGAGTTGATCCTACAGGCTCTTCACCAAATGATCCTTTGTTATACTATTTTATAGGAAATACGTCTGTAACGGGGTCTTTCAAACAAGTATATGACCATTCTGATGCTTTATCTGGACATGGAGGCATAGACCGTTGGGATCGATGGACAGCAAATTATACTACTGGTCCTTCTCAAACTGTATTAGGATTCTCAATTAGAGATTTTCAAACTGGTAGTAATCGTGATGAGTTTGCTATCACTAGAATATCCATAAAAAAACAAGGGTATGGCTGTTTGGATGCCGATCCTTTGCAAGATTCAGATTTTGATGGCGTTCAAAACTACCGAGATTCAGATTATTGTTTAGCCATTGGTTCGAGTATAAACATTAAAGGCGTGTGTGCTAGTCTTGACTTTGATACAGATGGAATCATCAATTCTATTGATTTAGATTCAGATAATGATGGGATTTATGATTTGTTTGAAGCTGGTCATAACGCAGCAGATGCTAATAATGATGGCAGAGTAGATGGTGCAGTTGGGACGAATGGTTTTTTAAATATTTTAGAAGGCTCAGATACTACAATTTTAGGAGTAGCCATGACATATACTATGCTCAATTCTGACTCAGTATCAGGAGTGGATTTTTTAGATTTAGATTCGGATAATGATGGATGTTTCGATGCTCGTGAAGCCGGATTTTTAGATCAAAATAATGATGGATACCTTGGAAATATTCCTTTGACAGTTTCTACTATTTCAGGAACAGTTACTTCGAGCTTAGGATACACTAGACCAGCAACTATAACTGGACTTACCTATTATTATAGAACCGCTTCTTCTGGTATAGGTTGTACACCTGAAACAACTATTGATGGTTTTTTAGCTTTAGAAGATGTATCTTCTATTACTGGGTCAGTACTTACAAACGATTACAACCCATTGACAAATGGTACAACAGCATTGTCAATTACAGGATTTAATGGTACAATTACAGGCGGAACCTTATCTGTAACAGGTACAGGTAATTTTATTTTTGTCCCCAATCTCAATTATAATGGAATAACTAGTTATACCTACACGATATGTAATATCCAAGCTTGTACTACTGCACAATTGGTATTTACAATTACAAGTATAAATGATGCTCCTAATGTAACACCAATTACAATTTCGGGCATTGCAGGAACAACAAATTTAAGTTCTATTACAGGCTTTGGAGATGTAGATAATCCATTGAGCCAATTAACGGTATCAGGATTGAATCCAATTAGCACAGGACCAAATGGCACAGTGAATACAATTACAGGCGGAACAGTTACGATTTCAGGAACTGGAGCGGTAACTTTCCAAAGTAGTGTACCTGGAATTTATACTTTGAATTACCAAGTATGCGACCCAACAGTAACTTGCACAAGTGCAATATTGACAATAAGTATCAGTGGAGCAGTACCCGTACTAGCCAATGAAGGATTTAGCACAAACGAAAACACTAGCATTACAGGCAATCTGTTAACCAATGATTTCAATCCGAATACAAATGCAAGTGTAACAGGCTTAACATTGAACACAAGTCCAACGTTGTTAGGAGCCAATATTGGAACATTAAGTGTGAATGGAGCAGGCGGATTTACTTTTATTCCAAGTGCAGAACTAGCTCAAGGCGTAACGACAATAACCACCTATCGCTACCAGGTGTGTAACAATAGTGGATGTACGACAGCCCAAATTGCGATAACGATTACAGGCGTAAATGATGCACCAATAGCAACAAATGTCAATACATCCACCACCTCAAACACCAGTATTACAGGTACTGTTCCATTCACAGACCCTGATGGAATTGTAACCGTAACAAGTCAAAATGTAACCAATCCAAGTGGCACATTTACAGTATCAACAACTGGAGGATATACTTTTATTCCAAACGGCACATTTACAGGAATAACCTCATTTACAGTAAGTGGCTGCGATGCTTTTACTTGCACAAGTGCGATAGTAACCGTTACAGTTTTACAAAATACATTAAATCCG
>REAG01000233.1 GCA_004294265.1 Cytophagales bacterium | reverse complement strand
GAAGTATTTATCAAATTTGTAGTACACAGCATTTTCATAAAAGCAAGTCTATTGCTCAAAATAAAGTCTTTTTGGATAGATAGCTGCAATGTGGGTTAAGTAAAAAAATACTACAACACACAAATTAAATAAAAAGCATAACTTAATGCACCGAAACGATTTCCATTTCTGTACGTCTGTTCATCTGAAATTCTTCATTTGAGCATTTTGGTAAAGCACCATCAACGCATCTGTTTACAGGTACAGATTCGCCATAGCCTTCATATTTTATACGTGCAGGATCAAACTTGCCTTTTTTGATAATATATTCGGCTGAAGATTTTGCTCGGTTTTGAGATAAAATTCTATTGGCTTCGTTTGAGCCTCTACAATCTGTATGTGAACCTAATTTTATTACTAATTTAGGGTATTTATTCATCGTTCTAACCACTTTGTCTAATTCTTTTGCTGCATCAGGTCGTATATTAAACTTATTTACATCAAAAAATATTTTCTCCAATTTAATTTTATCACCTTCGCATAGAAGTGGGCTATCAATATTCAAAGTTTTTACTTTTATATTTTTAGTAATCACAAATTGAATATTATCTGCACAGCTATCTTTTAATGCTTCTACTACATATTCTTGGTTTGGTTTTATATCAAAAGCGTATAAACCATTGGCAGCAGTTGTAGTTTGGGCAATTACAGTACCATCTGATTTATTCTTTAATGTTACTTTTACTCCGTCCATAGGTTGCAAAGTTTCCGAACTAAAAGCCTTTCCTGTTAAAGCTATCATTCCCTCTTTGCAACGAATTTTAATTTGATTAATTCCACCTTTAATTATAGAATATGAGGTTCTTCTGCCACTTTGTTGCTTAGTTTCATCACAATGGTTGGGATCTAAACAACCTTGAACAGGGTCTTTGGAAACTAATAATGTAAGTCTTGAAATATCAATGCCGTTTTCAGTAAAAAACTTCATTACAGAATTACTTCTTCTCAAAGCTAATCTTTGATTGTACGTTCCAGAAGCCCTTGAATCGGTATGAGAAGAAAATTCTAAAGCCAAATCGGGTTCTGATTTTAGTAAGGATAATACTTTTTCTAAAATTATTTTTGCATCGGCTCGTATCAATGATTTATCCAAGTCATAATACGTATTTTCAATAAAATATTTCTGTTTGTTTTTATCGCAATCAATCAAAGGTTGCATATATAAAAAGGCTGTCAATACTTTGGATTCTTTCAAACCTTTGGTTGATAGTTTTTCAATATTAGATTTCAAATTTCCTTTTGTTCCATAAACCATATAATCTGTTTCGGGTTGTAATTTGAAATAAAATCGACCGTCTGCATCAGGTTTTGCTGTAAAAGTTTCGTTGGTCGTGCTATTTACCAAAGTAATAGGTTCATAGGTACTTGGTTCAGTTTCACGGTCGTTGAAAGTACCTTCTAATGCAAACTGAAGCGGTTTATCCAAATAAATCTTGACATTAATTGTTTCGCCAGGTTTAACACCAAAAGTTCTAATTTCTGCCACTTGGTCTGCATAACCTTCTTTTTTTACTGGAATATAATATACTTTTTCAGGTTCAAGATTATCAAAAGTAAATTTACCTTCCAAATCATTTAGTTTTTCAGGTATAATATTGTCAGTTTTATCGTTTAATCTTACGAAAGCTTTATCCACAGGTGCTTCGTTATCAACAAAAACTACGATTCCTTCCAATTTAATTCCAGGTTTAAAATCAAACATATAAATATCATCATCTGGTCCACCTCGTTTTCGATTTGAACTAAAATAACCTGTTTTCATATCTGAGCTTACAATAATTCCAAAGTCATCTTTTTTAGAATTAAGCGGGAAACCCATATTTTTAGGATTAGGATTTGCTAAAGAAGTTTTGAAAATATCCAATCCGCCCAATCCAGCGTGTCCGTTTGAAGCGAAAAATAAATTATCATTCGCATCTATAAAAGGAAACATTTCATTCCCTAAAGTATTTATTTCGTTTCCTAAATTTTCTGGTTTAGACCATTCATTTCCCGATTTTATGACTTTAAATATATCTGTTTTGCCAAGAGTTCCGGGCATATCTGATGCAAAATAAAGTGTATTTCCATCTGCACTCAAAGCAGGGTGACCAGTAGAATATTCATTGCTGTTAAATGGCATTTCTTTGGCAGTAGCCCAAGCACCATTTTGTTTTTTTGAATAGTATAATTTCAATTTATTAGTTTTATCTGAACTTTTTCCACCTTTCATTTTATTGTAATTATTACGAGTAAAATAAATGATTGAATCGCCATCAAAAGCACAAGGACCATCGTGATATTTAGTGTTTAATTTAGAACTAAAAGGCTCTGCAAAAATCAAATTAGAATCTTTTTGAATTTTATTATCTGACTTGAAATAATGTCCATGATAACCAAGAGTTTTTGTATCGTTGCTTGTTTTGCGAGTTTCGTCTGCATGGAGTGGATTTTTTTCTTTAAAGTTTAAGTAAGTAGAAGTGTCTGCATCATCCGTAATAATAGGAGTAAAATAATCATTTTTGAAAAGATAAGTTGTATCTACAAAATACATATCCAAATAAGCGGTATTATTCCAGCCATATACTCTCTTTACGCCATTTCCTTGCACTCGTGCAGAAGTAAAAACCAATCCACTTTTGTAAGGAGTTGGAGAAAAATCGGCTTGTTGAGTATTGATATTTAAGTAATAAATTTTGTATCTTGCCGAATCGGCATATAATTTATTTAAACTTTCATAACTTTTTGCAAATGCTGCCCCACGTTTGTCTTCAGGCATCATAGCATCATATTTATCGTAATAAAAACGAGCTTCGTCATACTTTCCATTTCTTGCTAAAGTTTCGGCATAACCAAGTGTAACTTCAGAGTCCTGGAAGCCCGAGTTTATTAATTTTCGATACACTCGCTCCGCTTTGGCTGATTCTCTAGTTTTGAAATAACAATCTCCTAATTTTTTTAAAGTTTCAGAATTGTTGCTGTCAGTTTTTAAAGACTGTTCATACAATTCGGCTGCATCCGAATAATGTAAATTAGCATATTCTTTGTCGGCTAATTTTTTGGACATATTACTTTTTTGTGCAAAAATAAAATTACTTAAAAAGATAATATTTATTATAATTAATGTTTTTTTCATACTGATTTAAAAAGGTATTTTTTTGTAATAATTTAAAATTAAAAATATGTTTTTGTAATTAAAAATATCTTGGTGTTAATACTTTAGCTTTGTTGAATCCCATTTCATAACGGAGCATAATTTCATGACTCATAGCTTTAGCAAATCCAAAATTATTTACTTTTGTGGTCCAATCAAACGCATATCCAATTCTAAATTGTTCGGTTGCTTGCCACTCCAACAAGATACTTGGGGCGTCTAAACTTCTGTAAGACAGACCAATACCTATTTTATCATAAAAATAAACATTGGCATTTAAGTCCATTTGAATCGGAGCACCTGTTACCATTTTTACTAAAATAGATGGTTTAAATTTGACTAAATCCGATATATTTATAACATAACCAGCCATTAAAAAAGCATGTCTGAATTGTTGAGCTCTAAATTTAGCATCTGAATTTATGCCTCCCACCAATCGAGGAACATACGAGCCTGAAAGTGGCGAATTTAATAATTTGGGTAAAGATAAGCCAACATAAAATCTATCGTTACTCCAAAAAACACCAGCTCCAATATTTGGCAAAGTTTTATTAATATTATTACCAAAAGCAGGGTCGTCTGAAATGCCTACATCCTGTAAATTTGCTTGAAATTGAGTTAGTCCAGCATTCATTCCAAAAGCCAAAGTTGATTTTTCAAACCGAATACGATAAGCTAAACTAGCATTTGCTCCAAACACATTAAAAACGCCAATGGCATCATTGGAAACTTGCAATCCCAAACCTAACTTCTCGTTTGCCAAAGGCATATCCGCACTAAAAGTAAGTGTTTTTGGTGCTCCTGGAAGACCAACCCATTGGTTTCGGTAAAGTGCTGTTAAACTTAAAACGTCTCTACTGCCCGCATAGGCAGGATTTACCGCCAACATATTAAACATATATTGTGTGTACATAGCATCTTGTTGTGCAAAAATAGCACTTGATGCGGTTAATAGAATTGAAATAATTATTTTTTTCATTTTCTTATTTATATATGTATGTTTTAATATTTTAATATTTTTTATGTTTTGATTTATGTTTTAAAAATTTTAAAAATCTGTTTTTTTAAATTATTATATTTTGATTTTGTATTTTTATAATTTTTATTATTTTTTTAGAAACTATTTTTTTTTTGAGCTTTCAAGCTCAAAAAACTGCACATACATAAGACAATTATGATTAATTTTTGCATGGTTTACTTTACAATAAAATTAATATTGTTAGTTGAAAGAATGTATGTTTTATTTTTAAACCTAAATCGTAATGTAACTTTGTTTTTTTTGTATTTTTCTGGAACATAACTATTTAATTTTCCGTCATTTATAATTAAGTTTATTTGCTTTTTTCTAATAAATCTCAAATCAAATTCTTTTAACAAATATGAACCTGAGTATATGCTATCTTTTAGTGTTTCATACACCCATATAGTATCAATAATTGGATAAATGACTTCAGGATGTATTCCTAACTTATCGCTGTAAAGTAATCCTAAAGTTATTTTTATTTTTGGTATTTTATAAGTTCCATCTCCTTCTGGCACCATTTCTCCATCGTATCTTTCATAAGGTTCACGCCTGTTATCATAAAAATCTATCTTATCAAACAAAACAAAATCGGGTTTTATTTGAGGAATTTTTATTTTTTTTTGAGCTTTAATGCTCAAAAAACTGCACATACATAAAAGAATTATGATTAATTTTTGCATGGTTTACTTTACAATAAAATTAATATTGTTAGTTGAAAGAATTATTTTTTTCATTTTCTTATTTTATTAATATTTTAATGTTTTTATAATTTTTATGGTATTTTTTTAAATTTTCATGTTTTGATTTTATGTTTTTTGAAATATTTATGGTATTTTTTTTAATTTTTCATGTTTTGATTTTATGTTTTTTTAAAGTGAGACGCCATGCATGGCGTCTCTACATTCATAAATCAATATTCAATAATCAATATTCTATAATCAAAATTCAACAATTAACAATTAACAATTAACAATTAACAATTAACAATTAACAATTAACAATTAACAATTATCTACTAATCGTAATATATTTAATGGTTTTTTCAGAGCCATTATTGAAATCTACAATGATATAATAAGTGCCATCGGGCAATCCATTTCCGCCATTTCCTACCACAATTCCTTTGTTTGAGCTGCCGTTCCAAGTGTTGTCGTAATCATCTTTTTCATACACAAAATTGCCCCAACGGTTGAAAACTTTTAAGGTAACTTTAGGACTATTATTAGGTTTCACAATCACAAAATCATCATTAATGCCATCTCCGTTTGGCGAAAATCCGTTTGGTATTTTAACTTCTTCTTCAGTTGTAGCTTTTGCAGGAATATTTATAAATATTACTGCACTTGTGCAAGTATAAATATCACAAACTGTGATATTGAATGGCACTAATCCTGAAACAGTTGAATTAGGATTTGGAATAAAAGTGTAAGTTCCGTTTGGTAAGATTGTAAGAGTTCCTACATTTTCTATTCCGCCAACTGCCGTGATGGTAAGCACATCGCCATCTGGATCTAGGGTTATAAATCCTGGTATAGTTCCAGTAAGATTTCCTCCATTTATAGGACTATTAACCGTTACTAATGGGGCATCATTTACGCCAATTACTGTAATTGAAATCTGTCCAATTTCGCATCCATTCGCATTACAAGCCGTATATTTCGCACTTGTAATCGTAACAATACCTTGTGCTAATTCAATCGTTGGCACAAAACTATAAAATCCTGTTACACTATTTATTGTAAATATTCCAATATTATCCAAAATATTTGTGATTCCTGAAAGCGTAATTTGTGAATTATCGCCCGTAATTGGGTTTAAATCATTACTTAAAATATTGCCAGTGATCGAAGTATTTTCATTAGTAGAAATTAAATCATCTCTTACTTGAAGTGTTGAAATTGGATTTTGAACATCTATTGTTATTACAGCACTTGTGCAAGTAAATAAATCACATCCTACAATGGTGAAACTTACAATCCCAGTAAATGTGCCGTTTGGAATAAATGTATATCCACCAGTTGTTGATACTGTAAATGTGCCACTTGTATTTGTAAGATTTTGACTTGTTATCGTTACATTTCCGTCTGGATCTGAAAATGGTACTGTGCCTGTAATACTTGTGTTTGAGGTTGTTAAAGTATTTACATTTGTTCCTATTGGAGCATCGTTTACACCTGTTACCGTAATTGCAATTTGGGCTGTTGAACATTCATTTGCATAACAAGCTGTATAAAAATAAGAAGTCGTTGTTGTAATACCTTGTGGAAGTTCAACATTTGGCACAAAATTATATATTCCAGTAAGCGAATTAATGCTTAATATACCAATATTATTTCCATTATTTATAAACCCTGTAATCGTTAATCCTGTATTATTTCCTGTCAATGGATTTAAGTCATTTGTAAACACATTTCCTGAAATACTTACATCTTCTATAGTTTGAATATCATCAGAAAGTAAAATTGGAGATGTGGAAGAGCTAACATTGATAGTTAATGTTGAACTCGTGCAAGTTATGGTTGGGTCGCAAACTTGATAATTAAATACCGTAGAACCTGTAAACGAAGCATTTGGCGTAAATGTAAATGTGCCATTCGCATTCACAATTAAATTACCACCAATAATTGTACCAACAAATGGCGTGATTGTTAAAGTTGCGTTATCAACATCTGAATAACCTAAAATAGTATTGCTAATAGGTGTATTATATGTCGTATTTACTACTACCGGGTTTGCCGTTGGGGCGTCATTGACAGGAGTGATTGTATAAAAAACAAAACCGCTACTGCAAGTAATTGTTGGATCGCATACGGAATATGTTAATGTATCTTTTCCGAAATAATTTTGATTAGGTGTATAAGTAACAATTCCTGTTAAAGTATTTAAAACTGCAATGCCATTTTTAGGTTGTGTCGTAATAATATGGGTAATCGTTTCTCTATTTGGATCGTAATCATTACTTACAATTTGAACATTAATTGCTACATCTTCTGGCGTTGTAGCACTTTCGTTTAACACTTGGGGTGCCAATGGAGTAGCTGGAATAATAATTATCAATACCGCTGAATCGCATTTACTTGGCACGCCATTATCGCATATTTGATAGAAAACTGAATCGGTTCTAGGCGTAGAATTTAATCCTGTAAAATAATCAATTTCGCCAGTTATTGAATAAAATGAAGTAATAATTCCTTTATCAGCAGGAATTGAACTGGTATGCTTAATCAAAGAATAAACAAAACTGTTTCCATCAGGATCGCTATCATTTGTTATCATTTTAATAAATCCACTGATTGTTTGATTTGGATTAAAAGAGTAAATATCATCTCTTGCAATCGGTGCATCATTAATAGGAGTAACTAGAATTGAAATGTTTCTTTGAACACAAAGTTTTGGATTCCCATTATCACAAACTTCGTAAGAATAAGTATCATTTCCTGTAAAGTTTGGAGCTGGTAAATAAGAAATTAGACCATTCCCGGAAATTGTAACTGTTCCTCCATTGGTTGTAACAGCTCCGTTAATAGTTGTGATGGTAAGAATATCGCCATTATCAGGGTCAGAAATTCCTGTTAGAGTATGGATAATAACCATATCTTCATTTCCTACTATCGTTACTAAAGGTGCTATTGGTGCATCATTAACGCCATTTACTGTTATAGTTAAAGTAATATTTGTACATATTTGAGGTAAAGGAGTTCCGATATCACAGATTTGAACTGTAATTACCTCTATGCCATTAAAATTAGAATTTGGTACATATATATATGTTCCATCTGTATTTATTGTTATAGTTCCAAAACTTGGACCCGAAACTGGCGTAGAGTTGATGTCTAAACTTGTACCATCTGGATCATTATCAGTTGGCAAATTCAAGAAACTACCTGTAACTGTGCTGTCTTCATTGCCAATATTTGTTTTGTTGGCAATTATTGGAGCATCATTGATTGGTAAAACATTAATTGTGATAATATTGCTGGTACAACTCGTAAGATTTGCTACTTCACAACCTGTAAATGTAAGTGTTATAGTTCCGTTAAAATTAAAAGCTGGAACGAATGTTAAAACGCCATTTATTAATGAAATAGTACCTTGGTTAGTTGGAATTGGAACAATTCCAGTAATCGAAATTATATCTCCGTTAGGATCGCTTACTAAAGAATTAACATTTATAATGGTTGATAAGGCATCTTCGTTTATGGTGCTGCTAGTGCTAATCGAATTAGGAGGAAGCGGAGTAGCAGGCACATTTATTGCTATTTGAGCAGTACTACAAGCTCCACTTGGATCACATGCCGCATAAATCACATAATCTACATGAATACTTATATCCGAACTAGGAGTATAACTTATTAATCCTGTGGTAGAATTAATACTATAAATAGGTGTTCCTGTTACAGAGCTATTCACAATTACATTAATAATACTGTATGTCAAAACATCGTTATCAGGGTCGGTAGCAATTCCTTGAATTGTAACTAATTGGCTTGGATCGGTTGCAGAAATACGGTTTTGAGCTACTGGAGCATCATTTACTCCAACGATTGTAATTAATAAATTAGCACTTGTGCAGGTTACTAAATCACATACTTGATATGGAATTGATTCGGTTAAAATCTGCCCTACAGGTAATATTAATCCAGAATTTACTGTAAACGAATACGTACCATCACTATTTAATTGTATCGTTCCATTTGTAGTAGCAGCAGTAGGAATTGCTGTAATCGTTAATGTAGTATTGTCAATATCAAATACATTGTTATTACTATTTGAAGTTGAAATTCCTGTAATAGTACCTGCAACTGGCAAGCCATTTTCGGTAGCATTTATCAAAATATTTGTGGCATTTGGAGCATCATTCATCGGACTTACTAAGATAGTAACGACTGATGAAGTACAAGTAAATGGATCACATATAGTGATTGTAAATGGAATAATTCCGTTGAAATTATTAGTTCCTGTAAAGGTATAATCGCCCTTTGTTAAAACTGTCAAAATTCCGTTGGGAGAAGTTGAGATTCCAGTAATTGTCATTGAGTCGTTTTCGGGGTCTAAAACGCCTGAAATATTACCAATCAATGGAACGTCTTCACTGCCTGAAATCGTAGTTGCAGGAAAAATAGGGGCATCATTTATTCCAGTGATACTAAAAATGATTTGAGCTTGGGCACATAAATTTGAAGCATCACACACTTGATAGGTATAAATATCAATACCACTAAAATTTGAATTTGGAATATAAATAAAAGTGCCATTATTAGATATTGAAACTATGCCGTTGGAAGTTGCAAAACCAGAAATGGAGTTAATTGAAAGCAAATCTCCATCTAAATCATAATAATTTCCAGTTAATGAATTATTTACCAAAACACCAGAAATTGTAGTTTCCTCAAAACCTGAAAAAGTAGTATTTAATGCAATTGGACGATCATTTTGTGAATTAATTGTAATATTTACAGTTGCGTTTGTGCAAGTATTCAAATCGCACACCTGGTAAGTAAAGCTATCTGTACCATTGAAATTAAGGTTTGGGGTATAAATATATGTTCCATTTGGATTAAAAATTAATGTTCCATTATTTGGTAAACTTCCAGAAACTGTGCTGAGTGTTAATTGAGAAATTAAATTATCAACATCTGAAAACCCAGTAATAGTACCGTTTAAAGGTAGATCTTCGTTGGTGGTTTCATTTACATTTGTTGCAATCGGTGCATCGTTTATGCCTGTAATGGTAATGGCTATTTGGGCTGTGGTGCATCCGTTTATATTACAAACCGAATAAATGGCACTCGTAGTTGTCGAAACTCCTTGGGCTAGTTCTACATTTGCATTTGGAATAAAGGTATAAGCTCCTGTTAATGAATTGGTAATAATCAATGTACCAAGCGGACTTGATGTTACAATTCCTGTAACCGTTAATAAGGTATTATTTCCTGTAATTGGATTAATATCATT
>REAG01000137.1 GCA_004294265.1 Cytophagales bacterium | reverse complement strand
GGTGTTGTTTTTTTATAATTCACACCTATATTTTTAAAAATTGTACTTTTCTAAGAATAGTACTTTTTGTAATAATGAGTTGTCGGACGACAGTAGATTAAAATTGTATTTCTCTAATAAGTAATTTATTTTTTAGTAAGTCTTTTTTAATATTAATCTAGTTTGTATTAAGTTTTTTATTGAACCACTATTAATTTTTTTAGATATACTATTGATGTATAGTAAAAAGCTAAATTGATATAATAAGTAAGTTTAATATTTTTATATTAGACTTTATAAAACCGAAAAACTAACTATAATGTTTGATAGTTTCTTCAAAAACCATTAAAGTAGAAATAATTTCTTCCTCTAAAGTTTGCAGCGAAATATCGCTCAAAGACATTTCAATACAATTTTCATTAAGATAATCTAACATTATTCCAATGAAAACATAACTAGAAATTATTTCCAAATTTTTGAATTCAGGATATTTTATTGCAATAAATTCAGTAAGTTCCGAAAAAACAAGGGGCGTATTTTTCTTTATGTGTATAAATAAAGACATGATTTTTATATTTTTGTTAAATGAAAATTCGTTGTTTAGTAATAAATATTTTAGTTTTATCTATTTTTTGTAAGGCACAATATCCGCAATATTCAAAAAATTATTTTTTGTTTCCTATAAAACCTGGACAAAAAAATTATTTATCTGGAAGTATGGGTGAGCTTCGACCCAACCATTTTCATGGAGGCTTGGATATAAAAACGGATCAAAAAATAGGTTTACCCGTGTATGCATGTGCAGATGGGTATATTTCGAGGATAGCTATTTCGATAAAAGGCTATGGTAACACACTTTATATTAAGCACCCCAACGGATTAACAACGGTTTATGCCCATTTGGATTGGTTTTATGGAAATACCGAAAATTACATAAGAAAATTTGTGTATGAACAGCAATGTAATGAAATTGATATAAACCTAAATCCGAACGAAATAATTGTTAAAAAAGGCGATACTGTTGCTCTTTCTGGCAATTCTGGCTCGTCAGGCGGTCCGCATTTGCATTGGGAAATAAGAGATGAAGAAGAAAAAATGATGAATCCCTTATTTTTTACTTTCCCAGAAATTGAAGATACTCAAAAACCTTACATCAATAAATTTGCCATTCGCACACTTTCTAATGACGCTAGAGTAGAGGGCGAATTTGGTTTATTGGAATTTACACCTCTCAAAACAAATGATGGTTATCAATGTAATTTTCCTATTCACGCTTATGGTGTAATTGGCTTACAGTTAATTGCTTACGATCAAATGAATGGAACTGGAAGTAAATGTGGCATAAGTAAATTAGAGCTAAGAATTGACGGAAAAATTACTTTTGTGCATGATATTCAAAAAATTGAGTTTTCTGAAAATCCTTTAATGAATCTTCACTTAGACTATCAAACTAACAAAAATAAGGGCAATTATTATCAAAAATGTTACATCACAGATGGGAACAACTTAAATACATACAAAACTGATAAATCCAAAGGCAAAATCGCAATTTATGATACTTTAACCCATGCAGCTTCAGTTAAAATATATGATTCCTATCAAAATTTTACTACACTTTATTTTAAAATTAAAGGTACTCCTCAACAAAAAACGCACAGACCTGTTTACGTTTCGGATTGGAGGAAAAAGCAACCCATTAAATCTTATTTAACTATAGAAGAACACGAAAACATACTTAAAATTAACGCAACATTAAGCGATTCTGCCGAATCTTTTATTTATACTAATGGAGAACAGAAACCTTTTAAATTGGATTATAAAAATGCAAATACTTATACTTATTTACACGATTTGAGGATTTTTTTACCTGATAGTGTTAAAATTGGAAAATTAAAAAAGACTTTTAATTATCATTCTCCATTGCTTCCTCACAAAGAAAACGTAATAAACTTAAATATGGTTGATATAAATATGCCTGTAAAAACATTGCACGATACTTTATTTTTTAAAGTTAATTATGCTAATAATTTACTTTCTATTCATGACGACACTTATCCAACTATAGGATTTTATAACCTTACTTTAAAAACAAATGGAATAGAAAACAAAAATAAATCAGCTGTTTTTCAAATGGCAGGAAGAAAAGGAATGAAACACGCTGGTGGAGAATGGAATGGTAATAATATTAAAATTAAAACAAAGTATTTTGGAGATTTTGGCGTTTTTACGGACACTATTTGTCCAAAACTTTCATTTCACAAAAAAGTAAATCAAACACTTTATTTCAAAACATCAGATAATATGTCAGGAATTACGCAATGGTATGGATATTTGAATAAAAAATTCATCTTCTTACATTTTGACCCTAAATTTCATGTTATTTATACCGATTTACCAAGTAATATTTTGGAGCTAAAAGGTGAACTTATTTTAGGGGTTGTAGATGGTGTTGGCAACAAAACTGAAAAAATATTTACATTTTAATTTTTTTTTTATTTTTTTGATGTAAGTTTGTTTAAAATAAATCACTAAAACCATGAAAACACTTTTAAAATCAATTTTCATAATTTCTTTTATTTATAATTATACATCTTTTGCTCAAATAAAATCACCAACAATTAAAAAGAAAGTTTATGCTTCAAAGCCAAAATTAAAACCAAAACAAATTGAAGTTGCAACCACTGCGGGTTCGGCAATACGAAAAGATACAATGAATTTTAGTAAACTAAAAATAAAAACTTTCGATTTAAAAAGCCAAGCATATTATCCTTATGGCGATGAAGCTTTGTTTACTTTTATAGCTCATAATTTGAAATATTCGCAAGCGGATATTAATAAAAAAGTAGATGGAAAGGTTCTTTTAAGATTTGATGTTGATGTTGATAGCACTGTTAAAGAAGTGAGAGTTATTAAAGACCCATGTGTTGATTGCGGACACGAATTAGTAAAAATATTTGAAAATTTTAAATTTGCTCCCGCCTTGACAAATAAAGGAACGCCTATGCGTTCAAATTTGATGTTGGAAATTCCTGTTTGGGCACATTAGTATTTTTTGATTTATTTTTAAAAATACATTCTATTTATTGGACTATATTTATTAATTGTTTTTGTGATAATTCATGTAATTGATTATTTCATAGTATTCACACAAATTCAATACAATATTATAATTACTTTGAAATTTTTAATATATTATTCTGATTTAAAATCTAATTTTTTATTTTAAAATTTAATTATATCAATATTTTTTATAATTTTTTATGGAATTAAGTGTTTGGACATATATTTTATTTAATAATAACTTTGATTTAAAACATTTATTTTATATGTTTGAAAACTTAGAATATGACTATATTGTAAACAAAAGGTTAAAAATTCTTTAAACCATTTTGAACACATATTATTATAGTGTTAAGAATTAATTAAATATATTGTATATAGTAATAATTTTACAATGAACGATCAAATAGAAGGTCTTTACCATCCTGAATTCGAACACGATGCTTGCGGCATTGGATTTGTAGCCAATTTAAAAGGAAGAAAATCGCACAAAATTGTGTCGGATGCTTTACACATGCTTACTCGTATGTATCATCGTGGTGCTTGTGGTTGCGAAGAAAATACGGGCGATGGTGCAGGTATTTTAATTCAAATTCCTCATACTTTTTTATTAGAAGAGTGCTTAAAACTTGGTTTTAAGTTACCAGAATTTGAAAAATATGGTGTTGGTATGGTTTTTTTTCCTGCCGATGAACAAGTAAGAGAAGATTGTAGAGAAATCTTAAATCGTAATATTGAAAAATTAGGAATGAAATTGTTGGGATATAGAATTGTTCCAACAGATAATATAAAAGCTGACGTTGGTCCTACGGCACTCTCTAAAGAACCAGTGATGGAGCAAGTTTTTATTGCTTCTTCTGATGACATTACTAATCCACAAGATTTTGAACGCAAGCTTTTTGTGTTGCGAAATTACACCGTTCATTTAGTAAAGGCATCAGTTGAAAAAGCCAAAGGTGATTTTTATATTGCCACTATGTCTTATAAAGTAATATGTTACAAAGGACAATTAACCACCAATCAAGTAACGCCTTATTTTGCAGATTTACAAAATAAAGATGTAACTTCCGCTTTGGCTGTGGTGCATTCACGCTTTAGTACCAACACTTTCCCTTCTTGGAAATTGGCTCAACCTTTTAGATACATTGCCCATAATGGCGAAATAAATACAGTTAGAGGAAATATAAATTGGATTCGCTCAAGCGAATTTGTGTTCGAACCTGGCACTTTCTCTAAAGAAGAATTGAATATGATTTTGCCCGTTTGTGATGAGAAAATGTCTGATTCAGCCAATTTAGATAATGTGGTTGAGTTACTTACACTTTCGGGTCGTTCGTTGCCGCACGTTATGATGATGTTGATTCCTGAAGCTTGGGACGGTAATGAAAGCATGGAAGACTATAAAAAATCTTTTTACGAATACCACGCCTCAATTATGGAACCTTGGGATGGACCTGCTTCTATTTCGTTTACGGACGGAAAAATAGTTGGTGCAACTTTGGATAGAAACGGATTACGTCCTTCTCGTTATACTTTATTGGATGATGATACCTTAATTATGGCTTCAGAGGCTGGTGTGGTAGATTTTGATCCTGCAAAAGTAGTAGCAAAAGGAAGATTACAACCCGGAAAAATGTTTGTCGTTGATTTAGAACAAGGCAGAATTATTGCAGATGAGGAACTCAAAAAAGATATTTGCACACGAAAACCTTATGGGGATTGGCTCAACAAATTCAAAATAAATTTGAAAGATTTGCCTTCAGCTCATCGTAGTTATTTGCCTTTGAGCGATGATTTGTTGATGAAAAAACAGTTGGCTTTTGGTTATACTTCCGAAGATTTACGCATGATTATTGCTCCAATGGCTGAAGACGGAAAAGAACCTATCAGCTCAATGGGGCAAGATACGCCACTTGCCATTTTATCTGATCAAGCTCAACATATTTCAAGTTATTTCAAACAATTATTTGCTCAAGTTACCAATCCTCCTATCGATCCTATTCGTGAGCGTATGGTTATGTCGCTTGTGAGTTATATTGGAGGTGTAAGTAATTTGTTGGACGAAACACCAACTGCCTGCCATATAGTATCGTTAAAACAACCTATTCTTACCAATAAAGATTTGGAGCGTTTGCGTTATGTTGATCATGCTCATTTTCAAACAAAAACTATTCCTATCACTTTCTTTGCCCAAAATAATAAGCCAGGGATGATGGAAAGAGCGGTTGAAAAAATATGTCAATATGCAGCTGATGCAGTTGAGGATGGCTACGAAATAATCTTACTTTCAGACAGAGGTATCGATTCAGATCACGGAGCAATTCCATCTTTATTGGCAACTGCAGCTGTGCATCACCACTTAATAAGAAAAGGTTTAAGAACTAAAGTTGGACTTATAGTTGAAGCTGGAGATGCTTGGGAAACCCATCATTTTGCACTTTTGGTTGGTTATGGAGCTTCTGCAATTAATCCTTACTTGGCTTTTGAATCTATCAATGCTTTGAAAAAAGAAAACACAATCAAAGCAGATTTAACAGAAGAAAAATTACAATATAATTACATAAAAGCCATTGGCGATGGATTATTAAAAATCATGTCGAAAATGGGAATTTCTACTTTGCAATCTTACACTGGAGCTCAAATATTCGAGGCTTTGGGAATAAATAAAAAAGTAGTTGATAAATATTTTGCTGGCACAGTTTCTCGCATTGGTGGTTTAGATTTAGATGGAATTGCTAAGGAATGTTACATTAAACACATGTTAGCTTTCCCTGATAAACAGGTTCCAAATGTGAAACTTGAAGTAGGAGGATATTACCAATGGAAACGCAGAGGTGAGGCGCACATGTTTAACCCTGATTCAATCCATTTATTACAACTCTCTACTCGTAAAAATGATTATTCAATATTTAAAAAATACACGAAAGTAATTAATGATCAATCTAAAAAAGCGATTACTTTACGCAGTTTATTGAAATTTAAAGCTGCAAAACCTGTTCCTATTGAAGAGGTTGAGTCTGTTGAAAAAATACTAAAAAGATTTGCTACTGGTGCAATGTCCTTTGGTTCTATTTCCCATGAAGCTCATTCAACTTTGGCAGTTGCTATGAATAGAATTGGAGCTAAATCGAATACAGGCGAAGGCGGAGAAGACGAAATGCGTTATGAAACCAAACTTGAAAATGGAGATTCGATGCGTTCGGCTATTAAACAAGTGGCTTCAGGACGTTTTGGTGTAACAACCAATTATCTTACTAATGCTGATGAGTTGCAAATTAAAATGGCTCAAGGTGCAAAACCTGGAGAAGGCGGACAGTTGCCTGGTCATAAAGTAGATGATTGGATTGGCAGAGTGCGTCATTCAACACCAGGTGTGGGTTTAATTTCTCCTCCACCTCACCATGATATTTATTCGATTGAAGACTTGGCTCAGTTAATTTTTGACTTAAAAAACTCAAACCGCACGGCAAGAATCTCAGTTAAACTAGTGTCAGAGGCAGGGGTAGGAACGATTGCTGCGGGTGTTACAAAAGCAAAATCTGATGTAGTTTTGATTGCTGGTCATGATGGAGGAACGGGAGCTTCGCCTATAAGTTCGATTCGTCATGCTGGTTTGCCATGGGAATTAGGTTTGGCTGAAACGCATCAAACTTTAGTAAAAAATAAATTAAGAAGCCGAATAGTGGTGCAAGCCGATGGGCAAATTAGAACAGGTAAAGATATTGCCATTGCTACTTTATTAGGTGCAGAAGAATGGGGCGTAGCTACTGCGGCTTTAGTAGTAGAGGGTTGCATTATGATGCGAAAATGCCACTTAAACACTTGTCCAGTTGGAGTTGCTACGCAAGATGAAGAATTAAGAAAACGATTTAATGGAAATGCTGATTATGTTGTTAATTTCTTTAATTTCTTAGCTCAAGATTTACGTGAAGTGATGGCTGAACTTGGATTTAGAACTATCAACGAAATGGTTGGGCAGGTAGATAGATTAGAAATGCGTGATGATATTACGCATTGGAAATATAAAAAATTAGACTTATCAGGATTGTTGCATAAAATGGATGCAGATCCAAGTATGTCTTTATATCAAACCGAAACCCAAGACCACGGTTTGACTCGGCAAATAGACTTTGAATTATTAAAAATAGCTCAAAAAGCAATTTCAAGTAAAGACAAAGTGTTTGGAGAATTTCCAGTTACAAACGTGGATAGATCGGTAGGAACTATTCTTGCGAATGAAATTACCAAAGTTCACAAAGGAATTGGATTACCAAAAGGAACGGCACATTTTAAGTTTAAAGGATCGGCTGGGCAAAGTTTTGGGGCTTTTACTTGTCATGGAATGAAGTTAGAAGTCGAAGGAGAAGCCAACGATTATTTCGGAAAAGGACTTTCAGGTTCAGAACTTGTTTTATATCCTGATGCTAGAGCCAAATATGAACCTAGCACAAATATAATTGTTGGAAATGTTTGTTTTTATGGAGCTACTTCGGGCGAAGCCTACATTAGAGGCATGGCAGGGGAGAGGTTTTGCGTAAGAAACTCTGGAGCAACAGCCGTTGTGGAAGGCGTGGGAGACCATGGTTGCGAATACATGACTGGAGGTTATGCCGTAATTTTAGGCTCAACAGGAAGGAATTTTGCAGCCGGAATGAGCGGAGGTATAGCTTATATTTATGATCCAAAAGGAGAATTTCCTTCCAAATGTAATATGGAAATGGTTGGTTTTGACCCGCTTGAAGACGAAGACAAATCGCTTTTGAAAAGGTTAATTTCCAGCCACCTAGAAAATACAAAATCAGGCGTTGCGAAACATATTCTATCAAATTTTGAAGCTGAACTTACCCATTTTATAAAAGTAATGCCTAAAGATTATAAAGTAGTTTTGGCAAAACGCAAAGCACTTAAATTGGATAAAAAAGCTGAATTAGTGTAAAAATTGAAATATTAAATACAAAAAAAAGGCGTTGTAGAAATACAATGCCTTTTTTTATTGCTTTTGTTATTAGCTTTTTTTAATATTTTAAGGTTTTTAAGAAAACTATTGAATGGCATTAACTTTTAGTTATAAACAGTCCAATAAATAATTACAATTCCTTTTTAACTTTTCCCTATTGGGGGACATAAGAAAGGGTTTTCTAAAAATTTAATTGTAAATATTTAGTGGACTCAATATAACCAATTAGCGAAAGAAATAATTTTATAGAAAAGCCTATGTAAATACTAAACACTCAAAAAACGGAGTTTTTTGAGTTCCCTTCCCCTTAGATTCTGCGGTTTCGTAGCAGAAATTGGTTAGGGATGGGGTTTTGAAAGAAATATTTGTGTTTTAAATTTAAAATGTAGCTATGTGGACTTTTCTATAATTTTATCTTAAATTATTGCATTTGGAGATTATTTGAAGGCTAAATTTCAAAAAAATTCAATTTTTAAAAGACGCTGAGTTTTTAAGCAGACCCTATTCAACAGACTCAATACAACAACTTATGTTTATCTAAAATTCTAATATTATAGCCCATGTAGATACATGTTAAAGTTAAAACATTAATTTTTATTACAAAATCTTATCACTAACTTTTTTCAAGAGGAAAGTAACTCAAAAAAACAAAGTTTTTTGAGAGTTTGGTAAATAAATTAGCTATATAATTTTTTTCCGAAATATCAATATTTATTACTATTATTAAGGTATATAAATACCTTTTTGTTAAATTTATTTAGTTGATATAAAAAAAATACAACTAATTATTAAAATAATCGTAAAATATTTTGACTTAATTAAAAAATATTGAATTAATTCAATATTTTTGTGAACTTATTTAATATTATTTGAGTTACAATTTTATTAACATCAAGTATTAATACAAAAGATAAATTGTTTTTTAATGCTAATTGGTTGGTTGTCAGTCATAAATCAAAAATAAATTTTAAAATTTCTACATAAATTTTCTACATTATGAACAAAATAAATACTGCTTCGAGAATAATTTTATTCGTATTAGCACAATTTTGTACGCTAAATTTTGCCATCGCTCAAAATAATTGTTTGAAGATTGGGCAAAATGTAACTGGTATTCAGTTTAAAGATGTGTTTAAGGAAAATATTGGGTGGCGATTTCCTGGTACAAGCCCAGCTGCGGTTTGTTCAGGTATTTTTGGCGCTCCTGGATGTCCTGAACAACCAATTATAGATGCTTTGCCAAAAGATGCAAATGGATATGTTACAGGAGGTATTCCTTATAATGTATCTGGTTTGCAAACATCTATAAATAATACCTATTCTGGTTCTATTACCTCTATCACTACCTATATGCAGCGTGAAACCTTCGCTCCGTATGCACTGGGTGATTATTATGTTTTTTGGCAAGGACAAGGTACTATGCGATTCTTTTGGAACGATGGTCCTGGTATGATAAGAATTACGGCAGGTTCTTACGGAACTATCCCTGTAGCCAATGGTTACGAATTAAATTTTGGTGTTTCGACTACAGGTATCGCTGGTATTTCAGTCACTCAAGTAACTTCCGATGCTTCTGCGGGAGTGCATTATTGCAGAATAACTGTTCCTGCCACTACAGGTACTCCGGCAAAAGATCCATTTAATAATACTGCTGGAATTGGAATGCAAATAACTTCATCTGCGGTTGCTCCCAACCATTTAAGAGGGATTTCTGTTGTAGCACCTGATTTTGGCTCAAACCCTGGTGGGTATAATGGATCTAGTAAATTTATAGCCGATGGCACTAATGCTCGTACGTTTGTTAATTCTGGTCCCGAACATTTCAAAACACAGCCTTTTCATCCAGCATTTTTAAATTGGATTAAAATTTTTCCTGTTTTTCGTTTTAAAGATGCCATAGGAGTGGATCAAGAAACTCCTAAAGATGTATCTTGGCTCAATGTGCGTCCGTATGATTATTATACGCAAACCGCTCAAATTCCTGGTGTTGGACATCCTTATGCTTATATGTATATGATTCAGCTATGTAACTTGCTTAAAAAGGATGCATGGATAAATGGTTTTGTGAACTCTGACGAAAATTATCAACGGAATTTGGGAAAATTATTTAAAGATAACTTAGATCCAAATCTCAAAGTGTATTTAGAGTTAAGTAATGAAAATACATGGAATTTTTTTCAGGGCTTTAATGGACCCGGTTTGATAAGTAATTATGCACAATCCAACAGTATGGACTTTTTTGATGCTGCATCCTTTTTAGAAAATAGATTTTGGGTAAATTTCGGCAGCAGTTGGAAAGGCGAAGATCAAGATCGTATGGTGCGTGTTGTTGGTGGGCAAGCGGTAAACGGATATCATTGCGCACGTAAAACGCAATATCACGAAGCCAGAAACGAAAGATATGATGTGTTGTCGGTAGCTTGGTATTTAGATCAGGTACAAGATAATGCCGCTCTTATTCCTCAAAATGGTACGCCACTTCAGTTGCTCAATGCCATGATTGCAGATAATAATTTTAATAGAAATCAAAACTCTTCTGTAAACCCTAATGGCAATATTTTCCCTTCTATTGCAAAAGTTATGCAAATGCATGTGGGTATGGCACGTGCAAAAGGTAAAAAACTTGCACTTTACGAAGGTGGAACGCATCATTCTTATGAACAAAGAGTAAATGGGGTTGGGGTTGATCGAGCAAATTGGGATAGGTCTAAGTTCATTAAATGGTTGCCAGAGATTCGTACATTTTATCGTTCCTTAATTGATACACTTAGAAACTTTCCAGAAGTGGAGTTGGCAATGGCATTCAATCTTTATGGTGGAAGCGGTGAAGCATTATCAAATGGACAAATTGTAGAAGCACATAATTTTGGTTTTGTACCCAACGCATTTTCAGATACAACCGCAACAGGAGATAAGTCTTTTACATCTACCCAATTTGGAAATATTAATATTTTCGGTACCAATGCCCATGGCGTATGGAAAGAATTGAATGCACAAAACAATGTTTGGAAATTCAACTCAATCTGTACTCCTACCATCACATCCGATATTGTAGGTTCGGGTTTGTCGTTAAATTTTGTAAGCACTAGAAATCAATATGTAAATGTAACAGGAGCTTCGCTTTTCGATCCCTTAGCCACAACCAATTACACCATCGAAACTTGGATAAAACCAGCAGAACTCGAACGGCAGCAAGCTGTTTGGGCTTATTCTAATGGTTCAAATGTATTAAATGCACTTAATATAACTGCACTAAACAAATTAGAGTGGAATATTGGCAATGGCTCGACAGTATTAACAGGTCCACTCGTGGAACGAGATAAATGGTACCATGTGGCAGTAGTCAAAAATGGTACAAGTGTACAAATGTATGTAAATGGTACGGTGGCAGCATCGGGTTCGGCATCGGGTTCGGCTGGTGTGCCAACCAATTATACACTTGGTGCATCAAATGCGGGCAGCCTAGCCAATTATTTTCGTGGTGGATTAGACGAACATAGAGTTTGGAGCGGTGTAGCACTCTCGCAACCTACGATTCGAGATTATATGTGTAAAAAAATAATACCAGCCACACCTAACTATGCTTCGCTTTCTACCTATATCGAATTTAATAGCATTTCAGGAACTAATTTGATGGATAGAAAAACAGCACTTTCGCATGGCACATTAGTCAATTTTGTGGCTACCGAATCTTATGGTTATTTGCCGTCTGGAGCACCTATTGGCGATTTGAGTACCAATGTTTATCCTGGCTCGTGGGCTAATTCTGGGCTTTCATACACAAACCCTGTTGGTGGAGATATTATAAATGTAAATGGCATAGGAGCAGGCAATCCAGATGGCGTACATATATACGTAGTAAATCAAGCCCCAACGCTCAATACCAAGCCACAGTTTTACACCTCAATTGCAGGAAAATATTTTGGTGTATTTTTAGCAAATGGCACAAATCCAAGTTATAATGTAAATTATAACTTTCAAGGAAATGCATCTGCCTCTGCTACTGTTGGGTTTAATCGTTTGGTAAAACGCGATGGAGGTTCAGATTATGCTTGGGATAACTCTGGAGCTAGAATTGACCCTTTAAATAAAACATTGATAACCAACTGCACCGAAAATTATAGAGCAGAATATATTTTGGGTGTTCGACAAAATCAGTTAATCCAAAGACCTGGTTCAGGAACTTGTATCAGTTTACCAGGTACTTCAGTTGGAACATTTCTTAGCTTTAAAAGATCTAATGTTTATACGCTTTCGTTTTGGGCTAAAGGTGTAGGAGATGGTGTAATGGGATTTCGTGATCCATTTACTGAGCGTTATATTAATTATCGAGCTACTAATAGTGCTGATTTTGTGGCTAGATATCAAGATTTATCTTTAGGAAATCAAAACAAAATTAGTGGGGGAGAAAATACATCTTGGACTCACTATGCTTACACGAGAGATGCCTCTGGTTTGTTTGTTTATTATGTTAATGGTTATCCATCTTCTTCTATTGATTTTCCTGGCGATACATCAATGGTAGATATGTTCATAAAAGCAGGTGGACCTTGGGCTGGTCAATTTGATGAGCTTTCTGTATGGAAAAGAAATTTGAGCCTAACAGAAATTAGAGATTTGATGTGTAAAAAAATCACACCTTCTCACCCAAGCTACTGCGATTTACAAGCTTATTTCAAATTTGACGAAGGCAGCGGTAATGTGATGGAAAATACTTTAGGTGCAGGCAATATTGTATTTGATGGTCCGATTGCTTGGGTGAGATCTGGAGCTGCCATAGGAGATGAAAGTAAACATAACTACAACGCTCCTTTTATTGCAAGCATTGCACATCCTGATGGTGATTTTATAAAAGTAACTCCCACAGTGCAAAATGGTATGGTAGGCACACAGGTCTATATTGTAAATTCAGATCCCAATTATCCTATTTTCCCAAGTACAGAAACCTATCCTGGAGGCATTCCAAATAGAGATACTTCAAGATATTTTGGAACGTATGTAATTCCATTCTATCCGATAGCTAATAACGACAATCAAAGGTCTTACTTATATGAATACAATTATGCGGGTAACAAAAATATTAATTTCACAAATGAGGCAAATCTTAGATTGATTCGTAGAGAAACTAATCAAGTTTTAAATTGGACAAACACTGGTATTAATCCTGTTATTGATTCAAAAACTTTAACTTGGCAATCTCCAATAAGACTAGAACCGCATCATCCTGTTGGAGAGTTTTTGTTAGCAGGTACCAACCCAAGCCCATTTATTGCTCCGCTCAATGGTATTCCCACTCTGGCTGGAATTACAGGAAAATCTACTTTATGTTTAGGAGAATCTAATGCTTTATATAAAGTACTGGCTCCAGTTGACAAACGTGCATTATCATTCAAATGGATAGCTTCAAATGGGTTGTCTTTATCAAATTCTACAGCAGATACAGTAAATGTTACAGCCTTAACAGCAGGTGCACAAACATTAACTGTTATAGGAATTAATAAATTCGGCACTAGCACACCATTCATATATCCAATTAATGTTCAAAATACGGGTTATTTGAGTTCTAATATCACTGGAAATTTAAACCCATGTAATTCTGCAACTGCAACATATTCAGTTTCAAATGTTTCGCCATCGCCAATAGCCTATCTTTGGTCTGTAACTGGCGATGCCATTAATCCTACTCCCTCTAATTTAACTCCTTCAAACGCATTTAATTTTGGGGGTGGTGGGCAAAGCATTGTTCGTATCTCTGTATATGGACAATATTCTTGTGGATTGGCATTGATAAATACATTAAATGTAAACAACAATAGTTTGCCAACTACTACATTAGGAATACTAGGAGATTCACTTTGTTTGATAGACAATTCTACAACTATTGCTATAAAAGTTAATAATTCTCAAAATGGAGTTACCTACACAGCCTTTGATGGTGCAACCCCAGTGGCTACCACTACTGGTAATGGAGGCACACTTTTATTGAATGTCCCAGCAGGCATTTTAACGACTTTTGTAAATAAAGTAATTACAGTAAAAGCTCAAAATAATCTTTGTCCACTCATTCCAGTTAATATGGCAACAACAGCCAATATTTTGATGGGAAATACCCTAACTGGGGGTCAATTAGCTCCTACTTTTGCAAATCCTGGTAATATTTGTTATGATTTGAATACAGGAGATATCAAAGATTTTCCATTAGTTATTACAAGTGGTGCTGTTTCTGGAACTAGTTATACTCCCAATTATTTAACTTTTGCACAGCCTTATGGCGAACCTTTTGAATCTGTTATGGGAAGATCAGTTATTGCTACTGGTACTTCAGTAACCATGTTAGCCAAACCAAGTTCTTTCCCATTTTGGTTGTCGTTTGGAGTTCCAAATAGTATTAGTGGTTTTGCAAAAGCTCCCGGTTGCCCAACGCAAAAATTAACTACTAAAACTACATTTACACTCAACAACACTCCTGGAGTTGCTGTTCCTTCAAAAGTTGCCGGTCCAGGCAAAGATCAAAAAATGGATGGTGATGGTAAATATCCTGTATGTACTGGAACACCTACAAGCCATTTTACTACTGCAAAAGGTGGTTCAATTTCTCAATTTAACCAACGCTATTTTAATGGTGCTATGACGAATGGCAGTGCTAATATTACCATGAGTAGTTATTCTAATATGACTTCTGCTCAGATTGATATCAATGATGTAGTGTATATTTTAGGAACTCAGACAGATGGAAGTGGTTTACCTGCTGGCAATAATTTGCCACAATTAGATGGTAATGGAAATAAAACACCATATTTCGTAGTAGCTGTAAACTCAGGTGCTAATACGATTCAATTAGCAACATCAAGAGGTGGTGGAGCAATTACAATGAATTTTAATGCTACAAATATTAAATTCTGGGCACCTATTACCATTGATATTCCAGCTGGCACAAATACATTTAATATTCCTAATCGTTTTGGAACATTAGGTTTAGGTTTATATTCACAAATTAATTTTATTTATGCTTCACAAGCACCAGGTGGTGTGTGTGTAGGATATAGTGGTGGTCAGTGCCATCCTACACAATATGTGGCGAGTTTTAGTGGAAGTGATTTCCAGATTTCTGCTAACCAAATGCAAGGAGGGGATAAATCTGCGGGTTACTTTATCAATCGTGGTAGAATTACTTACACAGCAGGTAACCCAAATGTTACTGGTTTTGCCACTATTTTTCAAACCGAACAATTGGGTGACATTAGTGCTTTAGGTGGTGCAATTTTAAGAGATTTGAATAATAATGTTATAGGTGAGGTTCAGTCTGTAACCAACGAAGGTGCTTTGGTGTTAAAAGCTGGTGCTATAGGGAATGGCACAAATGTAGCATTCTCATCTAGCAAAAGAATATGGTTTAGCAGTATAGGAGAAAGCGTAGTATTATCAGCTCCACAAGATACGGATCCTAATGGCGTTGAATGGACGGTTGGACCAAAAGATGCTATCGTGAGCGTAACCTCAGTATATGGAGGAGGGACATACAATCCAGCTACTGGTGTATTTAGTGGAGGTAATTCTGATGCAGTTAAAAATGGTATTACTATCACTTGGAATGGAACATTTTCTGGAGTTGCAACCATTGGCGTTACATCCTCAAAATCAACACCTTGTTTTGCAAAAAGCAATCCTCAAGGATTACCTAGTACGCCAGGATACGAACAGACTAACATTACTTTAGATATGTTAGGTCAAATTCCTAGTCCACCTTTGCCTATTGGCTTTACCGAACTTAGTTTTTGTCAATCGCAAAGCAACACAAATTTTGTAACCAACTCAAAAAGTGCAGTTGGCGGATATCAATGGCAATTGCAAAATGCTGGAACCAGTAATGTAGTTGCTTCTGGAGGTACTTGCGGTTGGAGCAAAGTATCTAATGTAGTTGGTGATAAAGGATTTAATGATGCATTTGGTACTTTAGGTTTAGGCGGTGGTTACTGGGCAGAAAACACTTCACCTTGTTTAAATTCAACCCCATTAGGAGGTTCACCTAGTCCGAATAACAATACAGCTGAAGTAAGTTGGCAGCCAGGCTTTACAGGACTTGCAACTATTCGTGTTCGTACGTTAGGTTGCGGTTCTATGTCGAATGCAGGTGATATGCGTGCTTCGCCTTGGGTTACGGCTGTAATCACTATTGGTGGTGCTCCAAACCCAGGAAATATTAACTTGGCAGGACAATTACAGTTATGCCAAGGAGCAAGCCCTACCCAACAATACATCGCAACTGGAACTAATATTGATCAATTTAAGTATTTCTTACGAAAGCCAGGTACAAATACAGATATAGGTCTTGGATTATTAGCATATTATCCATTTAATAATAACTTAAACAATCAAGCTTTTGGTACATTTTCATTAGGGGCAGCTGTTAATGGAACAAGTAGCAATAGTACATTTCAGCAAAATAAAAACGCAGTAACTAACTCTGCAATTGAGTTTGATTCTAATAACGATGCTGTCGATTTAACATTTAATTCAGCTTTTGTACTTTCAAGCGATGTTTCTAATGGTGGATCAGGAATTGTTCCGATGAATAAATCATTAACATTTTCAATGTGGACAAGATTTGATGCATCTGGTGGTAATTCTCAAAATCTTTTTAGTTTTGGTCCTAACACAAATTGGGAACACTATGGATTTAATATCAAGGGAACAAACACTTCAGACATGCGTTTAGCTTTTTATGGAAAAATTAGATATGGTCAATGGGCTTCTTATATTACAGGAGGAAATCCAGGATTTTTAAATACTTCTTTAAGTGGCGTTTTAAATCCAGGAACATGGTATCACATATCTGCAAATATTCAAAGACAAGGCACTGGATTTTTGATATCAGGATATGTTAATGGTGTTTTATCTGGGACTTACTTTTTTACAGACTCTCAATCAGCACTTGGATATGGGTTTGGTGACAATGGAGAGCCTTTAGGAAAATTGATTATTGGTAAAAATGGTAATGATGGTTCAAGAGCTGGTAATGCATTAATTGGTAGAATAGATGAATTTATGATTCATAATAGACCATTAACTAATCCAGAAATCTTAGAATTATATAATCAAGATGCTGCATTATATACCGACCCCTCTGATTACATTGGAGAAATAAATGGAAACACAGGTCTTTGTGCATGGCAAACTACATTCTCTGGTGCTGCTCAAATTGGTGTGCAAGCTATTGGTTGCGGTGGTTCGTCCATTAGATTATACGATGCTTTTATTTCACCGAAACCAAGTATTTTAGGTGTTTCAATTGCTGATCCATCGGGTTGTGGTAATCCATTGGCTTCTGGTTCTGTAACTATAACTTTAGCAAGTTTCAATCCAAGTACATTTACTGGCTCTCCGTGGGCAGTTTCTTGGAACAACGATTTAATTTCGGATGGTACAGCTACATTATCAGGCAATAATACAATAACTTTAAATACTGGTTTATTTGCAGGCTCTAGTGTTACAGGAGTTACTGCTTGGTATAACGGTTCTAATGGTTGTAATGCCCCTATTTCTATAACATCTAAAATCATAATTGGTACTTCACCGCCTTCTTCTTTAATAGGAACTTCTCTTATGGGAGCAAGTCAAGTCTGTACTGCGAGTACAAGTAGTGGGATAAATGTGCTCGGTTCAGAAAATAATGTTCGATACTATGCCATGATTGGCAGTATGGTGGTTTCTCCAACGGTTGTAGGAACAGGTGGAAATATTCAATTATCTATTACAGGAAATAATATTTTAACATCTTCTGGTGCAAATGTGGTTTATCAAGTAAAAACCATTGCTACAAGTCCTGGTTGTCCAACTGTAACATTAACAGGTATTCAAAATATAACCGTCAATAGTCAAAGTGTTGGTGGAAATGTGATTGTTTCAGGTACAAATCCAATTTGTAGTCCAGCCACATCGGTAGTTTCTGTAGGTGGATTTAATGGCACAATAGATTGGATAGGTTCAAATAATGGAGGGGCAAGTTATGCCTCAACAGGTGGAACTACCAACACGTTTACAACACCTTCTTTGTCAGTTACAAATATATATAGAGCTATTATTACAAATGGAGGATGTCCATCTGTAACTGCCTCTGGTTTAGCTATTGTAACAGTTAATTCGCCTGTTACGACCACTTTTGCATACAATCAACCTGCCTATTGTAATAATTTAACTACTGTAGTATCTCCAGTTTTATCTAATACTGTGAGTGGGGGAGCGTTTACAGTTGCTCCAGCGGGATTAACCTTAAACGGAACAACAGGAGCAGCAACCATAAACTCTAGTACAGCCAATTTATATACTATTACTTATAGTTATACAGTGCCTGGTTGCCCAGCTTTGACTACAACAACCAGTATGCGTATTGGTTCTATACCAGGTTTAGCTTTTGGATTTATACCAACCGTATTTTGTACTTCTAGTGGCAATCAAACACCAGGAACAACTTTTAGTGGTTTGGGATCTGGCGGTACATTTAGCTCAACTTCTGCTGGATTAGTATTTGCAAATGCTTCAACTGGTCAAGTTAATATTGCTGGCTCAACTGCAGGTACATATCCATTAATATATACTGTATCAGTTGCTGGTTGCGGAAACGTAACAAGTACAGTTGGTAATGCAATTACAATAAATTCAGTTACTGGAGCTGGTATTTCATATACAGGCACTCCATATTGTAATAATGTTGCATCTGCAAATGTAGTAGCAGTTAATACAGTTTCAGGAGGAATATATACTTCTGCTCCTGCAGGATTAACAATTAATTCAATTACTGGACTTGTTACACCAACAAGTAGTACTCAAGGAACTTATACTATAACATATAATTATACTATATCAGGTTGTGGAGCACAAACAACCACTACTAGTTTAAGGATAAATAGTGTACCAGGTATTTTGTTTAATTATGGAACACTTGCATATTGTAAAAACGGAACAAACCCTAGTGCAAATACAACTATTGGCGGTTCAGGAGGTACATTTACTTCTGCACCAGCGGGCTTATCATTTACAAATGCCACATTAGGAACTGTAGATTTAACAGCCTCGACAGCGAATACTTATAACATAACTTATACAGTTTCAGTAGCAGGTTGCGGAAACGTAACGAGTACAGTTGGTAATGCAATCACGATAAATTCTTTAACAGGAACTTCAATTTCATATACAGGAACTCCGTATTGTAATAATGTTGCAACTGCAAATGTAGTAGCAATTAATACAGTTTCAGGAGGAATATATACTTCTGCTCCAGCAGGATTAACAATTAATTCGACTAATGGAACAATTACGCCTACATCTAGCACGCAAGGAACATATACTGTTACATATAGTTATACCATTCCAGGTTGTGGAGCACAAACAACCACTACTAGTTTAAGGATAAATAGTGTACCTGGCTTATTATTTGGCTTTACTGGTAGTCCATATTGTAATATAGGTACAGCAACACCAACAACTTCAGGTTTTAGTGGAGGCGTTTTTAGTTCAGCTTCATCAAGCTTAGTGTTTACAAATTCAGTAACTGGAATAGTAAATTTAGCAAGTTCAACCGCAGGCACATATCCATTAACCTATACTGTTTCAGTACCAGGTTGCGGAAATATTTCAAGCACAGTTGGTAATGCATTAACTATAAATAGTGTGCCAGGTGTGAATATTTCATACATCAGCCCAGTTTGTAATACGGCAACTATTTCAGGTGTTACAGCAATAAATACTGTTTCAGGGGGTATATATTCAGCAACTGGTGGATTAACAATTAATCCTACAAATGGAACTGTAAATCCTTCAGGATTTGGTGGTACATATACGATTACATATAGCTATACCGTTGCAGGTTGCGGACCGCAAAGTACAACTACTAGTTTGGTTGTAACTACGCTGCCAAGTACCCCAACGTTGAGTTATGGTGCTTCACCATATTGTAGTAGCAACTCTCCTATAAGTTTGGTTTCTTCTACAAATACTTTAAATGGCTCGTTCTTTAAAACTTCAACCACAACTGGTTTTAGCGTAAATGCTACAACTGGACAAATTACCATTCCACAAAATACATTAGCTGGTGTTTTTGTAGTTCGTTATGATATTCCAGCTGGTGCAGGATGTGCATCTGTAACGGGAAATAATACCATTACATTATCGGGAGTACCTAATGTTTTGACTATCACAAATATACCTGCCACACAATGTTATAATGCTCAAGTTGTTTTAAATGCAACAGGTACAATACCAGGTGCATCTATACAATGGTTGCAAAATAATTCTCTCATTTTGGGTGCAACTTCTGCCGTTTATACTACTACAGGCTTAACTAATCCATCCAACACTTTTGTAGCAGTTTTAAATAATGGCGTTTGTACTACAGTTGCATCTGCACCTATGGTTGTAAATGTAAATGTAAATCCAACGGTTACAGGAATTAGTTCAAGCCAAAGTTTTGCTTGTAGTTCGCAATCAGTAACTTTCAATAACACAGGTTTAGTTGGAAGTATAGTTTATGCAGTAAATACCGGTGCAGGTTTTAATGTATTGCCAAGCAATATTTATACATTTACCAATACGATTGTTGGTAATGCCTTTAGTTTTGTTGGATATGCCTTTGTAGCTGGTTGTCAAACAGTTCCATCAGCTCCAATTATAGTTAATTCAAGTCTTTGCGGCTTAACAGCAGCATTTACTTCTAACCCAACACCAATTTGTTTAACTAATGCATCTTCAACTGGAGTTACATTTACAAATACTTCTTCAAGTGCTGGAGGAACAATTTTAGGTTATGTTTGGAATTTTGGTGCAAATGCAACACCAGCATCAACGGTCATTGGTATAAATTCAACAAGTTATACTATTAATGTAACTTATTCTGCAGCTGGTCCGAAAACGATAACATTATCTATTTTGGGAACAGGAGGTTTAACAAGTACGATTTCTGGTTCCGTGCAAGTAGATGCTTTGAGTACAATTTCTGCAATGTCTATTCCCGTAACTGCAATATGCGAAACCAACACTTCATCTGTAGTATCTGTAACTGCATTGGGAAGTATTCAATGGTATAAAGCAGGAGTTGCACAAGGCACGGCAGGTTTACAAGCGGCAGGTGCAATGACATCAAACACTACATTTATTGCTACTGCAGTAAATGGTGTTTGTCCGATGGTAACTGCTACAGGAGTTGTTACAGTAACAAATCTGAATATTGGCGGTGGAATATCAGGTGCTAGTGCCTTATGTGCAAGTTCAAGTGGTTTGAATTTAACAGTAACGAGTCAAGTGGGTAATAGCTATACTTGGTATAATAGTACCAACAGTGGAACTACATGGAATACGTTATCAAGCAATGTGAATACTATTGCAACGGGTACATTATCTACTACAACTTCTTATGTAGTAAGTGTAACTGGTGGAGCTTGTCCAAATGTAGCCTCAGGAGTTGTAACAATAAATGTTACACCAACACCAATTGCAGGTACATCAAGTGTGGATAGAATGATAGTATGTACGAGCGATGGAAATGGTGGAATTTACACATTAGCAAGTTCATCTGGTACGATTCAGTGGGAACGCTCTTTAGATTTAAGCTCTTGGGCAAATGCAGCAGGTGCAGGTAATACAACAGCATCATTGACAGCAAATGTTGAAACCATTATTGGTCCTAAATATTTCAGAGCTAGAGTAACCAACGGTGGTTCTTGCGGAGATGTTTACTCAAATGTAATTACTGTTACAGCATCTAGTTGTGGTTTACAAGCGGCATTTACGCCAATCCTTACAACAGTTTGCGTAAGTGTTGGTAACACGGTACGTTTCACAGATGCATCAACTTCTACAAACACAATTTTAGGATATACTTGGGATTTTGCTGGAGGTACAGGAGGAAATGTAAATACTGCTGGTCCGCATGATATTTCTTTTGGAACTGCTGGTCCTAAAAATATTCGTTTAACAATTTTAGGTCTAGGAGGATTAACAAGCATTCGAACAGGAACTGTCAATGTTGATGAGACAAGCGTACGAGGAGGTATAGATTCAAACCCAACAGGTTTATCTTATTGCCATAGTACAACAGGTATTTTAACATTAACTGGATTTACGGGTAATTCTATTCAATGGAGGTTAAATGGTTTGAATATTTTAAATGCTACAACCACGTCTTTAAATACAGGGTTATTAGAAATTTTGACAGATTCTTATGATGCTGTTGTTCAAAGCGGTGTTTGTCCTGCCGTTACAACTATAGGGTTTACTCCTTCAGTTTTTGCACAATCTGTTGCTCCTCTAGTATCAGCACCTGCATCAGTTTGTAGAAATTTATTTGCAAGTTTGACTACAAGTGGTCCAGAAACATTAAGTCTTCGTCAATGGCAAGAATGGAATGGTACTACTTTTGTTAATATTCCAAATGCAACCTTAGCAGGTTTTACTACTTCTAACTTACTAAATACTGTTTCTGGTACTTATCAATATAGACTTGAAGCTAAAAACGGAACAAATGCTTGTTTCCCAGCTTACTCAAATGTAGTTACTGTGGACGCTGTAAATTGTCCTTTTGCAGTAAATGCAACCGTAAATGGCGTTTATTTACCAACAAGTTTTAGCTTGGAAAACACTACAGGTTCAGGCGTAACTTTCGGAGTTGAAATAGTTTCTGGAACTGTAACAAGCTATAATTGGGCATTTACGGGTGGTAATGTAACAAACTCAATTGCTTCAACACAATTAGTTAGTTTTGCAAATGCTGGTATTTATCCAATAAACTTAACAGTAATCGGAGTTGGTGGATTTTCAAGCATTATTAATACCACTATAACAGTTGATGCAATGAGTGAAAGAGGGTCTATTACAGGTTTAAATCCAATTTGTTATAACACAAACGATGTACTCACTTTGTCAGGTTTTGTAGGCAATGCTATACAATGGTATAATAGTTTAGGAATAATTGCAGGTGCAAATGCTGCAACTTACACTACGCCAAACTTATCGGCTAACGAAACTTATTTTGCTACTGTTAGAAATGGCGTATCTCCAATGGTTACCGCAGTTGGTATTACAGTAAATGTACTTCAACAAGCTACTTCTACTGGTGTAAATATTCCTGCTACTTTGTGTATCGGTTCTAATGCTAGCATCACAGCAACTGGAATTTTGGGAACGGTTACAGGATGGGAATCTTCAACTAATAATTCTTCTTGGAGTTCGACTGCATTAACTGGTAATCCAACTACATTGGTGTCATTAACTGATCCAGTTGTATATTACAGACCGTTAATTACAAACGGAATTGGATGTACACCTGTCGGTGGAAATTCAGTCTTGATTGATGCAATTGGTTGTACAGCTATAGTTTCATTTACTGGTCATCCTTTAATTACAGAATGTATTAGCACTGCCAGTGTTACTGGATATTTAATTGAGGATAAAACTAATTCGGTTGCACCTATTTTAGGCTGGGCTTGGAATTTGGATGGGGGAGTAGCTCAATTCGGAAACTCATCTAGCTTGCCTGGTATAGTGAGATGGAATACGTCTGGAACCAAACAAATTATATTAACTATAACTATTGCAGGAGGAAATATATTTACCTCTGCAATTACTATTGGCGGATTTACATTAGATGCATTGCCTTTAGCTGGTAATATTTCTACTGCATCTAATCAACTTTGTGCTGGAACTACTTTTGATTTGGCTTCTGTCAATACATCTGCTACTGGAATTGTTTGGCAAAGAGCAACTGATTTAGCATTTACAAGTCCTACCCCAGTTACAACTACTACTTCAATTCCAAGTCCTACTGGAACATCTTCAGATTATTTCTATCGATTATCTGCTACAAATGGGGTTTGTACCGAAATAAGTAATTCAAATGTTTTAACCATAACTTCTACTTTACAACCTTCGGCTTCAATTTCCTACACTTTAGATAATTGCAAAGGAAACCCTGGAATGGCAAATGTTACAGTAACAGTTTCAACATTAACAGGTGGTTTTTTCCCATATACATTTAGTTCAAGTACATTAAATAATACTATGTTGGATGCTAACTCTGGATTGATAAATATGACAAATGCTATAGCTGGGAATCATATTGTAACACTTACTTCGGCTGCTTTCAAAGGTTGTAATGCCTTTAGCACAACTGCAGTAGTAAATGTAAACCAATATCCAACGGCAACGATTTCTGCTTTATCTCCAAATTCATATTGTAATAATTTCCTTGGAAATATTAGTGTAAGTGCAACTAAATCAGGATTTGCCACAGCAGGAACATTTATTAGCATTCCAAATTTGGGAATATCTACAAATTCTGTAACAGGTACATTTACACCTAATGGAAAAACACCTCAAGGCTATATAGTGTATTATGAATTAGCTCCTGCATTCGGATGTCCTGCCAACACAAGTGCTGGAATAACATTTACTGTAACTTCAAGTCCAATAGTTTCAGCACTTTCATACACCAATGGTAGTTCATATTGTAATGTTGGAACGGCTGTAAATTTAGTTGTATCGGCTAATACTGGTGGATTCTATTCAC
Source organism: Cytophagales bacterium (assembly GCA_004294265.1). Taxonomy (GTDB): domain Bacteria; phylum Bacteroidota; class Bacteroidia; order Cytophagales; family UBA9547; genus REAG01. The sequence continues at coordinate 1,835 of REAG01000137.1, read as the reverse complement.
TTTCGAGAGGTGCAACAACAATTACTTCAACGAGTGAAAATTTTAATATAAATGGAATTGCTGAGGGTGACTATAATATGTCTTATACAATTCCTGCTACTGGAACTTGTGAAGCTGTTACCTCTATAACACCAATTTCATATAGCATTAAAGATAATTCATTTGGAAATCCTACTTTACGTTATTTATCAAATACTTATTGTGCCAGCAACGGAGCTGCGACCGATGTACCAAATGTTTTTCCTGCTGGTGGAAGATTTACTTCTAATTTACCTAATGCCATTGATATAAATGGTCAAATCGACTTTGCTAGAATACCAGTTAGTGTTGTTACAAATGTAAATGTTACATATATCTATTCTTTTGCAGGCGTAGGATGTACTTCAGTTCAAACCATTACTAGTTTATCATTTAATAAATTAGAAGTACCAACGCCTGGAAGCTTATTTTACAATGTAAGTGCAGCAGAAAAAGGATTAAATGGTGGCGTTTGTAACAATGCAAATACATCCTTATTAAAAAGTGCTGGGTTTACTTTCACAGGTGGTACTTTCACTATAAATTCTACTAACCCATCGCAAGTAATAAATACTTCGACAGGTACAATAGATTTAGGAAGAATAGGTGTTGGAGAATATCAAGTAACTTATACTGTTCCTGCAAATGGTGCTTGTACATCGTCTTCAATTATAACTTCTTTTCCTCTTATTACAATTACTTCATCTCGATTCACTGATATAGTAAGTAATAAAAATGCAGGAAATCAAATGTGTGCTTACAACAACGTAGTGGATGGAAATAAATTTGCTCTTACCGGAGTTGTTCCTGGAAGTTCAATTTCGTGGAGTTTGAGTAACAATGACGGTGGAACTTACAATCCTTTACCAGAAACTACTGCACAAATAATTAATCAAACTTTTGCAGGAGCAGGACAGTATGCGATAAAAGCTGCGGTTAGAAATAATCAATGTGACGTTTATGACTTCCCAACGCACAGATTTACTGTTGATGTAGAACCTATAGGTGGAACGGCTAAAACAATTATTCCTATGGATACTTTAATGTGCTATTTCCCATTAGGTACAGAAGTAACATTAGATGGATACAGAGGAAATTCATTTACATGGGAGTATATTTACACAAAAGCCAATTACTCTGAAAATTCTAGTGGGTTAGCAGATTATACTTTTGATGCTCCTATTACTATTGAAGAACCAACTCAAGTTTTAAAACCAATTCTTTCAACGAGAGTATTTGAGAAAGATAATGACTATAAAAGTTCAATGCGATATAGAGCCAAAGTTACAAACGGTGCTTGTTTGCTTGATAGGTCAGATAAACCAGTATATTCTAGTTATGTTTTGATTCGTAAATGTCAAAAAAGTCCATTTATTCCTAATGCTTTAGAACCAGGAGCCGGAAACACAGAAAATACAATTTGGAATATTAGAATGTTACGTTTGCCTGAAACTGCTGAAATTAAAGTTTATAACAGATATGGTGTTGAGGTATATATGATGACAGGTAAAGATTTACAAACCAAAGATTTCAATGGTGATGGATTACCAGCTGGTACTTATTATTATGTGATTGACAAAAAAGACGGTCGTCCATTTATTGGTGACTTAACAATAGTGAGATAGTATTTTAGTTTTCAGTTGTTTTTAAATTTAATGCTATCCTATATTTAGTTTTTTTAAATATAGGATAGCATTCTTTTTTTAAAATTTTAATATTAATTAGGGTCTGCTGATAAACTAAAAAAACGTCAATGTAGATAACCTAGCCCGTTTTTAGTTCAAATTTGGAACATTAAGTGCAAGGAAATATGAAAC
>REAG01000232.1 GCA_004294265.1 Cytophagales bacterium | reverse complement strand
AGTCTTCTAAGGTAGCTTTTTTCATTTCTTGCCACTCCAATCCTAGTTTTGAAGGAATATATGGCAATGGTTTTTCTTTTACAAGCGTTTGTTTTGCTTGCAACAAAGCCTTAAATTGAGCATCCATTTCCTCGGCTTGAGCCTCGTTAATTTCACCTCTTTTTATTAAATCTTGTTTATATATTTCCCTTGGAGAAGGATGTTTTGCAATTAAACTATACAATTTTGGTTGCGTAAAGCGTGGTTCATCACTTTCATTGTGACCATTTTTACGATAGCAAACCATGTCTATAAAAATATCTCTTCCAAATAATTGACGATAATCAATCGCAGTTTTTGCAGCAAAAGCTACCGCCTCAGCATCATCTCCGTTTACATGAATCACAGGTGCATCCACAATTTTGGCAATATCTGTGCAATAAATTGAAGAACGAGCATCATCAAAATCAGTTGTAAATCCAACTTGATTATTAATTACAAAATGGATAGTTCCGCCAGTTGTATAACCAGGTAAACTTTGCATTTGTAAAGTTTCATAAACTATTCCTTGACCAGCCACTGCTGCATCACCATGAATTAAAATAGGAACACATTTTTTGTAATCACCTTTATATTCATCATCTACTTGAGCTCTTGCATAACCCAAAACCAATGGATCAACTGCCTCTAAGTGAGATGGATTGGGCATCAACTTTAGATGCATTTTTTTATCATAAATAGTTTTTATTTCGCTAGAATAACCCATGTGATATTTTACATCACCCGCCCCTTCAATACTATTAATATCTATATTTCCTTCAAATTCATTGAAAATTTGCTCGTAAGTTTTACCCATTATATTACAAAGAACATTCAAACGACCTCTGTGAGCCATTCCAATTACAACTTCTTCAGCACCAAAAAGCGAACCAACATTGATAATAGTATCAATGGCTACTATGGCATTTTCTCCACCTTCGAGTCCAAATCTTTTCTGACCCACATATTTTGTAGCTAAAAAATTCTCAAAAACAGTTGCTTCATTTAATTTAGATAAAATTCGTGTTTTTATTTCTTTTGGAGGGTTGTAAGCTTTAGCTGCTTTTTCAAACTCAATGGTAAGCCATTTTAAAATTTCAGGTTGGCGAATATAATAAAACTCAAATCCAAAAGAACCTTCATAAGTAGCTTCTAAAGTTTTAATTATTTCACGTAAAGTAGCATTTTCCAAGCCAATTTCAGCACCCACTTTAAAGCGAACATCCAAATCAGGTTCCGAAAATCCATAATCCTTTAAAGAAATCATGGCATCTCTGTCTTTTCTTTCTCTAATAGGATTGGTTTTGGCTTTTAAATGTCCTCTTGAACGATATCCACGAATTAGTCTATAAACATTAACTTCTTTTTCATTGGTTGTTCCAGCCGAATTTGGAGTATTTATTGATTTTGAAGAACCATTGTTTTCTCCATACTTAGCAATTGAAAAGTCGAAACCCTCAAAAAATTTAGCCCAAGATATATCTACATCGTTTGGATTGGCTTTGTATGTTTCGTAAATACTGTCTATGGCAGTTGTGTCAGCGTTTGCGATGAATGAAAATTTATCCATTTTGTAATAATTATAAATCTTTGTTTATTAAAATATTTAATTTAAAATCTCTTTTAGTTTGCTTATTAACTCTTCACCTCTAAGGTTTTTTGCTAAAATCTTACCTTCTTTATCTAATAAAAAAGATTGAGGAATAGACTCAACCCCATATAACTTAGCAACTTCGTTGTCCCATCCTTTCAAATCCGAAACTTGTGTCCAAATAAGTTTATCATCCAAAATTGCTTGTTTCCATTTATTTGAATTATCATCTAAAGAAACTCCCAAAACCTCAAAATTTTTGGATTTAAAAGTGTTATAAGCCAAAACAACATTTGGATTTTCGTTTCTGCAAGGTCCACACCAAGAAGCCCAAAAATCTAATAAAACAAATTTTCCTTTAAAATCACTTAATTTTATTACTTTTCCATCAGGTGTATTTTGACTAAAGTCTTGAGCAACTTGTCCTACACTATTAGATTTTAAACTTTCAAAATTAGTTAAGAATGCATCAATATAGCTTGAAGTTCCTTTCAGCGTTTGTAAATCGGTAAAAACCGAATCCATAAATGCAAAGTCATTTTCTGGTTTTAATTGAGTTAAAGCTATTATGCTTAAAACAGATAATTTATTACTTTTAATGAATAATTTTATATCTTTAATAAAATTAACTTCTGTAATTTTATATTGATTTTTAATTTTTTCTACATCAGTAGGATTAGAATTTGCAGCTAAAATAAATAATTGATTTAAGGAATCAGTGTCATTTTGAAATTTATTATTTATTCCATTTAATATTTTAAAATTTTGGTTCAATTCGCCTTTTATTGTTTTAAAAATTGGCAAATCAATTGTTCCTGAAATGGAAATTTCAGTTTCCGAATTATCTAAAGCAATAACTTCATCAATTTTTGATTTCTTAAAGAGTAATCTGTAAAATGAATCTTCCGTTATTTTTCCATTAAAAGAAAATTCACGCTTATTTTCTATTATTTGTGAATCTAAAGCAACAGAATTTTGACCAACAAATTTCATTAAAACTATAGTATCATTAATATCAAAATCTGATTTTAATAGTAAAGTAAAACCTGAGTCATTACTAATGTCATTTTCTTTTTTACAACTTACTAATAAAATTATTGACAAAAAAAGCGATGCTAGTATTTTTTTCATGTTTGGTATTTATTCGCTTACAGTTTCAATAAATTCCAAAGAAGTACTTTCCATTGTATGCGTAACATTATCTAATAAAATGTATAAATAATGATAAGCAATATGTGCCAACATCCCAACTATTAAACCAGCCGCACTTGTAACCATTTTTTCATATAAGCCACCAGCAATCAAACCTATACTAATATTATCTGCCAAAGAAATATTGTAAAAAATCTTGATTACTCCCGAAATAGTTCCAACAAAACCAAGCATAGGAGCAATAGATGCAATGATTCCTAAAATTCCTAGATTTTTTTCTAAACTCATAATCTGTAATTTACCTGCCGATTCCATAGCAGCTTCAATGGTTTTTATTGGCTGACCAATTTTATTAATTCCTTTCAATAAAACTAAACCTATCGCAGTATTGCTTGCCAAAGCACTTGTTTGAGCAGATTTAATATCTCCTGTTTTTACAGAAGATTTTATGTTATTAATAAGTAAATTAGAATTTTTAGTGGCATTTTTAATGGTTAAATATCTTTCAATAAAAATATAAACCGTAATAATCGACAAAATAAAAATCGGAATCATGATGAAACCGCCTTTCATTACCAAATCTATAAGTCTTATACTGTCTTCGGTTGCAACCTCAGGAGCTGCTATTGGAGTAGTTATTTGTAAAAATTTTAATAAAAACATTATATTTAATTTTAATAATTTAAAATCCAAGCATCTGTGCCTGTTTGAGAAATAATTTGTAATTTTTGTTGATTAGCAACTGTATAATCATCAAAATCACCTGCACTAACCCGAACAGTTTCAATATTTCCATCTTGTGCAATCATCTTTGCATTCATTCCTTTTGAAATTAATTCTGAAATATAATTTTGAGCTTTTATTGTGTTTTTAAAACTTCCTACAATTATATAAAATTTACCCATTTTTGAAGTAATCGCATTTGATAAATCTATTTCTTGAGCTTTTGTTGCAGGTATGATTTGTTTTGTTTCAGAAACTCGAATAGGCTCTATCATTTCACTTTGACTAGAAATTGAATTATTTTCTAAAGTTTCATTTGTTACTTCAGGTTGAATTTCATCACTTGATACTTCAGAATTTTCTGGTAATAATTTATTTTCTGAAATATCAACTTCGTTATCTTTAAATGTTTCACTATTACCACTTTTTAAGAAAGATAATGGGTCGAAACTACCTATGGCATAAGTGTTTTTATCCATATTTAAGTAATAAGTTGTACAAATTACAAAAAATAATGAAAAAATAGTAGCAAAATAATACAATCCTAGTCCAGATTTATTTTTGGTTTTTAATTGTATATCTTCCTCTTGAAAAATCTCTTCATTCTCCTCTTCTGAATCAGGATTTTGTGTCATGGTTTGAACTTTATTTGTTTGATACAATAATTTACTATCGTTTTCTCTAAAAATAGGTTGGATATAAATTTCTGGAAGACCAAAACTGTCATCCAAATAGTTAAATTTTTTAAATTGTTCAAAAGCAAGCGAACCATCTTTTTGTATGTATAACCTGCCTAGTTCATCAATGATATATTGTTTTTCGGTATTGAGTGTGTATTTTACTTTTCCAGCGTATTTAAAAACTTCGTTTTGAGCATCAATTTCAGTAATATTATATGTTTCTGATATCAATTTAACTAAATTTTGTTCATCTCCAAATTGTAATTTTTCGTTGAAAGTAATTTGTTTAGATGGAGGGATAATTTTATTATTTGAAATAGAAATTTCAGAAGAACTTCTTTCACATAAAAAAGCTCCTAAGCCTGAAACGGCAATCAAATCCTGCGTAAAAAGTAATTCTTTTAAATGTTTTTCAATCATTTGAATTGCAATTTAAAAACTTATTGTCAAACCTCCTACAAAATTTATACTTTTTATTGGATAATTTATAAATCTTTCATATTTATTGCCTAAAATATTAAATAAATATAAATAAATAGATAATCTATTGTTTAACTTATAGTTGGATTTTATATTTATATCAACGATTGTATTCAATTTTCTTTCATTTCCACTTATAAAATTCTTACTATATAATCCCTCTAAAACAAATGCTTCTGCATAAAAATCTAACCTTTTAGAAACAACAAAATTACTTACTAATGCGGCCTCGAAATTTGGTCTTAACCATGCTTTTTGATTATTTTGCAACGAAAATGAATTATAGTTTAACTTTAATCCTATCGAAAATTTTTCAGATTTTTGAAATCTTATTTCTCCATTTGCGTTTAAAATAGAGCCTTGATTATAAACTGTATTAAACCTTGAAGAATCCGACATTGAGGGAGCGTAAAGCAATAAATTATCAACATTTTGGTAAGAAAAACTTATATTAGAATAAAAAATTCTTGACAAAGACCCTTTCATTCCTAAAGTAAAAATGAATTTTTGATTTGAATGAGCCAATGATAATTGATTACTTAAAAATGGATTTTCTAAAGATAAATCTGAGTAAGAATTTTTGATTGTTCCGCCACTCATTATTCCATATATTTTAATATTTTCTAAAACATTATATTCTGCGTCAATATGTGGATATAATCTTATTTTTTTCTCTATATTTAAAGTGTCTTTAATTTTGTTATAAAATAAAGCAAAACCAAAATTAAATTTTAACTTATCATTGAATTTATATTCAAATGTTGGTTTGAATTTATAAATAGATCTATCATTAGTTTGAGGAATAGAATTTAAAATTAAGTTAGCATTTACATCAAAGTTCACTTTTTTAAATTCATCTATTTCATACGAAATATTTGTTTGAATATTCAAATCTTGTTCAGTATTTACAAACTTTTTGGAATTCATAAAATTGAATTTGACAAAAGAATTATAGAACCATTTGCTATTGGTATCAATTTTTGAAAAATATAAATTTGTGTTTAAGTAATTATAAGCTTGAAAAAGTGTATCTTTAAAAGATTCGTTTGGTTTATTATTTCCATAACCATAAAACCGAAAACCTACTCTATTATATCCAAAATTCCATCTTAAAATACTTTTTTTAAAGGCATAACGAGCTTCGGTTTTTATACCATTCATACTATTTCCCGAAAAATCTAAAGGACCAGTAGCCGAAGCAAAATGTTTGGCATGAAGGGACAATTGCAATGGTTTTAAACTATTTGAACTCACATAGCCTTCAGCAAAAGTTGTTAAATAATTTCCAAAACCTAGTTTTATAAAGTGAGGTCTATTTCCTAATCCTGAAGTTTCTTTGATGGCAGGTACTCTTACTTTACTTTCAACATTTGGTAATAAAGATGGATGTTCTATGAATGAATATTTTTGTTGTTCTAATGTATTGATTTGCTTTTTGCTAATATTTGCCTTTTCTGTAACTTTATTTAATTCAGGAAATATGATTTTCTTATTTTTTTCTATCACAATCTCGGTGTTTTCAAGCTGATTATTAGGCTCAGGTGCTATTTGAGCAAAAACAGAAAGATATAAAAAAAATACAAATAAAAATGTTATTATTATTTTCACTGTGCGTCTAGTTTTTCAAGTTTTAACTTTGCTTGATTGGTAATTTCTAAATCTTTTGCTTTTTCAATAATTGAAATTAATGTTGCTTTAGCTTGATATAATTCATTGAGCATAATATAATTATCTGCTATTTGCATGTATGATTTGTCAATCCACTTAGGAAAAGACGAATATTTTTTATTTAACATAAAGAGTAATTCTAAAGAATTTTTATATTTCTTTGAATCGTACAATTCTTGTGCTAATAAAAATGTTGCTTCAGCTCCGTGAATATCGCTAGCACTGTTTAAACAAACTATTAAATCATCATTGGCAGTATTTGATTCTAAAGCAAGATTATTTTTAGCAATAAACAACAATGATTTATTATTCATTATTACTGAAGGTGCTCCAAAAGAAATTATTTTTTTTGCATAATAATTCGAGCTGTCATTGTTTTTTAGTTCAAAATGAGTTTGCATCATACCGCTCCAACTTTGGGCTAATTCTTTTTTATTCGAGGCAAGATTTTCGAGTTTTTTATAATAATTAAGTGAAGATAAAAAATCTTTATTTTCAAAATTCAATTCGGATAGTTTTAAAATAGTTTTATTTAAAAAATTACTTTTACCAGAATTAAAAACTTCCTCAAAATATTTATAAGCCGTTTGTTTATCCTCAGATTTTGCATAAGAATCGGCAAGAAAATACTTCAAATCATTCAAATATTGGCTTTGGGCATGTTGTGCAATAAATTTATTAGATTTAGTAATAACTTCATTATATTTTTGTTCAAAGTATAGCGTTTTACAATTTTCAAATTCAACTTTTTCTATATTGACATCGTTAGGATTTTGTGATTTATAGGCAGCCAAAAGCGTATCCATTTGTTCTGATTTCCCCATTTGATTCAGTGCTTCCTGTAACCCTAAAACAGCACTTGATGCAACTTTATGGGTGGGGTATTTATTTAAAATGGTTTGATAATCTTGGGCAGAAAGCTCATAATTTTTAAGATTATACATAGCAATAGCTCGTTTTTGAAGTGCAAGTGGCACATAAACATCCGATTTATTGGCATTTATAATATCAGTAAACGCAGTAACAGCCGAAGGATAATTGGTGTTTTCAAAATCTATCAATCCATAATTAAATAAAGCGTCATCGTAATATTTTGAATTAGGATAATTTTGTAAAATAATATTTAACTTACTTTTTGCTTCTTCATTTTTATTAGTAGCAGCCAAAATAATTCCTTTTTGCAAATAACAATAATCAATATCTGAAATAGCTTGATTTTCAATAGGTTTATCATAATATTTTAGTGCATCTCCCATTTTTTTAGTAGCATACTGACAATCAGCAAACCTTATATACCCATCATTTAAAATATTTTTATTTGTTTCATTTTTCTCTTCGTCCACATAATCTTTAAAGTAAATTAATGCTTTAGAATAGTCGGTTTTATTAAAATAAATATAACCCATTGCATAAAAACTACGAGCAAAAAGTTCAGGATTAATTTTAGCAGTATGCCTTATTACTTTCGTAAAATACTCGATTGCATTGTCTGATTGTTTTAGAAAAATGTAAGATTCAGCTAAATAATAATTATTTAAAACAGTTGTTTCTCGATTAAAATCATTTGAAAGTGACTTTTGAAAGTTATCGATTGCTTCTGTATATTTCTCTTCGTTGTATAATTGAAGAGCATAAAAATGAGTAACTAACTGAAATGTTCTATTTACATTACCTGATTTGAATTTTAAACCTTCAATGTGTTTGATAGCAATAGCAAAATCATTGGTATGTAAATATGCTTCGCCTAATAAATCATTAATTTCATTATGTATAATTCCACCATTGGGGTTATTGTTTAAATAATCTTTACAAGCCGAAATAGCATCTTTAAAACGTTCATTTTCAAGGTTTAATTTAGCATATTCAAGAGTTGATTGATGCGAAACATTCGTATTAAATTGCATTTTTCTTGCTTGATTAAAAGCATTGAGTGCGTAAGGTTTATTGGAAAGTTGCAACCAAGTTAATCCTAAATAATAGGCTGAATTTTGACCAATAGTGTCGTTTTTTTCAGCTGTTTTTTTAAATATTTCAATGGCTTTGTTATAATTTTCAATTTTATAACTTGTAACACCATATTTAAAACGTGCCAAATCAGTTGTTGATTGGGTAGTTGCAAAATAGTTTTCAAAATTATCATTGGCTTTACTCCAATTATTTTTTTGATAATAACCCTCAGCAGCTAATAGATAAAGATCTTCAAATCCTTTTTTTGTATCATTTTTTTCTAAAATTGTTTCACAATAATTTATAAGAGTGTCATATTTTTGTTGTTTTAAATAACAATTAGCCAAAATAGAGGGTACAAAATTAGAATAACCATTGTTTTCAGCTGCTTTTTTTAAATGTGATTCTGCATATTGATATTGATCTTTTTTGTAAAAAATAAATCCAATATAATAATTTGCTGCGAACTGATATTTGTTTTTTTCTGATTTTAAGCGTTGAAAAACTGGTAATGCTTTATCATAATTTTTTAAATTTAAGTAAGAATATGCCAATTTAAAATTTGATTCAATTTTATTTTCTTTATCCAATTTTGTTAGATCAACTTTTGATAAATATTCTACCGATTTGTCATATTTTTTTTCTTTGAAATAAAAAGTACCTATATCAAAATTTGCAAAAGCATTTTTTGGATGCTCAGGATAAACTGTGATGAAATTTTTCATCATAGAAATTGCATTTCTATGATTTAGCTTTAAAGCACAATTTGCGATAAAATACTGTGCATCAATAGTTTTTAATTCATTTGGAAACTTTTGAGAGTAATCAAAAAATGATTCATAAGCAATAGAATATTTTTCTAAAAAATAGTATTCATTGGCTTCATTGAATAGCTTTTCGGAATTATTTTGTTGAAAAAGCGTATTTTGAGCCGTTAAATAGTAAAAATAGAATAAAAAGAAAATAAATATTTTTTTGAACATTTTTATAATACGTTTCAAATATGGACTATATATATATAAATGTATCAACAATATGAAAAAAGTTGTTTAAAAATAAATGTTTTAAATAAATTAAAGACAAATAATTTTAATAAAATAAATCCTATTTGTTTAAAATTAAAATATAAAATTTCAATTAAAAGGAAAATTGTTTTATATTTGCAGTCCATTTTTAAAAACACACTTAAATCGAACCGTAATGAGATTAAAGTCATCAAAATATTTTTTTTTTAGTTTTCAATTTAACAAAATCTTATATTAATAATCACGCAGATATGAAATTATCAGAGTTTTCTTACGTACTTCCTCCAGAATTAATTGCTCAATATCCATCCGAAAACCGAGATGATTGTAAGTTAATGGTTATCAACAGAGCTACTAAAGTTATTGAACATAAAAAATTCAAAGATTTACTAGACTATTTTTCAGAAGAAGACGTAATTGTTGTAAACGATTCAATGGTTTTTCCGGCTCGTTTATATGGTAATAAAGAAAAAACAGGAGCAAAAATAGAAGTTTTTTTATTAAGAAAACTTACAAATGAAGGACATCTTTGGGACGTATTGGTAGATCCTGCTCGTAAGATTAGGGTTGGAAATAAACTTTATTTCGGTGATGGAGAATTAGTGGCAGAAGTGATTGATAATACTACTTCAAGAGGTAGAACGATTAGATTTCTTTTTGATGGAACACCTGAAGATTTTTTAAAAGTTATTGATGAATTAGGTGAAACACCACTTCCAAAATATATTAAACGCAAAGTCGAACCCGAAGACAGAGAGCGATTTCAAACCGTTTTTGCTGATAAATTAGGTTCGGTAGCTGCTCCAGCGGCTGGTATGCACTTTACAAAACAACTTGTCAAAAGATTTCAACTGAAAGGTGTTCATATCGAAAAAACAACTTTATTTGTCGGTTTAGGATCGTTTAGACCCGTTGATGTAGAAGATTTGACCAAAC
>REAG01000231.1 GCA_004294265.1 Cytophagales bacterium | reverse complement strand
GGTCCAAAAGCTGTATAAACAGAATATGCGGTAATTCCTAAAAGTAAACTTGAAACAAAAATTACGAGAATAGTTGCTACTTCCATAGTTATATAATTATCTAGATTAACATTTTAATATTATATAACATATACTAGAAAAATTAATTTATTAAAAAATAAATATTTTTATGGCATTACGAACAAGATTAGGTGAACTTTTACGTCCGTTAAATTCGGAATATGGTAAAGTTGCACCAGGTTGGGGAACAACTCCAATTATGGGTGTAGTGATGGCTGCATTCCTAGTATTTTTATTAATTATTCTACAAATTTATAATTCATCATTAATTATCGAAAATGTAGATGTAGATTGGACAAATGGTATTGTATAGTAGTGTTATACTAACGAAAACTGGTCTAGAAAGATTTTAAAAATTCTTCTAGACTAGAAATCTTATATAAATTAAAAAATAAATCTATGGATATTCTAAGTTTAGGATGGGCAGCTTTAATGACAATGTTTTCATTTTCATTAGCTTTAGTTGTTTGGGCTCGAAATGGGTTTTAATTATTAAAACTTTTACAAAATTAAAATTAAAAATATGTCAATATCAGCTGCAGATGTAAACAAACTTCGCCAAATGACTGGTGCTGGAATGATGGATTGCAAAAAAGCACTTACAGAAACAAACGGAGATTTTGAAGCTGCGATAGATTTTTTGCGTAAAAAAGGACAAAAAGTTTCGGCAGCTCGTGCAGATAATGCCACTTCGGAAGGGATGGTAGCCATAAAAGTTTCTGCAGACGGTAAAAATGCAAAATTATTGGCTTTAGCTTGCGAAACCGAACCAGTGTCTAAAGTTGAAGACTTTAAAAATTTAGGTAATTCAATTTTAGAAGTTGCATTTTCTAAAAATCCTTCAACAAAAGAAGAGTTATTAGCTTTATCTTTGGCTGATGGTAGAGTTATTGCAGAAGCAATTGTAGAATTAACAGGTAAGATTGGAGAGAAAATAATCATTCAAACTTATGAAAATATAAATGCAGAACAAGTAGTTCCTTATGTTCATTCAAACGGAAAACTAGGCGTTTTGGTTGCTTTAAAAGGTGTTAATGGCAAAGATGTTCAAGAAATCGGAAAAGACGTTGCTATGCAAATTGCAGCTATGAAACCGGTTGCAGTTGATAAAGATGATGTTGATCCTACAATGATTCAACGAGAAATTGAAATTGGTAAAGAACAAGCTAGAGCCGAAGGAAAGCCAGAAGCTATGTTAGAAAAAATTGCTCTTGGCAAATTAAATAAATTTTATAAGGATAGTACGTTATTGAATCAAGAATTTGTAAAAGATGGTTCAAAAACTATCGCTCAGTTATTGGATGGTCATACGAAAGGTTTGACAGTTACTTCTTTTAGAAGAGTACAAATTGGTTAATATTTTTAAAATTCTCAATTAATATCTTATATTTGTTGAGAATTTTATGGAGACTGTAGCTCAGCTGGTTAGAGCGCCTGATTGTGGTTCAGGAGGTCGTGGGTTCGAACCCCACCCTTCTCACTTTTAAAATCAAATTTTAGCTTTAAAATATGATTTTAAGTAGTTTTTTATTTTTTTTATTTTATTTTTATTATCCTTACTTATCCTAATATTTATTTATGCTTCTTTATTTTATTTAAAATTACTATAAGTATAAGCTATTTATTAAAAAAACAAGGTATATGCAATTATTTTCTATCAATACAGGTCTTTTTAAATTAGATGGAGGTGCGATGTTTGGCGTAGTTCCAAAATCAATATGGCAAAAACTAAATCCTGCTGATGAAAATAATCTTTGCTCTTGGGCAATGCGATGTTTGTTGATTAAAATTGGTAAAAGAAATATTTTAATTGATACAGGTTGTGGCGAAAAGCAAAATGAAGTTTTTTTTAAATATTATTACTTGCATGGTAACGACTCTTTGGTTGGTTCATTAAAAGAAGTTGGTTTAACTACTAATGATATAACTGATGTAATTCTTACTCATTTGCATTTCGACCATGTAGGCGGAGCTTTAAAATGGAATGAAGACAAAACAAAAATAGAACCTACTTTTAAAAACGCTACTTATTGGAGTAATAAAGCCCATTGGTTTTCGGCTTCATATCCAAATGTGCGTGAGTCTGTTAGTTTTTTGAAAGAAAATTTTAAAGCTATTGAAGATGCGGCTCAACTCAAATTTATTCAAAGAGATAGTGATTTTGGAGTTCAAGAAATCTCGTTTTTTGTTTCAAATGGACATACTGAAGGTATGTTAATTCCTAAAATTAAATACAAAAACACTACGGTTTGCTTTATGGCTGATCTTTTGCCTTCTCACGGACATATTCCGATACCTTACGTTATGGCTTATGATGTACGTCCGCTCGAAATGATGAAAGAAAAAGACTTGTTTTTAAAAGAAGCTTTAGATAATAATTATGTATTGTTTTTTGAACATGATCCTTTGTATGAATGTGCTACACTTAAGCAAACTGAAAAAGGAATTAGACTAGAAAAAACTTTTAAGCTTAATGAATTATGATTAATTATTTTATATTAATATTACTTTTTTCAACTCAAGTTTTTTCTCAAAATTCTGTTAATATTCTATCTTGGAACGTGTTGAATTTAGGTTTTTATACCAAAGATAAGAAAATTGATTTTATTGTAGAGCAAATTAAAAATGCAGATATAGTAGCCTTACAAGAAGTTTTATCTAATAAATACGGCACTGAAGATTTTATTAAAGTTTATAGAAAATTACTAAAATTAGATCAGAATTGGCAATATTCGTTGAGTGGATCAACATCGGGTCTTGGTCAAGAACAATATGCTTTTTTATGGAAAAAAAATAAAGTATTATTACAAAATAAAGCTTTTTTGGATGAAACAACTGAAAGTTTAATTGATAGAGAGCCTTATTTAGCAAAATTCAAATTAAGTAATAAATATATCTTTTTAGCTAATTTCCATGCTGTTCCCCAAAAAAAACAACCTTGGTGGGAAATTAAAGAGCTTCATAAGATTCATACAAAATACGAATCAGAAAACATGATTTTTATGGGTGATTTTAATTTGAATTCTACGGATAAAGCATACAATGAATTATATAACTTTGATTACGAAAGTGCTTTAAAAAACGAAAAAACTACCATTAAAGGGGAAGAAAAAAATGGACAAACTTTAGCTAATGCCTACGATAATTTTTTTTACGAAAAAAAACATATCAATATTATTCAATCTGGAAAAATTGACTTCACACGTAAATTTTACTCTTTAAAAGAAGCAAGATTGATGAGCGACCATTTGCCTGTATATATAGAAATTACTGTTAAATAATCTATTTAACATATTTTATTACAAATTTTTTGAAACATGATTCCATAAAACCATGCCAGCACAAACTGAAATATTGATGGAATGTTTAGTGCCAAATTGAGGGATTTCAATTGCCAAATCTGCCATTGATAGCAATTCTGATGATATGCCATCTATTTCATTTCCAAATATATAAGCATATTTTTTGCTTGGAATAGGGGAGAATTTATGTAAGTAAATAGAGGGTTCAATTTGTTCTATAAGCACAATTTCGTAGCCCTCATTTTTAAGAAATTCTACACAAAGTGCTGTTTTTTCAAAATATATCCAATTCACACTTTCTTCCGAACCAAGGGCAGTTTTGTGTAAATCTCGGTTAGGTGGCGTTCCAGTAATTCCACATAAATATAGATTTGAGGCTCCCAAAGCATCGCAAGTTCTAAAAACTGAGCCTACATTGCTCAAACTGCGTACATTATCAAGAACAACACAAAAATTATGCTTTTCTTTACTTGCATTTTCAATATTATTCGGACGTCCTAATTCTTGATTTAAAATTTTTCTCATCTATTTTTATTTTTCTAATTTATAACTTATTTTGTATTAAGTTTTTGAATTTTCGAGTAAATGTAAGTTTAATTTTGGTATTTAATAAATTAATATGCACGACATTGAGCCGCATTATAGGTGGTTAAATCTTTATGATAGCAGCAAAGATACAAAATCTCCTTTTTTTGGAAAAGAATATAATTATGAACTTTTTTCTGAAAATATTTACGGTTATTATATCAATCCCGCTTGGGATAATATAGGTTCTGAAACTTTATTTATCAAACTTTTAATGGTTGATTATAAGCAAAAATACGCCATTATTGAATGTATTGGTGAATGGAACGATGCTTTGCACAATGATATTATGCACTTAAAACGTAATATTTTAGATATATTAGTTTCTAAAAAAATAAATAAATTCATACTTATTGGCGAAAATATTTTTAACTTTCATGGCTCAGATGATTGTTATTATGAAGAGTGGTTTGAAGATACAGAAGAAGGTTGGATAGCAACTTTTGGTTTTAGAGATTTCATTCTTAAAGAGTGGCGTAAATTCGGAATAGACAGCTACTTGAATTTTGGAGGAGATCTAGAAACGCTCAATTGGAGAACTTTATCGCCTGGTGCTTTATTTTTCAAAATCAATGATTTAATTTCTAAAAGATTGAACTAAAAAAAGATTGAACTTGATTTTGTAAATAAAAAAAGCTATTTGATTTGAAATCAAATAGCTTTTTTTATTTTAAATATATTAATTTTATCTTTCTATTCTAGAGTCTGATAAACCTGAAACCAATTCTTTATCATCTATTTTTTTTAACTTATGAATTTCAGAATCTGTATTTTGTAAGAAATAATAGTTTTTGTTGTAGAATAAATACAAAAAAGTGTTTTTATTGTCATTTCTTTCAATAATTTCATAAGGTGAAGCCTCAAAGTTTCCATATAGCGTCAAAATATTATCCTTTAATAAATAATGAAACTTAAATTTCCCGTCTGTGATATTTTTAATATCAATACTTGTAATTTTATGAATTTGTGTTTCTAAAGGGTTTACTAAAGGTGTTTCATCCATATTTGCGTTTATTTCAGCTTGTGAGTTATCTTCAAAAGCAAGCATATTTGGAACATTTTTTTGAGTTTTTGTAGGTTTTTGAACAACTTTTGACGTTGTTTTTGGTTCTGCTAAAGAATTTTCGGATGGTAAGATTTGTTTTTCAGTTGCTTCATTTATATCTTTATTTGGATTTGTAGTATTGCTTTCACTTATCGGATTTAATTCTATTATTTCATTTTTAGAAACTATTTCAGTTGTATTTTCAGTTTTGTTTTCTGAAGATTGCGAATAAAAATAAACACTTGCACCAAGACCCAAACTCGCTACAACCACAGCAGCCGATTTGATTGCCAAAATTGAATTTGTACCTAAATTACCGAAAGTAGAATTTGTAATCGGAACGGTTGGAATAGATTGCAAACGAGCTTTTAACGCCATTTTTCTGTGTTCGCTTACAGCTTTTGTAATATATTTTTCATAAGCAATTTCACTTTTCAAACCTAAATCAGAATTTGAATTTTCAATTAATTCGTTTGCTTCTGAGTCTGAAAGTTTACCTTTTGCTAAAAGTTCAATTTTTGTTTCTAAATTTTCCACCTTAGTAGTATTATTGTATATATTCTTTTTAAAATTAATCTAAGAAGTCCGATGCTTTAAATTTTGATTTTATTAATTTATCAAGCTCTTGTTTGCATTTATATTTTTTTGTTTTTGCGGTATCTGCATTTGCAAATCCCATTTTTTCGGCAATGTCCAACATCGATAAATCATCAAAATAATAGTAAGAAAGTATTTTTTTGCAACCATCGCCTAACTGATTTAAACAGTCATGAATAGCTTTTATTTTTTCGTTTGCAAAAAACGTATTATCTTCATCAAACCCAAATTCAGCTTGCTCGTTCGTAAGCTTTGATTTTCTATCTAATTCTTTTCTCCATAAATTTTGACATATACTATACAAGTAAGTGCTGATTTTAGAAGTCATTATTAACTCACCGTTAATGGTTTTTTGCCAAAATACAATTAAAGCATCTTGAAAAACATCTTTGGCTTCATCTTCAGTCCCATTATTTTTCATAACAAGATTGACCATCATTTTATAATTCTTTTTATAAAGATAATCCAAAGCAGACTCATCTCCTTTTTTGATAGAGTTTATGATGTCGGAATCTTTATAAAACATTTTCATTCTTATATACGTGTTATGTGATTAAAAGTAACCGAACAATTATTACTGTAATTAGAAACAATTCAAGATTTACTTGTAATATTCTCTCAAATAACGGAAATTTTAATCCAAAAAAACAAATTTATTTAAAAGTATTTTATTTTCATTTATAAAAGACCTTTAAATAAATTGTAATATTTTATTAAATATTAATGCAAAAAATGTCTTATACCTGTGGTAACCATAGCCACATTATTTTCATCGCAATAGTTGATAGAATCTTGATCTTTTATTGAGCCTCCTGGTTGCAAAACTGCCGTTATTCCTGCCTTATGGGCTATTTCTACGCAATCTGGAAAAGGGAAAAAAGCATCCGAAGCCATAGAAGAACCTTTTAAATCGAAGCCAAAATTTGCTGCTTTTTCAATGGCTTGTTTGAGTGCATCTACTCTTGAAGTTTGCCCCACACCACTAACCAAAAGTTTATTTTCAAGTGCAATTACAATAGTATTTGACTTTGTATGTTTTACTATTTTATTTGCAAAAATAAGGGCTTTTATTTCCGAATAGGAAGGTGTTTTTTTTGTAACTACCTTTAAATCGTCTTCGGTTTCCATTTTTAAATCTTTGTCTTGCTCAATAATTCCATTCAAAAGCGATTTTATTTGCTTTTTTGCAAAAGTTACTTTTTTTCGTTTTAGTAATATTCTATTTTTCTTTTCTTTTAATAAAGACAAAGCATTATCATCATAATCGGGAGCGATTAAAACTTCAAAAAATAGTTTTTGTAATTCCTGTGCAGTAGCCAAATCTATCGTTGTATTAGTAATAATAACACCACCAAAAGCCGAAACTGGGTCGCAAGCCAAAGCAGTTATGTAGGCTTCGTGCGTAGTGTCTGCAGTCGCAACTCCACAAGCATTGGTGTGTTTGATGATACAAAAGGTGGATTTCCCGGCTTTTCGTTCGTCTTCAAACTCGTCTATTAATTGCACTGTGGCATCTACATCTACTAAATTATTATAAGATAATTCTTTGCCGCTTAAAGTTTCAAAAAGGGCTTCAATATCGCCATAAAAAGTACCTTTTTGATGCGGATTTTCACCATAACGCAATGTTTTTGCTTGTCGGATACTTTGTTTTAAAACAGGGATTTGCTCTTCTTGATTAAAATAATTGAAAATTGCCGAATCGTAATGCGAACTGGTATCAAAAGCCTTTGCAGCATACGTTTTTCTATCTAAAAGTTCGGTTTCTCCGTTTTTTAAATCCAATAAATTTTCAAAATCCAAATATTGTTCTCGGCTTGAAATAATTAAAGTATCTTTATAATTTTTGGCTGCTGCACGTATAAGAGAAATTCCGCCAATATCAATTTTTTCAATAATATCTTCTTGCGAACCACCCGCAGCAACTGTTTCTTCAAAAGGATATAAATCAACTATAATCAAATCTATAGAAGGAATTTCGTACTGAATGGCTTCTTTTTTATCGCTTTCGTTGTCTCTTCTATACAATATTCCTCCAAAAATTTTTGGATGCAATGTTTTTACTCTTCCTCCAAAAATGGATGGATAATTGGTTACATCCTCAACTGGAACAACTCCAAAACCTAAATCATTAATGAATTTTTGAGTACCGCCTGTAGAATAAAAAGTTACGCCCATAGCAGCAAGTTTTGTGATGATGGGAGTTAAATTTTCTTTATTATAAACCGATACTAAAGCCGATTTTATTTTAATAGATGCCATTTAATTTTTTTTAGGATACAAAGGTAAAGTTTAACACGATATTTGAAATAAAAAATTTAATAGTTTATCAATTTAAAGTTTTTTTATTTTTAATTTTATGGATTTAAAACTATGACGGATTATTTTAAATTTATTTGTAAATTAATGGAATCAGCTCTAATATCTGTAAATTTCAATTTCACGGTTGCGGTAATCATGTATATTTACATCAAATATTTTTGATAATTCTAACGCTATTGAAGTTGTTTTTGCTTCATCGTCAGTTAAAATTTCAAAAATAACTTGATTTTTTTTGTTTAAAACTTGTAAGTGAATGTCAGGTTGAAGAACTCCACCATTACTATTTGAAAAGTAATCATTACCCTCATAATTTTTAAGGACGTATTTCTTCTCTCTATATATGTAATATTCTAAAAATGTCTTTAAATCTGGAAACTTCTAAACCTAAAAGTAGTAATATTTTTATTTCATAATTAAAAAAACACTCGCCCACGTTTTCAACGATAGCGAGTGTGGAGTTATACAAAGAATCTACATGTTAAAGCAGAATTAAAAGAATAAAAATCTAAACACAATTTGAACATATACCTGTAACCATTAAATTAACTTCTTTTTGAACATAATTTAAAGGTAAATTAAGCGAAAGAGACGCATTTAAACACTCTATTTTGTTACAAACAGTGCATCTGAAATGAAAATGACTATCGTGATGGTGATTTTCATCGCAATCTTTGCAAAGTGCAAAGTAAGTTTTTCCTTCATCGGACATAACTTTATGCAATATGCCATCATCACAAAACGAATAAAGAATACGATAAATGGTAACTCTATCCATTTTATTTTTCAAGATTTTCTCTAATTCATCTTGGCTCATGGCAGTTTTATTTTCTTTCAAAACGGCTAAAACCTCATTTTTCGATGCTGTATTTCTTTTTTTTATCATTCAAACTTTGTAAAAAAATGAGTTATTATATGTGTAGTTTTATTTTTATGCTAAATATTTTTATTTTAAAAATTAAAGTAACATTACAATAAATCATTCAATTTTATTAACTTGTTACGAAGCCAAAAGTCAACCGTAACTAAAGCGGCCATAGCATCTACGATTGGAACCGCACGAGGCAAAACGCAAGGATCATGCCTACCTTTTCCTGAAACTGTAATAGTTTCAAGAATTTCGTTCACACTTTCTTGGTCTTTCATTATAGTAGCAACAGGTTTAAAAGCTACATTAAAATAGATATCTTCACCGTTAGTAATTCCACCTTGAACCCCACCCGAGAGATTGGTTCTTGTTTTTACCTTATTATTTTCAGCAAAAAAGGCGTCATTATGTTGAGAGCCATATAGTTTAATTCCTTCAAATCCACTTCCATATTCAAAACCTTTAACAGCGTTTATACTCAACATGGCTTTTCCTAATTCAGCATGAAATTTATCAAAAACAGGTTCACCAAGTCCAGCAGGAACGCCTCTTATTACACAAGAAACTATGCCACCAATGGTATCAGATTTTTTACGAGTATCGTCAATAAGTTCATACATTTTAGAAGCCATTTCAGTATCTGGGCAACGTACATCGTTGGTTTCAGTTAAAGATAAATCTAACTCTATGTAAGATTTACTAAGTTTTAATGAACCAACTTGCGAAACATAAGCAAATATTTCTACACCAATTTTTCGTAAGATTTGTTTTGCAATAGCTCCAGCTGCCACTCTTGCAATGGTTTCTCGTGCAGAACTTCTGCCTCCACCTCTAAAATCACGAACACCATATTTGGCAAAATAAGTAAAATCAGCATGCGATGGACGAAAAGAAGTGGCTATATGTGTATAATCTTTACTTTTTTGGTCAGTATTAAATACTACTATTTGAATAGGAGTTCCGGTAGTAAAAAAAACACCTGACTCATCTTTATCGAAAATTCCTGATAAAATTTGAAATTCATCGGGTTCTCTTCTTTGCGTTACGATTTTAGACTGACCAGGCTTTCTTCTATTTAATTCATATTGAATTTCTTTCAAATCTAATTCTAAACCTGCTGGACATCCATCTATTGTTACTCCAACCGCCTTACCATGCGATTCGCCATAGGTTGTAATTTTAAATATTTTTCCGTAACTATTGCTCACGATTTATATATTTTAATAGTGATTTTTTTGCAAAAATACATGATAATTCTATTTTATAATATCATAATTATATAATATTTTTAAAATTGTAAATGATTTTGATATTTACAATAATTTATAAAAAAATAACTATTTTTGTTAAAAAAAGGTTCGATGTTAATAGCCAATCCGATTTATGATTCAGTTTTTAAATATTTGTTAGATGATAATCAAGCAGCTAAAGTCTTGATTGCCAACATATTAGGAT
>REAG01000136.1 GCA_004294265.1 Cytophagales bacterium | reverse complement strand
CTCCAATTATTTAATGTGGCTCCCAAAACTGGACTTGAAAAATATCTCGTAGAGCGTTTGGCAGGGATATATCGTTGAACGGTTACATTGCCATTGATTGAAGCAGTTCCTGTTATAGGAGAAACTCGACCTGTGCCATTAACATTTGATGTTATAACTAAATTACCATTTGAAGCAAGAATTGCATTACTACTTCCCATAGTAAGGACATTTGACACCTCAACACCACTATTTAAAGTTTTTGTGCCAGTTCCCCAAATTTGTAAATTAGGTGTTCTTGTAACAGAACTTCCGCTAACTTGTTGGTTGCCCGTTCCCATTAATTGAAGTTGGTTGCCTGGCGAAACATTAAAATTTCCATTATTAACAAAGTCGCCAGAAATTTTAAAAACACTATTATTGGTAATGCTCGTGCCTGCTCCTAAATTGAAATTTTTAATATCAGTAACTGTATTTATTATCGGATATATGGGTGCAATATTTATGACCGCATCCGAAGAAGAAGTTGGAGCAATGCCTCCGCACCAGTTTCCGGGAACTGTCCAAACATTTGAAATAGCACCAATCCATTGGCCAGAAGCCCCATAAGAAACTGTAATGCCATTTGAAACTGCTGGATTATTAAATAAACAACTAGCTTGACTTGATGTATAAGTAACTCTTACAATATCTCCATTACCTAAAGCTGTAGTTGAAAATACTTGAGTTAAAGCTAAACCTGCGGTGGTAGTTCCCGAAACATCTTTAGACCAATTATAGCCAGGACTTGTGCCACCATTTACACCATTGGCGGTAAAATTAAGAATTGTTCCAGCACAAACCGGCATAGCTGGTCCTACAATTGTAACTCCTACAGGAGAAGAAGGTTCTCCAATAATCATATCTCCAAAATAAGTAATTCCAGTGGCTTGCGTAGATGTTGAAGTTCGAGTTCCAACGCCTGGCAAAGACCAAACGCTACTTGTATAAATTGCAGGAATAAATAAAGATGTATTTGCTCCACCTATAATATCAGCTGGGTTATTGAAAGTTGCAGTAGCATTATAATTAAGCGGACTAACAGGATTTGAAGAAACAATATTCCAAAAGCGATTTACTCTTTTTGCAGAGTTTATACAACTAGTAGAAATTTGAGGATGCGAACCTGCAACTGCTTTAACAGCTAAATTACCTTGTGAAGAAACAGAAGGGAAAGTTACACTTAAAGGCGAATAGCCATTTTCTCCAACCTCATAATTTACAGCTACACCAGAAGTTAAAATTCTTTTTTGTAACAATCCTTTTACAAAACTATTTGCAGAACCACCAACAACATTTGCATCGGTTGTTATCATTGATAATGTATTTGAACCCATATCAACAATTCCATTTGATAAATTTAGCGTTCCAGAAACGGAATTATTAGCACTTACAGATTTCACACCTCCATTAGCAATTAATAAGCCAGCAAATAAATTTGAACCAATTATTGATTGATTTGTACCTAAAAGTTCTACAAAACTCATAATTGGAGCTGTTGAACCTTTTGCAAAACCACCTACGCCAACTGTGTTTATCCAATTTTTATAAATTGTAATATTTGAATTATTTGGCACTCGCAAAACTCCTCCAG
Organism: Cytophagales bacterium; assembly: GCA_004294265.1. GTDB lineage: Bacteria > Bacteroidota > Bacteroidia > Cytophagales > UBA9547 > REAG01. The sequence goes on along the minus strand of REAG01000136.1, from coordinate 24,984 downwards.
TGATAGAAAAATTTCCTCCAATAATACAATTGGACGTAATATTTCTAGAACCAATACCTGATAATAACACATTATTAAAACGAGGAAAGTCAGGAGGATTTAAAGCAGGAATATCTCCTCCATTTGTTCCATAAAATTCAAAAGTTCCGCCAGTTGTAGTATTCAAAAAGGCAGTCATCTGACCTGCAGGTAATACAAATAGTAAACTTGGATCTGATGCGATACGAATAGTACCATTTCCACTAATAATACCTAAATTATGCCCAAAAGAAGTATTTAAGTCTAAAACACCAGATAAAGAAGTAGAATAAGCTTCTCTTAAATTTCCATTTGAAGAAATTGTATGACCTTGTTTGATGATAACTGGTTGTCCAACGGGTGTAAATCCTGCAATAGAACCATTATGACCGATTGTGGACCAAGAATTAACATCATCCCAATTGCCTCCACTTGTAGCATCTCTCGAAAAATAAGTTAAAACTTGTTGAAATTCAGATGTTTCTCCAGCGGTATATTCTCCAAAAACAAAATTAACACCGTTGATGAAAATTTGATTATTAGAAAGATTTACACCACCAATACTTGATGCAAAACCGCCATAATAAGGTGCCCAATTGCCATTGATACTTCTTCCAGCTTTGTATAAAGACTCTGTACCAACTATATCGGCTTGACTATAAGTATAAGTATGATTTACAGTAAGTCCACTAAAACCCGATGAAGTAACAATCCAATAATAATCTAATTGCGTGTTAGCAGGGTCTGTATTTAAAGGATGAAATTTATTTACCGGAATTACTTTGATTGCACCTGTAGCACTATTAGAAGTTGCTTGGTAGGATACTGGCGTATATTTTCCAAAATACCCAATAGGAAAGGTATAATTAAATGTTGTGGCTGGTAAAACTTTAATGACACCATCATCAGAAGAAACGCCATTTGTACGAATAAATTTATAAGCATTAAATCCAATAATAGAAGAATTAAGCCCAAGTGTAAGTTGATTATCATCCATATAAATTCCATCATTGATTAAATTAAGATTTCCGTTAATTGAAATAGCATTGTAAAAATTAACGCCATTGAAGTTGGTTATATCCATATTATTGAAAATTCCATTATCATTTCCAGTTACAGATTTTGGTAATGTTCCTGCCATTACTAGTTTACCTAAACCTGTAATGATACTACTATTGAATACATCTGCTGTCGAAACCAAAGAATTTGTATTGTCTAGCGTTCCATTAATTACTGATAATAGTCCTGCAATAGTTGAGTTTAAACCAGTAACTGATAATGAATTTGATTTATTTACCAAAAAATTATTAAATGAAACGGCAGAAGATAAAACCATATTTTGTAACCCTGAACCTGTAAAACTTGTATTATTTCCAGCTGGGATATATGAACCTGAAATTGTTGAGTTTCCTTTTAAATTTAAACCAAAACCATTGGCAGATAAAGTGCCATTAGTTGATAAATTAAAATTATTATTTATTACTAATGGATTTACTAATACATTTACATTTGCTGTATTTGCCCCACTTCCACTTATTGAAACATTATGCAAAGAAGGATTTGAAATTAAACGATAGGTTTGATTTGCTCCGGCATTTAAAGGACTAAAAATAAACGAACCACCTGTAATATTTGAAGTTCCGGGGTCTAAATATAAATCACCAAAAGTTGTATTTCCACCACCTCTTTGAATGTAAAAATTACCTCCAGTCATTGAAATAGAACTTCCAGCATTATCTAATTCAAATTTAGCATTTGTAGCCACTGCACCAAGTCCACCAATAGTTACATTACCACCTGTTTGAGTGTATTTTAATGTACCTGCATTTGAGAATAAACTTCTTCTTATTTGGCTACCCACATTTAAAGCTGCATTTCCTAATATATTTAATTCGGCACAACCTGAAGAGGAATATTCGATAAATGTATTGTTAACACCATCATTAAAATTAGCAGTTCCGTTGTTTCCAATAGTTAATTTACCATCCAAAACTAAACCTGTTGTGCTAGACATAGAAACAATAGCTCCATTTTGAACTTGTAAACCAGCACTGCATGGAATAAAAGCGGGTATTTCGCCAGAACTTAAAGTAAAGTTTAATGCAGTATTTAGAATTAAAGTTCCGTTTAAAAAAGTAATTGGTTTTATACTTGTATTGGAAGCTCCTAAAATATCTACATTATTATTAAATACAAATGTTGAAGCCTGCGAATTTCCTTTATTAACAATTATTCTGTCAAAATTTGGTGTACTTCCACCAATAGATGTATAAAAACCTGGTATTGTACTTTGAAGTTCTAAAATAACAGAATTTGTAAATCCTGCGTTTTGAGAATATAAATTTATAGAACCTAATTCTTTATAAATATTATTTCTAATGACTAATTTATGATTTGTTTGGTTTAAAGTTGTTGGAGTTTGAGTTAATAAAGCATTATTGGTATTCGTGTTTGTAATATATAAATTATCAACATCCAAAGTGGCTGGATTTGCAGAAGAACTAAAGGTAAAGCTACCTAAAATCCCTCCAGATTGTCCAATTTTCATTTGATTTTTTACAACTATTGATGTAGCTAATGAACTATTAGTAAAAACTTTAGCGTTGTCTCCAATAATAAAATCGCCATTTATTTGAAGGTTAGGAATCGAAGGAAGAATAAGCGATTGTGTACCTCCACCATAAGCTTCAATTCTTAAGCTAGGATAAGAAGCTATATTACTTGGTAAAGTAACTGTTGTAGCCCCTGAATTATTGTAATTAAATTGATTTGAGATATTCAGAGCAAAATCTCCAAAATCTCCATTTATGGTTGGTGGCGTAGTATTGTAATAGGAATAAACGGTTCCATTATTACCAGAAACTACTCCTAAATCAACATTCTGATTTGAATTTACTGATAATCTAGGACTCCATCCGCCTCCTATGGTTGTATTATAATTAAAAACAACACCTGCAACTGTTGTATTAGCATTCATAGTTACCCAACCTTCTTTTGTAGTACCTGTACCCACGTTTGATAAATATAAAACATCAAATGGTCCAGGATCTAAAGTGGTGTAAACATTACTTGTATGTGAAATTAAAGACCATTTATTATCGTCATTTATGTTAAAGCCGTTGCCAGCACTACCTTGATTAGTATTATAAAAAATTCTAATACTTCCTTCAAAACGATCAGTTCTAGCGGCAGTATAACTTGCATCCGTTGGAATTGTATGTGCTGCTATTGTTATTAAGCCATTGGAATTAACTGTTGTGATTTCGGCTATTCTTGAAGGAATCACTACTCTGCCACCTACTAAATTATTAGGTGTTCCAACTGTTCCAAAAGGCCAAACGCCAGTAGCACTACTATTGAAAACATAATTTATATTTGGGGCTGATGCAAAACCAGCAGTTTTTACTCTCCAATAATAATTTAAAGAAGTGTTTGTGCCAGGAACAGATGTTAAAGTAGCTAAAGTAGAATTATCAACACTCATAGCCAAATAACCTTGGTTAGATGAGCCAGAAACACCCGAAACTGTACATAATATAGGTGTATAAGCAGATCCACTACCTATCGGGATTAAAAAAGAATTATTATTTAATACAAATTGCTCTACACCACCATCAGATTGATTGCCCGATGTTTTGATAAATTTAGTGTTGCTAAAATTTGCACCAGTCGAGATAATACTTCCATTAGCTGCTGCTGTACTATCAATACGAATTTTGAATGTATTTATATCAAATATTTTGTTTGAAACTAAATTTAAAACACCTTTCACAGATGCATTTGCATTTAATTTAACCCCATCTGAACCAGCATTGGTGTTATTTAAGTCTAAATTACCAAAGACTCCACTCCCGTTTCCATTAATATTTTGAACAGCAGAACTTCCCACAAATTCGATTTTACCATTTCCAAATACACGTGCATTATTTAACACATCTCCCAAAACTTTGATTGTTTTGCCACCATCGTTTACAAATCCAGAAGTTATGTTTAAACCATTGGTAGTAAAATTAGATAATGTACCTTTCAAAAAGATAGAATTTACACTTAAGTTAGAAAAATTTAACGAACGAGCAATTCCTAAAAAAGTGCTATTCATTGTAATATCTTGAGCCACACTTCCATCAAAATAAACATCCGAACTAGTAGGGTCTAATCTTGAATTTGGTGCTAATTCTAAATCTTTTTTAATAAATAGAGATTGTCCAGATAGGCTCAAAAGTGGGGCATTTGTACCATCAATATATAATTTATTTAGAACTGTTAATGGACGTGCAGGAATAAAAGTATTGTATCCAGGAGATGAAAAAGCAGGGTCTAATTGTAAATCTTTTAAGGCAATAAATCTATTTCCACCTACAGTCGTAGTACTAAAAATGTTTAAGTTATAAAATGGAGCTCTTGAATTTATATTATTATTAAAATTAAATGCTCCAGAAATAGTCATATTTGTAGTTCCTCCTGTTACATTAATGTTTTTGGGCAATGAATTAAGCACAAATAAAGAACTACCAAAATTATTATTTGCTCCAATAGAATATATATTTATTGTACCTCCAGAAACTATGTAAGAAGCATCTTCAAACGGGTACATAAAAACAGAATGATCTCCAAAAGCTTCTTTATTTGGCACATTTCCATTTATATCTAAAACACCACCAGACATAAAAAACGTACCTCTTGGTGTAACTCCAGCAACCACAGATGTTCGAATTTTAGGTACATTTACATATCCTCCTTCTATAAAAATTTCTCCATCGAAGCGAGGAACTATGCCTGCTCCTGTAACTGTAATCGAACCAGAGGTAATTCTAAATTTGCCATAAGGTACTAATGCTACTCCACCGCTACCAGTTGGACAAACACTTGATACACTTGCTCCATCAATCCATAATTGACAACCAGAATTTGTAGCTGTACCAATGTCATAATTTCCAGTTGTTCTTAATCTATCAAGAACAATATTGTTGCCTAATTTTAATGTTCCCATTAATAAGGGAAAACCATTAAGATCAGTCATGAATTTAAAATGTGTTGGAGATTCAGCCGATAAACTTAGAATATAAGTCTGATCCGTACCTTTATTAACTGTCATATCATAAATTTCGGTTGGACCATCGCAGAAAAAAGCATTGTTAGACGATCCCTGAAACTCAATTCTTAAGGTTTGAGTAGTAGGTGCACTAAATTGAGCATTATTTGAAAAATCTATTGTTCCGTAATTGAGTAAATCGCCAAAAATCACTAATCTATGTTGAAAGTTTGCTCCGCTCAAAGATGCTACTGCATTTGTTGGTCCGCCAATGGCATCACCAACCACAAAACTCCCTAAAACTGTAATATTACTTGCTACGGTTCCGCCAATTTCTAAAGTTGCTGTACCAGCATTTTTTTCATTAAACATTTTTAAAAATCCATTGACAAGCAAATTACCATTTTGATTATACACATAATTATTAAGCGTAGTTCCGTATTTAGCAACAATTAAATTGTTGTATTTAGAAACATAGCTTGGTAGCGTAGCATTCAAATCATAATATTCAGTTGTTCCACCACCAATATCTGTAAAGGTATTTAACCCAACCACAGTTGGAAATTGCGTTGAGTTTAACCTTAAAGTACCTTGCCCAGCCAAACCTGATAAAGTGGCTAGTTGAAAAGTTTTCAAATCTAATGTCGAACCTAAATTTAAAATTAAATTATGCCCAGTTGTTGAAATGTTATTGTGTATTGTAACCGTACGACCATTTAAAAAATAAAGCGTTGAAAAAGACGAAGGAACTTGAGGACTTACCAGGCTAGTACCAGAAGGGTCTAAAGTCCAAGTATTGGGGTCGTTCCAAGAACCATTTTTGTAAGTATATAAAGTGGGAGATGCGAACGCCAATGGATTTCCAGCCGAATAATTTCCTGAAAGATTATCAGAACCAACCAAATTAAATGAAATTACTTTATTATTAACCTCCGACAATAAACCGGGAGTCCATAAAATGCTTGGTGAGATATTATAACCAGAAACATACTCGCTTTCTAAACCAACTGTAGCCAAATCAGCACCTGTAAAAGTTGTTGTAAATGAAGCATTTACATTTGATAAACCCGGTGCATTGATGTTCCAATATTTTTTGATGGCTTGGTTAGAAACAGAAATATTTGGAATATTGGGAGGAGTTTCTGATGCAAAAACGGATAAAGTACCTTTGACAGGAGCAGAAGCAGTTAGAGAAAGCATATCTAACCCCATATATATATTATTGGATGCTCCAATTGAGCCTCTACCAACAGGAAAAACAAAAGTAGATGGCAAACTAGAATAAGTTTTTATGAATCTTCCAGAATTATTTTGGCTAATCATTGAATTATTAGAAAACGAACCAAAAACTGAACCAGCAACCGAAAGGTTGTTGGTACCCAAAAGAAAAACACCACCATTGAGAGTGAGATCGTTGGCAATGTTAAATGACGAACGAACAATAATATCGTTTGGATTTGCTAAAATTAATCGACCAATAGTCTGATTTGCTAAACCTGGGATTGAAAAGTTTGAAGCCGAACCACCTATATATAAAAGTGTATTTGCATTACTTCTTATATTGTCTAAATTATTTAAAACAGGATTACCCAATAAAAAGAGAGAAGCACCTGTTGAAGTTAAGGACAATTGATTAGTTCCAACTAAAGTCAATGTACCAGTAATAGACAAGTTGCTAGCTAAATCAGTATAACCTGCACTTTTATTTAAAGTTAAGTCCATTACTGAACCTGTTATAGTTGGCAAAACTTCAACTGTAGTTGCACTTCTGAGCGTAATACTTGTGCTTCCACCAGCAGCTAAAGTACCATCAATACCAAGTAATTGTCCTGAAAAGGTAACATTCCTACCTGTAATTGATAGTATTCCAGAAAAAGCATTTACTGTTTGAGCAAAAATAGTGTTATTTAATACATTAAGCACTTGATTGGTAGATTTTGCCACTCTAAGCGTTGATGGCCAAGTAGAAAGAATATTAAAATTAGAACTACTACCTAAAACCGTTGTAGCAAATATTCCTGTACCTTTTGAAATTGAGCCAGCTGTTTGGATAATATCTCCACTAAACTGTAAAAAAAGATTGGTACTTGCATTACCTTCACTGGCAAATTTACCACCAACAACTGATATATTACCTAATACAAAAACATTAACATCATCATCATTATTATATTCTCCAAAATTTCCATTTTCTACTAATAAATTATTTATAGTAAATGAGGTTGTGCTAGCTCCTGCGATGCCAAAACTTAGATTTTGATTATTAGTGTTTTTGATATGTAGTAGACCAGAAACAGACATTGATTGACCATTAGCAGCTAAGAAACCTCTTGTACCTGTTCCCTGTGCAGCACAATCCCAAATTATATTAGAAAAAGATTGATTAAATCCAGCAGGGGAATTTCCAACTATTCCAGTTACGCTTACAGTAGAACCAGTTTGCCAAGTTGCAGTTGGTATAGTTCCTCCATTATTACCATCCATCGAATAAATTAATACTGATGTCCCATCAAAAGTTAAAGAACCTGCACCAGCAATAAATCCACCAGATCTTGAATCTACTCCATTATTTGATCTTTGGGTTACTAATGAATTTGTTACAAAACCTGTGTTAGGGCTTGTAATAGATAAAGTTAGATTTTGATTATTGCTTGCACGTCCAGTTAACGTTACAAGTGAGTTAATTATTTCAAGGTCATCTCCTAAATATCCATTACCTATTGTTATAGTTCTTGACTGATTTGTATTAATAATTAAGTTTGTTCCAACTATACTTAATTTACCAATTGAAACATTCCCATCTAAATTAACACTTGTAACACTTGATGTACCATTATTAAATACAGCTACGTGTGTTGCAGCATTTGGTATTGTAGCAGGACTCCAGTTTGATGCAGTATTCCAAGTTGCACCACTTGCACCAACCCATCTAATAAAAGTTTGTGCTTGAACAATTTTTGAAAAAACTAATAAAGAAACTAATAGTATTATTTTTGATTTCATAAATTTTAATTTTAAAATTCCGATTTATTGAATATTTTTCATTTATACGTAAATAACAAAAAAAGTAATTATAAATTAAGCTTTTAATTACTTTTTAAGTTTAACACACTTACAAAAGTAAAAAAAATAAATTTAATTACAAAATTATACATGTGTAATAATATGTATAATTTTGAATAATCTTTAAATTGTAATATAAAATATAAAAATAAGTATATTATATTATATTTTATATAAAAAGCTATAAGAATTATTTATTTAATAAAAAAACAAAATTAAATATTGCAAATATTAAATTATTATTAAAAATAAGAATTTTATTTTAAAATAATTTGTAAACACGAAATTATATATTAATTTTGCATTACTAAACAAAAAAAGTAAAATTATGAAATTAAAATATTTTCAAACTATCGTCATTTCTGCGGTTTTGGTATCAGTTTTATTATCTCAAGTGGGTTGTACCAAAGAAAAGCAATCGGAAAATGCAAACAAAGAGTTAAAAGGTGAATTAGCAATTTCGGGTGCTTTTGTACTTTATCCGCTCGTTGTTAAATGGGCTGAGGAATTTCAAAAATTAAACCCAAATGTTATTATAGATGTTACTGCAGGCGGTACGGGCAAAGGCGTGACTGATGTTCTTAGCGAAACTGCCGATATTGGAATGGCGGGTAGAGATTTGAACGAAAGTGAAATCAAACAAGGTGCTTTTGGAGTTGCTATCGGAAAAGATGCAGTTTTAGCAACAGGAAATAGTCAAAACCCTGTTATTCAAGAGATTTTCAAAAAAGGTATTTCAGCTGAAATCTTCAATAAAATATATGTAACCAAAGAAATTACCACTTGGGGGCAAGTGGTGGGCAATCAAAACGACAGCCCGATAGAAGTTTATAAGCGTTCTGATGCGGGCGGAGTAACTGAAAGTTGGGCAAAATTTTTGAAAGCCGATCAAGATGACTTAAAAGGAATTGGTATTTTTGGAGACCCGGCTGTTGCAGAAGCCGTAAAAAAATCGGTTAATGGGGTTGGTTTTAATAATACTTTGTATGTATATGATTCTCAAACTCGCCTACCCTACCCTGGCTTAACGCCAATTCCTTATGATGTAAATGGAAATGGTATCTTGGAAAGTTCTGAAAATGTATATCAAAATTTGGATTCTCTAATAAATGCCATAAAATACGACCGTTTTCCAACGCCTCCTTCAAGAATGTTGTATTTATTTACAAAAAATAAACCTACAAATCCTTTAGCAATAGCATTTTTAAAATGGTGTTTGACAGATGGTCAAAAATATTGCAACGAAGCTGGTTATGTAAATCTTGAAAAATCTTTTTTAGAAAAAGAAAATTCAAAATTTTAAATTGAATTAAAATCAAATTTTATAGACGCCAAAGTAGAGACGCCATGTATGGCGTCTTTTATTATTTCCGTAGATACGCCAAGTATGGTGTCTTTTATTATTTGCGTAGAGACGACAATCTTGGCGTTTTTTATTATTTGCGTAGAGACGCTATGCATGGCGTTATTATTATTTAGGTAAAGACGCCAAGCATGGCGTTTTTATTATTGGGAAACGCCATTCATGGCGTCTCTACGGAAATTCTATTTTTAAAACCTTGCCTGTCGTTTGAAAAGGACCATCTAAATCTTGAACTAAAAGATATAATTCGCCATCTGAATCTTCGCCAAACGAATTAATATTTAAGTTTTTGAATCCTGAAAAATCGGTGTTTAAAACGTCTCTTTTCCAAGTTTTATCAGGCATTTCGGTTAATGCAAATATTACGCCACGCCAATCTGCAAAAATATATTTTCCATACATTTTAGGATATTTCTTGCCTCTATATACATACCCGCCAGTTACACTTGCTCCTTCGGAATGATCATATTCAGAAATTGGTAACACTAAATCTTTCGTTAGACAGTTTTTGTTAGGCTCAAAGCAATGAAAGCCTTCCATCGTTCTCCATCCGTAATTTTTTCCTTTTTCTATAATATTAATTTCCTCATATTTATTTTGACCAACGTCTCCACAAAACAAACGATTTGTGAGTTTATCAATAGAAAAACGCCAAGGATTACGTAAACCATAAGCATAAATCTCATCAGCTCCATCTTTATTTATAAAAGGATTATCTGCAGGCGATTGGTATGGAAATTTATCAATATCAATTCTTATAATCTTACCTAACAACGTATTTATATTCTGCCCATTTCCTATTTTTCCGTGTGGATCACCGCCACTGCCACCATCTCCTAATCCGAGTAGTAAAAACCCTTGTTTATCAAATAAAATTTGACCGCCATTATGGTTCCATTCAGGTTGCGGAATTGTAAGAATTACCGTTTCTTCTAACAAAGATTTATTGGCATCTTTTGGATTTGCTTTAAATTCAGAAAGCACTCCTATATGGTCGTTTTCATTTTGAGGCAAACTCGAACTGTAATATACAAAAAAACGTCCATTTTCTTTGTATTTAGGATGAAATGCCAATCCTAACAAACCTCTTTCATCATAATTAGATGAAAGCTTAGATATTTTATTTTTCAAATCTAAAAAAGGATTTTCCAAGAGTAGATTATTTTTATCAATAATATAAATGAATCCACGCTGTTCAATCACAAATTTACGACCCGAATTATCATCAGGAAATGCCATTCCTACAGGAGAAACCAACTTTTCAGCTACTGTTTTCAAAGAAATTTGCATGGATTTTGAGGGCATTTTTTGAGCCGATATATCCAAAACCAAAAAGCAAATAATAATTTTTAGGTAAATTTTTTTCATTTTTTTAGAAATTTGTAACAAATAAACTAAGATTGCATAAAATTTAAAAATAAAAGAAATTTATGTCGTTATTAGTAATTGGTTCTGTGGCTTTTGATGCCATAGAAACTCCTTTTGGAAAAACAGATAAAATCATTGGTGGAGCTGCAACTTATGTAGCACTTTCAGCTTCCTATTTTAAAAAACCTATTAATTTAGTTGCGGTAGTGGGTGGAGATTTTCCAAAATCGGATATACATTTGCTTGAACAACATGGCATTGACACCAAGGGTTTGCAAATAAAAGAAAACGAAAAATCGTTTTTTTGGGCAGGAAAATATCATAATGATATGAATAGCCGAGATACATTGGTAACTGAATTGAATGTTTTGGCAGATTTTGACCCAATTATTCCTGAATCTTACCAAGATTGCAAATATTTGATGCTCGGAAATTTGGCTCCAAAAGTTCAATCTACTGTTATAAATAGAATGAAAAAACGCCCAAAATTAATTGTAATGGATACCATGAATTTTTGGATGGATATAGCCCACGAAGATTTATTGGAAACTATTTCGATGGTGGATGTATTGACAATTAATGATGAAGAAGCACGTCAGCTTTCAAAAGAATATTCGCTTGTGAAAGCGTCAAAGAAGATTTTGCAAATGGGACCAAAGTATTTGATTATCAAAAAAGGTGAACACGGAGCATTTTTATTTAACAAAGAACAAGTGTTTTTTGCTCCAGCTTTACCTTTGGAAGATGTTTTTGACCCAACTGGTGCTGGTGATACATTTGCTGGTGGATTCATTGGATATATAGCCAAACATGATGATATTTCGTTTGAAACCATGAAAAACGCCATTATTTATGGTTCTGCCATGGCTAGTTTTTGTGTAGAAAAATTTGGTACAGAACGCATTATTAATCTTTCAAAAACTCAAATCGACCAAAGAGTGCAATCATTTGTAGATTTAGTTCAGTTTGAAATTGCTTTATAGATTCTTATACTAATTTTAAATACATTAAATAACATTAGTTATTTAATGTAATGTTATTTTTGAAAAAAAATGCTTTTTTTATAGAAGTATTTTTTTGAAAATAAGAAAACAAATAAATTGAAGTTAATTACTATTAAATTTAACAAAAATTTAATAATAAATAACTTTAAAATTATTTAAATATTACATAAAATAAATTAAAATCAAAAAAAAAATTGTACTATTCATAAATTTTCTTAATTTCATATTGAAGTTTAGATAATTTTTTAGGAAATCCGAAAAATATTATATTAAATAATTGTTTAGTACAATTAAAATCATTTAGAATGATAGTTGATCAAGAGGTGGATCTTAAAACAAAGCTGAAAGAAACATTTGGTTTTTCAAGTTTCAAGGGAATACAAGAAGAAGTAATAAATAGCTTAATGTCGGGAGCAAACACATTTGCAATCATGCCTACGGGTGCTGGTAAATCTATGTGCTACCAACTGCCCGCATTGATGCATAGCGGTACTGCTTTGGTAGTTTCTCCTCTTATTGCTTTAATGAAAAACCAAGTAGATCAAATGAATGCGTTTAATGTAAACGCACAATTTATGAATTCTACTTTAAGTAAAGCCGAAATTACAAGAGTAAAAAAAGAAGTTTTAAGTGGTGAAATAAAACTCTTATATGTAGCACCTGAATCATTATCAAAAGAAGAAAATATAGAATTTTTAAAAAGTGCTAATATTTCTTTTATTGCCATAGATGAAGCGCATTGTATTTCGGAATGGGGACATGATTTTAGACCTGAATACAGAAAAATAAAAATGATTGTGGAGCTTTTGGGCAATCCACCCGTGATTGCACTTACAGCAACTGCTACTCAAAAAGTTCAAATCGACATTCAAAAAAATCTTCAAATGGAAGATGCGAGTGTTTTTAAAACTTCATTTAATAGGAAAAATTTATATTACGAAATTCAACCCAAATTAGGAGCAAAAAAACAACTCATCAGATATGTAAAACAACACAGTGGCAAATCAGGCATCGTGTATTGTTTAAGTCGTAAAAAAGTAGAAGAAATTGCAGACTTATTAAAAGTGAATGGCGTAAAAGCGGTTCCTTATCATGCAGGCTTGGAGTCGGAAATAAGAATGGCAAACCAAGATGCATTTTTGAACGAAGATGTAGATGTAGTAGTTGCAACTATTGCTTTTGGAATGGGAATAGACAAACCTGATGTTCGATTTGTGATTCATTATGATGCTCCAAAATCGTTAGAAGGTTATTATCAAGAAACAGGACGAGCTGGAAGAGATGGAATGGAGGGCAATTGCTTGATGTTTTATAGTTATGATGATATAGAAAAATTAGAGAAATTCAATAAGGATAAGCCTGTTAGTGAGCGAGATAATGCAAAATTATTACTCGCAGAAATGACCTCTTATGCCGAAACTTCGGTTTGCCGAAGAAGACATTTATTAAATTATTTTGGAGAAGTCCTTGACAAAGATTGTGGATTTTGCGATAATTGCCTAAAACCTAAACAAAAATACGCAGCAATGAAAGAAGTACTACTAGCATTACAAACAGTAGTTGATACGGAAGAGATATTTGGCATCGACCATTTGGTAGATGTACTCAGAGGTATTGAAAATGATTATGTAAAAAGTTATAATCACGATGAATTAGAAACTTACGGAAAAGGTGCCACCCGAACAGAAGACTTTTGGTCTTCGGTTTTTCGCCAATGTATAGTTTATCAATTCTTAGAAAAGGACATTGAAAATGTAGGTGTTTTGAAACTTACTGAAAAAGGGGAAGAGTTTTTGGATAATCCTCAAGATATTGAGTTTTCTGAAGATCACAAATTTGATGGTGCTGGTGATGAAGACGGAGATATTCCTGATTCGGCTGCTAGTACAGGCAAATCTTTTGATCCCGTAATTTTAGATTTACTTAAAAGTTTAAGAAAAAAGGTTGCCAAAGAAAAAAACGTACCTCCTTATGTAATTTTCCAAGATACTTCTTTGGAAGAAATGAGTACAACTTATCCTACAACTATTGAAGAATTGAGCCATGTAAATGGCGTTGGATTAAGCAAAGCTCAAAGATTTGGAAAACCATTTGTGGAGCAAATCAAAAAATATGTAGTTGAACACGATATAATTACTGCTCAAGATGTAGTTGTGAAATCGGCAGTTAATAAATCTAAAACCAAAATTTTTATTATTCAACAAATAGATAGAAAAGTCGATTTAGAAGAGATAGCTATTTCTAAATCTATGCCGATGGATGATTTATTAAGCGAAATAGAACATATTTGCTTTTCTGGAACAAAATTAAACCTTGATTACTACATTGAGCAAGTAATTGATGAAGACAAACAAGACGAAATTTATAGTTATTTTATGTCTTCAGAAACCGACAATGCCGAAACAGCTTTGGTAGATTTGGGCGAAGAAGAATATTCGCTAGAAGAAATAAGATTAATGAGAATTAAATTTATTTCAGAAGTAGCACTTTAGGATTTATTTTTATATTTATATTTAACTAAAAAACACGCCTAAAGCGTGTTTTTTAGTTAGATAGATAGTTGTTAAAACTCAAAATTATAGTTCTGTTTTACTGGTTTCCAAGAAATATAAATAAACCACAACCGCTTAAAAAGTAGCTTACAGTTTCGGCAATTGGTTTTCCTAAATGTAATAACAATATAACACCTTCACAGGCATGGCATAATAATGCTTTGATGAGCATATTTAGATAAAAAAACAATAATAAATCCTCTAAAAATCAATTCTGTTTATACAAAAAAATACTAACTATGGAAACCCACCCACTTATATTGAGTCCACTAAACATTTACAATTAAATTTTTAGAAAACCCCTTTCTTATTTCCCCAATGGGGAAAGTTAAAAAGGAATTGTAATTATTTATTGGACTTTATATAAATCATGAAACATTCTAGCTGAAAATAAATTTGTATAGCGTTTAAAAACCAATGATTTAAAATATGAATTCACTAAATTACAAAACTATCTTATTGGATATGGACATCAAAAAACATCAAAAAAAGTTCTTTTTGTAGTAAAAATAATTAATTATCATTTAAAAGGTTTTGTTTATTCGCATAATAAAATACTATTAAGGGAACTTCTAAAAACCCCAATATTATTTTTAAAAACCTCAACCAATTTATGCTACGAAACCGCAAAATCGAAATGGGAGGACTTCAACAGAATTGAGGTTTTTAGGAGTTCCCTTAAAAAAAATAATAGTTTTTTTGAATATTAGTGAGCAGAATTGTTTTTTTAATTTTACTTTACTTTAAAATCGTAAACTCAACTCTTCTGTTTTTTGCTCTACCTTCGTCTGTGGCGTTTGTAGCTACGGGTTGGCTACTTCCAAAACCCTTGTATTTTAATCTTTTAGAATCAATTCCTTTTGTTTGCAAATATTCTACTACTGATTTTACCCTCGCTTCTGATAATTTTTGATTGGCTTTTGGCATTCCTCGCCCGTCTGTGTGTCCTGAAACTAAGATTTCCATGTTTGGATTTTCAGTTAGTACTTCTGTTAGTAATCCTAATTCTACAAACGACTCTTCTAATAAATTGGCTTTTGAGCGTTCAAAGAAAATATGATTTAGTTGGATTTTTTGCCCAACTTCAATTGGAGACATCGCCATAGCAACGGCTGTGTCTTTATTGATCATCATATTAGGGACATTAAAATTTTCTTCCATGGAAACAAAGCCTGGTGCATGCGAAACTAAATAATATTTTTGAGCCTCCAACGGAATACTAATTTTTGCAATCCCATTTTGGGCGACAGATGTATTTAAAAGTTTTTTTGATTTTAAATCAAAGCAAGTTACAGTAGCTACATCCAAAGGTTTTGAAGATTTTTTATCTATAAGGTTTACTAATAAAGTATTTTCATTTCTTATTTTTTTTGTTTTATAAATTTCGCCATTTGTATCATTATTATTACCACTTACTAAATAATATTCTTCGGGAGAAACAGGTGTAAAATAACCATCAAAACCAGCAGTATTTATATTTGAACCTATATTGATTGGGGCTGACCATTTTGTCCAGCTGTTATCTAATCTTTTAGAAACATAAATATCACCATCGCCTTTTCCATCACTACGTCCGCTTGTCGAAAAATAAAGTGTACTATCGTCATCAGCCAAATAAGGTGAAGATTCAAAACTTGCTGTATTAATATCTTTGCCTAAATTGAAAGGTTGCGACCAATTTCCAGTTTCATCTAATTTTGAAATAAAAATATCTTCTAAATCTGTAGAATCTTTGGCAAAACGAGAAATAAACATTTTATCGCCACTTTTTGAAAGATGAAAACCAATAAACGTATTTTTCTTTAATTCAAAATCTTTAATTTTTACTTCTTTTGGATTTGAAAGCGAACCATCGGCAGCAATATCCATAATTGACAATCCAAAAGTAGCCGATTTAGAATCCGAAGCAACTGTATTAGTAACATATAATTTTTTTCCATCTGGCGAAATTGCAACAGGAGCACTCTCAAAACGGTTAGAAACTAAGCCAATACACTTTTGAGCGGAAGTCCAATTGCCATCATTATTCATTTTAGAAACATAAATATCTTGTCCTGAATAAATTCCACCAATATTTTTATCGCAAAACGAACGAGTAAAAAACATCATTTTTCCATCTCTAGAAATTACAGGAGAAGTTTCATCACAAATTGAATTTATTGTGGTATCTAATTTAACTGGATTAGTATATTTAATTTGATTTTGAGCCAATAATGAACTCAAAATAGTGGTTGAAAATAGAAATATAAAAGTTGATTTCATTGATTTTATTTTAAAGTTTTAATAAATTAATTAAACAATAATGATTTTGTAGATCCTTGTTTACGTTTCAAACGGTATCCTAAAATGATTTCTGACCCGCCACCACGAGTATATTTGCTATTTGGTCCGATGGTAAAATCGTAAGAATAACTTATATCAAATGTTTGTGCAATATTAATTCCTAACATTCCAGAAATGGCATCTTTGTTTCTATATCCAAACCCAAACCAAAAAGATTTTATATTCATTCGTAAGTTTGCATCAAAACTCATGGGTAAAACGCCTTCAGTAAAATATCTGTATGCAATGCTGGGAGATACAAAAACATCATCGTTAAGTTGAAATTTATAGCCTGCATGGGCAATAATGATAGGCATTAATTTGCTTGAACCAGCCAAATTTTTGTATGGATTTGGCATTAATAATGAAACTGCACTTAGTCCTAAATAAAATTTATTGTGATATAAAAAAGCTCCTACATTCAAATCGGGTGTTAGTTTTGAAGCTAAAGGCATAGATTCTGCATCTCGGTATTCAATTCCAGCACTAGAATTGGATGCCAAATTTAAGGTTGCTCCAAAAGAAAGCCTTGTATTGGCACTCAAAAAGAAATGATATGCATACGTTAATTCTAAACCAAATCGAGATAATCCTCCAAAAGATTCGTTAATTAAATGTCCACCTAAGCCATGATATGGACGTGTAAGCATTTTGTTTTTAGCTTCTGCTAATCGTTTTTTATAGTCTTTTTTATCTTCTTCGTCTCTTTTTATAAGCGAATCTGTGGTTTGTTGAACTAAATTACGATATAAAGTAGCACTTCTTCCACGAACTGGAAGTGTAAAATTGTTTGGATATGTGGTATCAACTCTGGCAATTTTATCAACCGTTATTTTTTTGTTTTTTTGCAAACGAGTATGAACGCTCAAATACATGGTTTGAGGTGCATTTTCAAGCCCAAGATAATTTCTGCGAAATGAACCTTGAATGCTTGTATATTCTTCTGCACCTGCATAAGCAGGGTTTAACATATAATTATTGACTGGAAATTGCGTAGATTGAATTAATCCTCGGTTATCACTTTGGGCATAAACTCCCAAAGATACTATTATAAGCATAAAAACTATTTTTATTTTTTTCATTTTATATTTTATGTTTTATATTTTAAGATGAATTTATTTTTAAATTTTTAATGTTATTGAATATTATCTTGATAATATAATTGAACCAGATATTGGTTTTTTACCATCTTTCAAATCAACTAAATACATATAACTGCCGAATGGAAGATCTTTGCCGTTTGATTTTCCATCAAATTCATTTACATAATTTTCTTTTTCAAAAACAATATTTCCCCATTTATCTAAAATGGTTACTTTATTACCTGTAAAACTTGAAATATTATCAACCACAAATTTCTCATTTGCACCGTCTCCATTGGCGGTCATTCCATACAATTTAGGAATTGAAATTAATGGTTCTTTTACATCAACTGAAATTATTGATTTTGGACCTACACAGTTTTGTAATGTATAAGCTACAAAATACTCTTTTATACCTTTTTCAGTTGTTGGTGGTGTTGGTGCTGTTGATAAAACTGAAGCATTATTAGCATCCATAAACCATTTTGTTCCCAAATTATTTAAGCCAGATACAGTTAAAGGACTCACATTTTCATTGATAAAATATGTTAAATTTGAAACAATAGGAGAAGGAATAGTATAATTATTTAGATCTACATTATAACTAATTGCATTTGAAGACCAACAACCTTGACTGAAATTTCGCAAATAAACCAAACCAGATGTGTTGGAATTAAATAGTTTAGTATTATTTGCATTTGAAGTGCCATTAGCGTTTGATTGCCAAAAATAAGCACTCGAACCCAAGGCAGTAGTGGTGTAAAAAACATCTGCTCCAACACAGTTTCCTGCAATAGATGAGTTAAAAATAACTTCTGGGGTTTTGATTGCTACATCGTTTATGTTTATATTTGTTCCAAGAGCAGTCGACCAACAATTATTTGATTTAGAACGCAAATAAATCATACCCGAACTTGTAAGATTTGCCAAATTTGTATTATTAGAAAATGATTCGCCATCTGGGGTAAATTGCCAAAACCAAGCGTTTGATCCCGAAGCAGTAGTGGTGTAAAAAACATCTGCACCAACGCAATTTCCAGGCAAAGAACTTGCAAATATAGCTTCAGGAGTTATGCCAGGAACAGTACTTGGTGTTCCTACAACCGTTAATGGTTCAGACCAGCATCCTGTAATAGTGTTTTGAGCTTTCAAATAAATAGTTTGTTCAAAAGCACCCGTAATGGTGTAGGCTTCCAATGATGGCAAAGCATTAGAAATTCCTGAAATACTTGTTTGCCAATAATAATTTTGATTTGCAATACCTGTTGTAGAAGCATTAAAAGTAGCAAAATTACAAGCTGTTAAACTTACGGTTACAGAAGTTAAACCATTATTTTGCAATGGAGCAGGAATAATAGGAATAGTTGTGGTTTCTGACCAGCAACCATTTTCAAACAAAGTATTATAGAATAATTCTTTTGGAATTGGTAAGTCTAAAACTCTTACATTTGATATTGAATTGACAGTTAATACATTTAGAGTATTAGCTTGCCAAAAACTATTTGATCCAGAAATCGAAGATGTTAAAATTCCAGAAATAGTTAGACCTGTACTACAATCTCCTACTGAAGATATCAAAGTTGGAGCTGCTGGTAGACTTAGGTTTGTAATAGTTACCAGTCCAACAAAAGATGAAAATGCTTGTGGATTAGATTCAGAAAAAGTTACAGACCCAAAGCTTGCTGTATTTTGATAACTATTACCATTGTCAGTTCCTAAACTATGAAATATTTGACCACTAGAATTATTTGAAGTAATATTAAAGCCAAAACTATAGCCATTAAGCGTTGTTGGGTCTATAATATAATTTGAAGATAATCCAAAAAAATTATACAACGGAACTGCAATTTCAAAATCATATCCTAGACCATTTATGCCCGTAGGTGTTAAATTAGTTGAAGTATATAAAGGAAGTGAGTTTCCAGAAAATGTTCTGACAACACATAAAATACCAGAGGTATCTCTTATTTCTGTAACATTATTATTTGGCCAAGCATAAGCAGAGGGAATTTGATTTGTACTTCTTTTTCTAAATCCCGGATTCAAATAACTATCCATAGGTATTACTATTTGACGAGCAGATTTTATCTTTGAAGAATCCTGATCCTGAGGAATAGAACGCCAGTAATTTCCAGCCAATGTAGTTAAATCAATGTTATAAGCATCTAAATAAATCTCAACTTTGTCTGCACCTGGATTAGTTCCAATTGAATTATCTACTACTCTACCTGCAAAATATACGAATTTATTATCATACCTATAATTAAAAAATAATGAAACTGGAGGGTTATTTATACCTGAATTTCTGTAAAATGCGTTTTTATCTAAAATCCATCCATCATTCAAAAATCCATCAACTGTAATAATCCCTTCATTTACTTTGCCAACTATATCAGATTTGTACCCAGAAATAGTTGCAACAGATACGCCTTTGGGTACATTAATTGCATTAAACATAAGCTGTGCGTTGGGTAAAAAAGATGATTCATTAGCTATTGGAGGTGAATAAGCAAATGGGGTATTTGAGTTACTTAAAAACATAGTGTAAGTTGTAAAACCAACTGGATTTGCAATAGGTATATTATAAAAAAGACCACCACAAACTGTTTGATTAGTTATTACAATGTTTTGAGCCTTTGAAAAAGTATTAAAGATAAAAATAACTACTACCACGCAATAAAATAAGTAATTTTTGATTTTCATGTTTTTATAAATTAAAATAATATAATTTTTTCTTGAATTAAATCAATAATTTGTAAAAGTATAATTTTAATTTTAATAAACAAATAAAATATTAATTAACGTATTTTTTAAAACAAACTGTTTTAAAATTAAATTCAAAAAATTGAATAATTTGAAATGAAATATAAAAGTATGAAAAAAATGGGTAAAAAAAATAGTCCCATAAAAGGACTATTAATGCAAATATAGTTAAATTCTAAACTAATTTTTAGAGCTCAAAAAAGCTTGAACTTCATCGGAAGGCATCATGTCTTCTTTAAAAGTATAAACTCCTTTATCATTTTTAACGGCACGAACTACTTTAGCCCATTGTTTACCGCCTTCTTTCTTTAATGTTGCAACAACTTTCTTAGCCATTTCTAATCTTATTTAATTTCTTTATGAACTGTTACTTTTTTCAAAATTGAATTATACTTTTTAAGCTCAATACGCTCAGTAGTATTTTTTCTGTTTTTGGTTGTTATGTACCTTGAAGTACCTTTTTGACCACTATTTTTATGTTCAGTACATTCTAATATTACTTGAACTCTATTGCCTTTCTTAGCCATTGTTTGATGATATTAATTTTTTGCTTAGCGAATTAAGCTGTTAATTTACCTTTCATGAATGCATCTTTCAATACTGTTGAAAGACCATTTTTATTGATTGTTCTTATTGCAGATGCTGCAACTTTTATTTCAATCCATCTATTTTCTTCTTCAAGAAAAAATTTCTTTGTTTGTAAGTTTGGATAAAACTTTCTTTTAGTTCTATTATTTGAGTGAGATACATTATTACCTACTCTTGTTCTCTTACCTGTGATTTGACAAATGTTTGCCATGATTTTATATTTCAGTTTTCTTAAAAGGATTGCAAAAGTAGTATTAATAATGATTACTGCAAAATATTTTAATCTTTTTTTTAAAATATATTCACTTTTACCATTTTTACTATCAAAATTATTATTTTATTTTTCAAAACACTTAAAATTATGTTTTGAACTAAAATAAATTTTAACATTTTTACTCATATATAAAGGTATATTTTTTTTGTATTTTTAATAATCATAGTCATAGTCATACTAATTAAAATTTTATTTCGTTTCATACGCTTTCTCGATGATTCTAATCAAGTTTTCTCTGTGAATTTGAGTTTCTAAGTCAATACCTAAATTTAATTTTAACATTTTTTTAATTTTTGTTAATTGAAAATGAATATTTCCTTTTGAAATATTATCATAAGCGTAATTTTCTGTTTTGATTACTTGAGCCATTCTACTAACAAATTCGGTTTGTAAATTTTGCCTAAATGTAGAAACGTGCTTAGTCATATCTTCATTAAAAATCGCGAAAGATAAATCGTTTAAAAAAGTTGTAATATCATATTTATTACCGTACAAACGACTATCGCTCATTCTTTTCAATACATTTGGATGCAACCAATGGTCAAAAACTCCTTTTTGTATATTTAAAATTCTGTCATGAATTTTTGGGTCTTCGTTATTATCATAATTTCCAAATCCTCTGCGTTGGGTTTGCAAAAAAGCATACATATTTTGCCCAAATTGAAATGCTTTTGGTGATAGTATATAAGTCGAAACCGCATCAAAAGCTCGTTTTTGTTCGGCTAGTGAAACAGGTATATAAGGTGTTTTGTTACTCCCCACTGGCTGACGTTCTACATAAATTCCAGCTACATATCTTGAAATAACCGTGGCAGCATTACTTTGTTCACTTGTTAAAAGTAAAAAAGCATTTCTAAGTTCATGGTAAGTTTCACCAACTTTAGTATATTTTTTAAACACATTTCCTGCCAAAGAAGTAGTCAATTTTAATCTGTCTGTCATATAAGTTATGGCATCCCCAGACAAATCATGAATCATCACTCTTGGGTCGATATGCAAACCAGGGCTGCGCATATCATCGGCATCATTGCCATAAGCCAAAGCGGGTTCGGTAGAACGAGATAATATTTTTTTAAGTTCCTGTTTTTCTTCTAAACTGTCTTTAAATTGTTTGTAACCATATTCAATTACCCAATCATCATAAATTCCTGGCACACGAGTAAAATAGTCGCCTTGTTTATTTTTATCTAAAGCAATATTTATGGTAGGGTAATCCATTACCGAAGCAGTTAAACCATTTTGAGAAGTGAAATTTGTATCATTTAATTTATCGCCTTTCAGCATTTGGCTTGCACGCATATTATGCGTAAGACCTAAAGTATGCCCCATTTCGTGCAAAATTAAGTAATAAACTGCCTGTTTCATCAATTCGGTTTGTTGGGAAGAGTCGGTTTCTGCAACTGTTAAATTTCCGAATTGAATATTATGTTGCAATAAATTTTCAAGTCCGCAATGATGATTCTCTTCATTATTTTGATGTGTAAAATGAAGCCCCGCTTTGTCAAAAAAGTGTTCTAATTTCATTCTATTGGTAAGAAAAACATATTCTAACATGATATCAGAGCCCAATATTTGCCCAGTTCTAGGATTTACAAAACTTGGTCCATAGCCACCAAAAATTGGATTTGGTGATGAGTTCCATCTTAAAACATTGTAACGAATATCGCCAGCATCCCATGTGGCAGTATCTGGTTGTTCAAAAATTTGAACCGCATTTTTGAATCCCGCTTTTTCAAAAGCCTTGTTCCAGGTAAGTCCAGCTGCTTTTATCGTTTCTCGCCATTCTCGAGGTGTAGTTTTTTCAATCCACCAAACAATTGGTTCTTTAGGTTCTGATAATGAGGCGTTTATATCTTTTTTTTCTAACAACCAGCGGTGAATAACGTCATGATAATTGGTAGCTTTTGGGGAAGTCATATCATTAGAAGCAGTCATAAAATAACCTACTCTATAATCATCTTTACGTGCCGTAAAATTATTTTTTGGCATTTCTAAAAATGAATGTTGAATTAAAATACTCACATTTCGCTCATCAGCAATTTCAGAACCGCCCCCAACGCTTGGATATTGATTTTCAAAAACATATTCAGCCAAAATATCCGAATTTTGAGGATAATTTCTAATTTTCAATATTTTAGATTTGTCTTTACTTAAACTTCCCAATGAAAAATAACTATCAGCAGGAACCCCTTTTGGAGCAGTTGGTTTTATTCTGTGTAATAATTCGGATAAAAATAAATCATCTACATTTATTAAATACTCACCTTTTTCATTGTCTGTTTCAGTAATTTTTTTGGAATATAAAATAGAATTACTAATGTTTGCGTCCGCAGATTTGCTGAGAGCGTTTGTGCTATCAAAATAAAAATTGGTATTTAAAACCATGAATTCTAATTTGTCGAAAAACTTACGAATAGTAAAAATTTTATTATCTCGAAAACAACCACGAAAAGTCCCGGAATTGTGCTGCCCGTTTTCGCTATATGCAAAATAAATATATTCTTTATTTAATTGACTTTTTTTAATTGCCATCAACAAAGTGCCTTTGGTGGTATCTTGATAAAACTTGAATAATCCTCCAAATCTTTTGTAAGATTTTAAACTATCATCAAAACTTTTTTTCTTTTTGGGTGGTTTAATGGTTACTAATGTATCTTTTTTTTCACTATTTTTATCTTTTGTAAAGCCACAAAATGAGGTTAGAATAAGTAAGATTAAAATATATTTCATGAATAAATTAAAGTTTAATTATAGATTTGAAGTTGTAAATATTTACAATATTAGGAAAAATTGAAGTTTTTTAATGTTTAAAAATCTTTTTTTAATTTTTGTTGCAAAATAAATAAAAGAATATAACCTCACAATAAAATTAATTTTCAAAAGTTTAGTTAAAATTATTGTTTTAAGATTTCCATTCGCCAAGACCTTTTCGGATAAGTAATATTTCTGATTCTGTGGCATCAAGTACAGTTGATGGAATATTACCACCAATACCTCCATCAATAACAATATCTACTAAGTGTTTATAGTCTTCGTAAATTTGCTCGGGGTCGGTGGTATATTCTAAAATTAAATCATCACTTTTTATAGAAGTTGTTACTAAAGGATTACCTAAAAGTTCTACGATAAAACGTGGAATTGGGTGGTTTGGAATTCGAATACCTACAGTTTTTTTTCTTACTCCTAAAATGCGTGGCACTTCGCTAGTTGCTTTTAAAATAAAGGCAAATGGTCCAGGTAAAAGGGATTTCATAACTTTAAAAATTGGAGTTTCTAGATTTAAAACATACTTTGAAATATCGGACATATCATGGCAAATAAAAGTAAGATTCATCTTTTCAGGCTTTGAAATTTTAAGTTTACAAACCCTTTCAACCGCTTTGGCATTTTGCAAATCACAT
This sequence comes from Cytophagales bacterium, assembly GCA_004294265.1. Taxonomy (GTDB): domain Bacteria; phylum Bacteroidota; class Bacteroidia; order Cytophagales; family UBA9547; genus REAG01. Next base: position 154 of record REAG01000136.1, on the reverse strand, counting down.
CCGATAGCATAAACTGTATCGGTTGGATAAATAATTACTTCACCTTTTTTAAGTCTTTTTACTATTTCTGCAATTTTTCGAGGTTCAGGATTTTGAGGATGAACAGTAATTATGTCTGCCGCCATATCTAATTTTCATGAATAAATAAAATAAA